>NZ_JBHULX010000021.1:354842-357813 GCF_042684685.1 Aquimarina hainanensis | reverse complement strand
CACAGCGAATTATATAAAGAAAAGGAAAAACGATTTAAGCCTTCGGATAACCTATATAGTTCAGGAGATAATGGAGGAGATATCTATAATGACCTGGCTAATTTTACTAATTACGAATATTATATTGCTACAGGAGTATGTCCTAAGGCTCGGGATTTAGAGATGTACTTAAATTACTATTTTAAGGAGTATAGCTCAGGTATTCCTGCTAGTAGCACCTATAGAGGAGGATATCTGACTCCGGCATTATTTACAGATTTAGGAGGGAGTCACCCTACAGATGCAGCAGTAGAGATACGAACGAACCTTACAGCTTCCAATAAGACATTAGATATTCGTTTTTATCAAAACAATCAGGCAGTAGGTACTATTCCTATTAGTGTTAGTTTACCTGCAAGTTTTAGCAATACCTGGCAGAACTATGGAGCAGGCACCTGGCAGATCACTTCTGTAAAACAGATTTATTCGAGTTATGATGCCAGCAGTGAGCGTTTTCGTTATCAGGTATTGGCAGAGGTGACTATTGGAGGAACTACGACTCAGGAGATTGTTCTTAGTGGTCAGACCCAGGCACGTATTGCAGCGTGTAGTATCACAGAAGCTGATGGTGTTGGGGAGTATATAGGAGATGGTAGTGGTACAGATATTTCAGGCTGTAATAATACGACCCGTTTTGAGACAGCCCTTCGGGATGTGATGTATGAATTAGAACAACGGGGAACTCTAAACAATGGGAGTGTTTCTTTGAATAGTATGTCATCTTATTCGGGAAGTTATCTGGCTACATTTTTTGGAGCAGGAGCTGCTCTTTGGAAGGCAGATGGTAGGGGTACCTATGAGCTTACAGTTGGGGGAGTAACCAGATTAACGATGGAATTGGGTCAGGTATTAGATCCAGCCGTTATAGAGGTGATTACAGGGGCAAATGTTAACTATCTCTATAATGATAGGGGGCAGATAACCCAGCAACAGTTAAATATTACCTATAGAGAAGCGGATCATTTCCCTAAAGTAGCCACTGCCAGGTTATATGAATCCTGTGATGTAGTTACCGGAGTATGTCGACTGATTAATTTATTGTGTTGTGGGGATATTAATGATTTGGTGGGAGAAGATAACCAGGTGACTTGTGAGAAACAATTAAGCTGCCAGCAAAATGGAGTCACTGAAGCTTTTTTTGAGAATTCCTTACTTCAGATGATCAATCAGGGGGTTAGCAGGTATCCTGTAGGTCAGACATATCAGTTGATGAATACTCCTTTGGTAGCAAGTTTTAAGAATGACTTCGAATTACAAACCCGATTTCAGCATCAAATCAATATTTTATATGAAAATGTACTTGGTAATAGTTTTTCAAGAATTAAAATCCCACAAACAGAGATGCGGTATTATGCCGAGGAGAATTCCAGTGGTACCATTACTAAAAATAAAATTGAGTTTAAGTTTTCTGAGGGAGGAGATTCTAACTATGCGATCATTGGGATTGATTTAAAAAATGTAGATGAATATGGAAATTCTTATTGGTACCCCTATGATGCTAATGAAACGGTTATAAGAGTATCAGAAATTCAAGAGGTTTTATGTGTTGATATTCAGGAGGTAATTACAGGAGGTATTTCTTTTAATGGAAAAAAGGAATATTGGAATTCCGGGAGTTTATGTTCTGCTACAGAGCTACCCAGTCTTCCCCTAAACGGAGGTTATAAAGTAAAGGTTACTTTTAAGGATAAGTCGGGGGTTACCCATAGCCGATATGGGATGATGAAGTTAGATTTTAAGACTATCGAAGTTGAAACATGGTTATATGATCCCTGTAGTTTTTTTGAGGATATTACTCCCTGTTCCTATGCACATGTTGGAACAGATGAATTTGATCGTTTGTTTGGTCATGTAGTAGAAGATATTTTATTAGCAAACAGATCAAACATTATTTCACAGAATACAGTTTCTATAGAGAATGTGGATATAACGACCTTAGCCTCTTTCCAGAATTTAATGGTACAATATCCTGTAAAAGAGTATCTGGAATATTCGATATTTACAGCTAATGGTGCACCTGTTATAGATAAGTTTGATTATACCAATGCTACCTATACCATTACAAAAACTGCAGGCTCTTCAGTGAATTTTACTATTAAACTTAATGAATATTACCAGTTGTCTATTAGTTTTGTTTGGGATTTTAATATGAATTCCAGTTCATACTATAGATTTAAAACAATTGTACCTGTCATAGATCCTGATGGGTATAGAAAGAACGCTCAAATTTTGTATGAATATGAGTATAATGGGAATATATATGAAAGCTATCAGGAATGTGATATAACTTTTTTATCCGCTGTTAATTTTGATCTTCCTATCAGTGATACGAATAAAAAGGAGGTAGATAATTGTGTGTTTTTTAATGTTGAAGAGCTTCAGGGGGCAACTTCAGGGGGAGTAATACTTGCCTCTGGGAATACAATTCAGCTGGCAAGATCCACGACAATTCCGGATGAGACTATTCCTTGTGGCCCTACCGTTTGTATTCCTCCTGTAGTGGAACCACTAAGTTGTACAACGACCTATTCTGCATATACAGGGGTGATGAGTCGGATAGGGGATACGGAGGCAGAGGATATTGTTAGTGCAGAAGATTTTTGTCAGTACTCGTTGCAATACCTGGTAGCCGATTATGAGTATTACCTGACCAAATTAGGGATAGTATCGACACTAGATCTTTACTATCTGACCATCAGTGAATTTGGTGCTACAGCGTTTAACTACGGATATCCGGGGATGCGTAGGACTTATAAGGGGCGTCCTGCTGTTATTGATCTGTATCAGGCTCATGTGAGCAGCAGTGGCGATAGCGCCAAAAGCTGGACTGCTTTTACCACGGATTATCTGAATACCTCCGGGAATGAAGATATCTGTGTTCCCCGTCCGTTTTTCACCGATTTTACAGAAGTTACAGTGACGATTCCTGATA
>NZ_JBHULX010000021.1:352981-354733 GCF_042684685.1 Aquimarina hainanensis | reverse complement strand
CCTCCGGAGGGAGTTGATCGTTTTACGGATACAGAATTACAGGCATCAGATGCTTCCGGGGAATCCCTTAATAGCCGTATCAATCAGCATCGAACTAATGATATCGCCCGGGAGAATAGTAGTTTATTACCAGCACATGAGCTATTGACCAAATACCGATATAATTCTCTGAATCAACTGGTATGGCAGAAAACTCCTGATGGAGGGATTACCCGTTTTGCCTATGATGAGCTGGGAAGAATTATCGCTTCACAGAATGCCAATCAGGTAGCCGCCAATCAATTTAGTTATACCACTTATGATGCTTTGGGTCGGATTGTAGAGGCAGGAGCACTTACTCCAACCGTTGGGATTTCTATCCGGGAAAAGACAGGTACACTGGTTTATACAGCTACGGGCAATGTGGTATCGACCCGGGTAGAAGATCAGTACCCTCAGAATATTTCCAGAGATCGGGTAGAGGTCACCCGTACCCGTTATAACGATCTTTCGATAGGAGCGGCGGAGATTTTTGAGACGGTATCAGATCAGTCGACCTATCGGAGTACGACCCGCAACCGGGTGGCAGGAATTTATTACTATGATCAGTATAGCAGTACGACCTTAGAGCGACAATACGACCATGCGATTTTCTATCACTATGACATCCATGGGAATGTTAAAGAGCTGGTGCAGCACGATAAACAGATGGCATTGACCCTGGATGATCCTACCTCAGGGATGAAGCGTACCCAATACGAATACGATCTGATCAGTGGTAATGTTCATAGGGTAACCTATCAAAAAGGGAAGGCGGATCAGTTTATCCATCAGTATCGCTATGATGCAGACAACCGTATTGTAGGAGTATCGACCTCAGATAACGGCCGTATATGGGAGGAGGATGCCCGGTATGCATATTTTTCACACGGACCTTTAGCCAGAACAGTACTAGGATCCAGGCAGGTACAGGGTCTTGATTACGCCTATACCCTTCAGGGCTGGTTAAAAGGCGTTAATGGAGAGTCCTTAGACCCGACGGCAGATATGGGAGGAGATGGATCTTCCACTTCTGATGTGGCTAAAGATGCCCTGGGATATTCCTTAAGTTATTATGAAGGAGATTATCAATCGATCGGTACTACTACAGGGAGCTCTTTTGTATACAGTAACAGTCCCGGATTAGAGAGTACTAAGAATTTGTACAACGGGAATATCAAGCAGATGGTCACCAGTCTGATAGACAACAATGAATCGATGCTGTCCACCCAGATCAATCACTATGAATATGATCAGTTAAACCGTATCAAGAAGATGCAGGGATCACAGCTGACCGGGATGACAGTAACACCTTCATACCACAGTAGTTATAGCTATGATAAGAATGGGAACTTACAGCAGTTGCATCGGGCTACAGTCAACAGTCAGGGATCGGTTGTGGATATGGACGCCTTGCAATATACCTATAAGACAGTTACTGATCCGGAGACAGGGCAGCAAGTGCGTTCGAATCAGTTAAGCCATGTAGACGATGCTATAGCAGGGAGTACATTTAATGATTTGTCGGATCAGAATCCCGGGAATTACAGTTATGATGCGATAGGTCAATTGATAGAAGACAAGCAGGAAGGGATTCGCAATATCGAATGGCGGGTAGATGGTAAAGTAAAGAAGATTCATAAGAGCAATGGTACAGAGGTGTCTTTCTATTATGATGGACTAGGGAACCGTATTGGTAAGCGGGTCCTGCCGGAGAACAAGACAACCTTATAT
>NZ_JBHULX010000021.1:0-352852 GCF_042684685.1 Aquimarina hainanensis | reverse complement strand
TTGTTCTAAGCAATGATCAGGCTGTAGCAGAAGCTACAGTGGGCAATACAGTTGGGGATAAGCGATATGAGCTAAGCAATCACTTAGGAAATGTAATGAGTGTGATAAGTGATCGCAAGACTGCTACTGTTACAGGAAATTTAACTACCTTTACTCCGGATGTTCTTTCATTTAGTGATTATTACCCCTTTGGGATGCTTTTACCCAATAGACATGGAAACAGTGGAAACTACCGCTACGGCTTTCAGGGACAGGAAATGGATAACGAGATCAAAGGGGAAGGGAATAGTCTTAACTATACCTTTAGGATGCACGACCCAAGAGTAGGAAGGTTTTTTGCTACCGATCCATTGTCTAGAGAATTTACATGGAATAGTCCGTATGTTTTTAGTGAAAACAGAGTGGTTGATAAAGTTGAATTAGAAGGATTAGAAAGTTGGAAATATACAGAGAAGATCAAGCACGATAAAGATGATACAAAAATAGTTGCTGCCACAAAAATCCTCGGTAATATTGGAGCTTATGTTCTTGATGTAATTCCTTACGTTTTTAATAATATAGAAATGTTTGGAAGAGGTGGACCAGAAAAAGTATGGAGATATCATGAAGATATGCTTAATGATTTAAGTACTGGAATAGCCAATGATATGATTGAATCTAAAGTGAGTGGTGAGTTTGATAATGGTGTTGATTACTTAGTAGATAGAGTTCAGAAAAAAGAAGTATTAGAGGTAGGGCTTTCAGTTTTACTGACTAGGCGCTATGGAGCTCCTTCGAAAGCTAAAATTAAAACTTCCATTGCTTTTTCAAGAGTTCAAAAGTATGCAGATCTTTTGTTGGATAGCCCATTTGCAAGAAGTAACTCCAAAATGCCTAGGTCGGTTACAGCAGTTTACGATAGAGTTACTGGAAAAGTTTATTTAGGAGAAAGTGGTGCATTAAAGGCTACAGAGTTAACTCCTGAATTACAAAAATTACTACCGAAGAAGAGTAAGACGGCTTGGCCGAATGTAGAAAATTGCTCTGAATGTCATGCTTTGAACAATGCTTTTAAAGATGGAGCGAAAGCTAAAAATTTAGAAATCCATTCATTAGAGATAACAAAACCTTTAAAAAATCCTAAAGGGAAAATTTTAGAGCCAGGATCTACTAAAAATAATCCGAATTGTAAAAACTGTAAAGTAACAACAAAAACAGTCAAGAGAAATACATCTGGGTAAAATATGAAGAATTTTATAAGATTTAAAAAAGTTTCGATAAGAGGAAGGTTGGCTTACGCTCTAGAATGTATTACAATCTATTTAAACAATAAAGATATTGTTCTAACAAAAGAAATTCAAGAACAATTAGATTTATTTTGGAGTATTAATACTTCCAAAGTAGATATATATAATCTAGAGTTAAAATTAAAAGAGATGTCACCATCATCAATTTTAAATGATACTTATGAAGGGAATTTTAATATGTTAAGTCATCAAGATTATTTAAATCTAAAGTACTTTTATAGTAAACAAAATGATGATACATTAAGACTGTTCTTTTTTTTATCAGAATTAGTATTTAGTAATTTATATGTAGATACTGGGAGTTATGGAGAAGGTTCATTTAACTATTTCATGAGATTTATTGAAATATGTGAGAAAAATAAAATTGATTTTCCTGATAGGAGTGGCATAATGTCGTCTAAATTTAAGCATAATTATGGTTGGGGTAATATACAAGATATTAATTTTTGGAAAAGCTAGCTTTCTACATAACCCCTACCCTGATGGTGCTAGTTTGTCAGAGTAACGGCTACCGCTAGTTTTCAAAACTAGTGGCGGTACAGCAAGGAAATATATAATATATAAATAAAGCTATTTGGTTTAGATACTGGGTAGCTTTTTTTATGCCTTAAAGCGAAGCAACATTTTTATCAAAGAATTCTTTAAACTTCTTTGTGGTAAGCATTTTATCAATGATTTTAAAGATGATAGATTTATCTTCCTTGTCTAGCTTGTCAATCAATTTTAAACGTTCATCTTGTGTTTTATCTTTTTGGGATGCTTTTACCCAATAGACATGGAAACAGCGAAAACTACCGCTACGGCTTTCAGGGACAAGAAATGGACAATGAGATTAAGGGAGAAGGAGACACCCTGAAGGGGTGTCTGAACGGGCTAAAATACGTACAGAACACCCCGTTAGTTGTTTACTACGTCTTATAGGTTGTTAGGAAGATCTAAATCCCTGTTTTCTTTTGTGAAGACTAACAATAAAAGGCGATATTTCTATGTCAAAATCAATGTTTTTGCAAGAATAAAACTCCAAAATTGAAGTGTATGATGTGACTAGGCGTTTATAAATCCCTTGTTTTTTTAAGAAAAAATTAAGAAGACGTTTTTAATTAGACAAATGTATTAAATTATTTAAAATCAATTGTTTAAATGGTTTTTTTGTGTCTGTTTATAAACGAGCATTCCTACTTTTTTAAAAATATGCAAGGGATGAATAATTTTGATCTTGATTAATTATTAAAAATAATATAGAGCACATACATCAGGAATTAATACACATTATAAAAGGGGAGTAGTATTGTTAGAAAATTACACGAGACATTCAAATTTTAATCACAGGAAGTCGGTTTTGGCATCAAATGAGAAGCGCTAAAAGCATTTTGTAAGAGCGTACGTTCAGAAAATCAATCAGGGGATAACAAAATAACAGATCCCGATTGATTAGGAACCATAAAATACATGATGAAGGTGATGTTCCACCACTTTTAGAAGATTAAAGTTGTACAAAGGCAATTGCCGATACTCTTGTGAGAAGAGATAAAACAAGCTTAGCACTGAATCTAAACATTCTTTCCTTGTAGATGCACTGGTGCACTCTGTATTTCAGAAGGTTTTATATGGTGTGAACCATATGACAGATAAAAAAACAGCAGGTATAGGTGAGAAGCCTATGGCTAACATAGTATCTGATTATCAGAAAAGAGAGCAATGACTTTCTTCTAAATAGTATCCGGGATCAAACAATGGTATGCCGGGAGTCAAAGAAGAGAAAAGGAGCTTTAGTATGGTGATGAGAAGTTTAGATGTTAGCAAACAAATACGGTAAAAGGTTTATTAGGTTTTATTAAAATCAGTATGATTCAGAAAATAAGAGTAAGTAAAATTACAAAGGTATTTGCTATCTATCTGGCAATACAATTAGTAGTAACGACAGTACAGCCGCTATCATTATACGCATTGACGAGCGGTCCCTCGCAACCCGAGTTTAATGCTTTTACCCCGATAGGTACTTCAGAAATGGTAAACTTGTCTACGGGAAACTTTAACTATAACATTCCAATAATGGATGTGGGAGGATATCCTTTGAATCTGGCATATGATGCCGGTGTTAAAATGGATCAGGAAGCCAGTTGGGTAGGATTGGGGTGGAATCTCAATGTCGGGCAGATCAATCGGCAGGTACGAGGAATTCCAGATGATTTTAAAGGAGATGAGATGACCTACGAAAAAAATCTCAAAAAACATGTTACAGTAGGACTTAATGCCCGGTTCAAGCCTCAGTTACTGGGAGCAGAACAGCCGGACTATGTTAATTTTGCGTTGGGATTAGGAATGGAGTATAGTAATTATCATGGAATTACATTCAAGCCCTCTTTTGGGCTATCGTTTAATCTTAATGATAACATCTCTACAGGAATTGATTTACAAAGTTCTACGCTGGATGGTGCCACAATCTCCCCTAATGTAAGTGCAAAAAGTAATTTGGCGTGTCTCCAGCATGGAGAGCTGACAGGTGCTTTAAATGCCGGAGTTTCATATAACTCGAATAAAGGATTGTCACAGTTTAATCTGGGGGCTTCTATGGGAGCGACAGGAGTAGGAGAAAATAAGAATAAGCAATTGGTAGTTAGTAATTACTCTCTTGCCGGAGGTTCTTCCGGATATTCTTTTTCACCAGTTACCATTACACCAAGAAAACGAACAGCTTTTAGAGAAAATCACAGTAACTTTTCGTTTTCAGTAGGGCCTGATGTATTTGGATTTGATATCGAAGGGCAGGTAACAGCTTCTGCTTCAGTACAACGGATTAAGGATAAGGTAAAAAAGGAGAAAGCTTATGGATATGAACACACCGGACAAGCAACTCCTCAAGATGTATTAGACTATAATCGAGAGAATGATCGTGAAGTTAGTGAAAGTTTACTGGCACTGCCTTCTATGAATTATACCTATGATTTGTATAGCGTCAATGCACAAGGGGTTGGGGGCATGTTTCGTCCGCATCGGACACAGGTAGGACAGCTATATGATGAATATGTAAAAGATGAGAGTAGCGGGTTTAGTCTGGGAGGAGAAGTAGAAGGAGGAGCGGGATTTCATGCAGGGGGGAATTTTGTATTGGCGAGTTCTAATAGCCATACAGGGCAATGGAAAACCAGAGCCTCTCGTTATTTGAAAAATGAAAATGAAATCGCTTCCGGACAGGCTATAAATAATGAACCTGTTTATTTTAGGTTTGCTGGAGAGGGGAATGTAGACCCTTCTGCCTCTTTATACGAAGAGCGATTAGGAGGAACAGCTCCAATAGCCCTAAAAATAGCAGGAAGTAAGTTCAATAGTTATGCTACCAATACGTATAGAGTAAAGAGATATCACCAGCCTTCATTGACATCAAATTATGAAGAAGAACTTTCGTTTAATCAGCCTTTTAAAAGAGAAAAAAGAAACCTTCGTAATCAGTCGGTGCAAAAACTGACCAGA
Source organism: Aquimarina hainanensis (assembly GCF_042684685.1). Classification (NCBI taxonomy): domain Bacteria; kingdom Pseudomonadati; phylum Bacteroidota; class Flavobacteriia; order Flavobacteriales; family Flavobacteriaceae; genus Aquimarina; species Aquimarina hainanensis. The sequence continues at coordinate 348,095 of NZ_JBHULX010000021.1, read as the reverse complement.
AAAGAAGTTGAAGGAATTTATAAAGAATCCTATCATAAAACACGGATTAATGATGCGGCGAAGGAACATCATACGGCTGAGATAAGGGTCTTAAAGCCAGGTGGTGCTACCTATGTTTTTGGAGAGACCGCCTATAATACCGATAAGCAAGAGGTGAGTTTTGCTACTGCATCTAATCAGTATGATTGTACTACCGGGATCGTAACGTATCGTCAGGGAGAAAATACAACAGCTAATGCGAGTGGAATAGATCATTTTTATGATAAAACAGTAACCCCGGCTTATGCGCATACATACCTGTTATCAGCAGTATTATCAGGAGATTATGAAGACTTGACAGGTGATGGTCCTACTGATGATGACCTGGGAAGTTATACCCGCTTTGATTATGAGATAAAAGGAGGGAATGCCGGAAATGGAAAGTATCAATGGCGAGTTCCATATAGCAAAGAACCTCGCGAAGCCTCTTTTAATATAGGATTTAATTCTCATAAAAAAGACCAAAAAGCGAACTATCTCTATGGAGAAAAAGAGATTAAGTACGTTAGAAAAATTAGTACCAAAACTCATGTAGCCTTTTTTGACCTGTCTCCGAGAAAAGATGGCAGGGGAGCTGGTGGAGAAAATGGCGGACTTCCTCAGAATGGAGAACAACAGCTCTACAAAATAGATCAGATACGTCTATATGCCAAACCAGAAGCAATTGCAGCAAAAATTCTGGATGATGATGCGACAAATGACTTGCCTGTAACCCCGATTAAAACAGCACATTTTATATATGACTATTCGCAGTGTCAGGGAGTGAAAAACAATCTGGGCGGAGCATTAGATGCCCATGAAATAGATTATATCGACAGTAACGGGCAAAAGAAGAACCTCGGAAAACTAACATTGAAAAAAGTATATTTTACCTACGGAAATTCTAAGATGGGAAAATATACCCCATATACATTTGAGTATAAAGGGTATAATCCTGAGTATAACCTGAAAGCATATGATATTTGGGGAAATTATAAACCCAATACCGGAAGTTGTTCGCCTACAGATCAAACACTTACAGCTCCTGAATTTCCTTACGTCAATCAACAAAATAAAACAGATCAGGATCGCTATGCTGCGGCATGGTCCCTTACTGATATAGGGCTTCCTTCGGGAGGAAGCCTGTCACTTACCTATGAAAGTGATGATTATCAGTATGTACAGAACAAATCCCCTATGCAGATGTTTACAGTAACAGGAGTAGGAAGTACCCCCGCTCCTGCGACTACAACCGAATTAAAAAATCAATTACTGTATAAAGGACCGCAGGGAGAAGCAAAATACCTCTATGTAGCTTTGCCAGATGAGACAAGTACGGATATTAATTTTGCAGCAAAGTATCTAAAAGAACAACAAAGCAAGCCTATATATTTCCGCTTTATGCTAAACATGACAAAAGCAGGAGCCATAGGAAGTAGCCAAACAGATTTTGACTATGTAACAGGTTATTTTGAAAAAGAAGGAAATACTTCTGTCTTTGAGATAAATAATAAGATTTATGCAGCCATTCCTATGAAGTGGAGTGAAATGGAGGGAGGAGTTAACGGGGCAGACCTGGTCAATCCGATTTCTAAAGCAGGATGGTATTTTGGGCGTAAATACATGAACAGGGTTGTATATGATGAATTAGCAGCAGATTACGGAGCTCAGGAAAGTGCAGGGAGTATAGCCAGAAAACTGATTTCCAGTATTGGATCTGTTTCTCAGATATTTTCAGGACCTAATGGGAAATTACGCAGTAGTGCTCATTTATGCGCTCAGCGATTTGTTCCTGAAAAATCCTGGATTCGATTGTCCGCTCCCAAAATAAATAAGTTAGGAGGAGGCGTTCGGGTAAAACAGCTGATCATGAGTGATCAGTGGAATCAAATGAGTGGTGCAGAAACACAGGTGTATGGACAGACCTATGAGTATACCTCAGAGGAAGGAGGGAGTAGTGGAGTTGCTACTTTCGAACCTAATGACAGTGCAGAGAACCCTTTTGTAACTCCATTTTATAACAAAGGCGTTCGCTTGATAGCTCCCAGAGAAACAAGTTATGTAGAAAAACCATTTGGAAAAGCGTTCTTCCCTAATGCCAAGGTTACCTATGGAAGAGTCACAGTAAAAAACCTGAAAAGAGAAGGTATTACCAGACATGCAACAGGAAAAGTTGTAACAGAATTCTATACAACCAGGGATTTTCCTACCCGGGTAGACTATACCAACATTCATAATCAGTTAAGTAGTAACAAGGATCAGGTGCTTCAGAATTTGATCAAGAGCTTTTTAGGAATGCCGGTAACAGTCACTAATGATTTTACCCTGTCTCAGGGATATGTTATCCGTACCAATGATATGGATGGGAAGGAAAAAGGGAGTTACGTATATCAGGAAGGGATGAAAGACCCTATCTCTACCGTAAGAAATATATATCATACCAATACATCAGATGCTACCCAATTAGAAAACAAAGTACCGGTACTATACAAAGACGGACGTATAGAAACCAATCGTCAAATAGGAGTCACATATGATGTAATTAATGATTTGAGAGAGAGTTATTCTTCTTCCAGATCCGCAGGATTTAATGCCAATGTAGCCGTATTCTTTCTGGCGATTATTCCTACTATTTTTCCAACAGATAATACCCATATCAATATTGCACATAGTGCTATTACTACCAAGGTCATTCATCAAACGGGAATTCTTAAAGAAAAAATAGTAACAGATTTAGGAGCTCAGGTTAGGACGACTAATGAAGTATGGGATGCAGAAACCGGACAGATATTATTGACCAAAACGGTCAATGAATTTGATGATCAGTATTATTCTTTTAATCTTCCGGCATACTGGAGTTATGAGAATATGGGGCAGGCATCCAGAAACCTGGGGAATAAAGGAACGTTAACAGCTTCCGGAATTTACTTTATGCTGGCAGATGCCCATAAATATCTGACGACAGGAGATGAATTATTAATTCAATATCTGGATGGAAGAGAAGAGCGTGCATGGGTTGCCCGATTTAATGAATCAAACACAGGAGTGGTTTTACTGGATCATAAAGGAGTGGTCATAAACTCAGAAGGAGGAGCTATCCGATTTAAAGTAATGCGCTCCGGGTATCGCAATTTACAACAGGCAATGATGGGAGGAATTACGATGATGAATCATCCGCTTAAAAATACGAATGGTCAGTGGGTTCCTCGTCTTACGGAGCAAAGCTTTTATCAGGCAGCAAATGGAAATCCGTCGGATCAATTACGAATTGTAAATGCCAATGCCGTTGCATACGATGACTTCTGGAACTGTCCTTGTGAATATGGTTTGGAAAGCATTCCATATGCGAGTCCGGATTCAGAGGAACTGGCAGACCTTCCGGTTGAGGAATATGGATTTAACCCTTATTTATACAATGTAAGAGGAAATTGGAGAGCAGAGAAATCATATGCTTATCAAACAGAGCGAATAGGAGTTATACAAGGAAATTCAACCAAGAAAAACACCCGTAAAGAAGGATATTATAAAGAATTTACTCCATTCTATACACTACAAGGGGATCGTTGGGGATCACATCCCGAAGCCTTGAATCAATGGGCTTTTGCCAGTGAAATAACCCAGTATAATGCATTTGGGACAGAGTTAGAAAATAGAGATGCATTGAATCGTTTCTCATCTGCACAGTTTGGGTATAATCATACACTACCGGTAGCAGTAGCTTCTAACAGTAAGTATCGCTATATGGGGGCAGACAATTTTGAAGATTACAGCTTTCTGAATACAGATCAAGGTCATTTTTCCTATAAAGAGCCTGTTACAGAAGACGGTAATGAGGGGATTCAGGTATCTACGGATCATGCTCATACAGGAAATACCAGTTTATTAGTTCCAACTAATAATCAGGCAGGAGTTACTACACAACTTCAGGGAGAAACCATCCCGGATAATGATTATGATGATGACGGATGGAATAATGATGAAGATAATTGCCCATTTACTTTTAATAGTGATCAGGCAGACTATGATAAAGATGGAATCGGAGATGTATGTGATGATACCGCAGAACCTATTATTGTGAGAGAATCAATCCAAAAAACAGGACAGTTTGGAAGATGGAGAAAGCAAGCAACTTTTACAATCCAGGGAACACCTAATACCGAAGTCGTATGCAAAATTACGGTGAATAATCAAGGTTATGAAGGAGGTTGGGTATATGTGAATGGATGGCTGGATACCGATAGATGGTTTAACAGGGATAAAATGGAATTTACCGTCACTTTAGACCCTACCGGACGTGCTTTTATTCAGTTTGAGGCGAGAGCACATCGGGCGACAGATAGTACCGGAGCCTTTAGATGGGCCACTATTCCTAATAGAATTAATCTGGACTTTAGAATTCTTGGGGTGATCCATGCTAATAATGTTCAAACTCCTGTAAGTAGTAGTGAAGTGATACAATTGGACCCAGTCGGATGGAAAAGCCATGGGGGAGGACAAGGACTTTTTAGTATTCCTGGAGAATAGCGATTTATTGAAAATATTCAATTAGTCTCATAAGAAAAATACCAAACTCTATTTGATAAAATAATAATAGATACATGAAAACAATATTCAAATATTTTCAACTTGTATTCCTTTTTGCGTGGATGACAGAGGGATATGCAGATGATATAATACCCACGTATCCAAGTCAGGCATCATGTACTGTCTCAGAAACAGAAAAACAAGCGTTACTGGATTTTTATACGGCGACAGATGGTGCAAACTGGAAGAATACTCGTGCCAACAATAAGGCTTGGAAGTCAGACATTCCCATATGCGATTGGCATGGAGTCACTGTTACGAATGGTCATGTGACCAGAATTAACCTTCCGAATAATAATCTTAATGGCGAAGTTCCTTCAAGTATCTCTAATCTCACAAAACTATCTTATTTGGCACTTAACACCAATAGGGTATCAAAATTACCAGAAACTATTGGGAATTTATCAGAATTAAGAACCCTGGCATTAGTGCGAAATAACCTGACTACTCTCCCAAATGGGATCGTGAATTTACCGAGGATTGAAAGTCTTGTTTTTAGTACAAACGGGTTGAGCAGTTTACCTGCTGGAATAAATAAGCTAACGACACTCAAAGGGTTGAACCTTACTCAGAATAAATTTTCAGGAAATATTCCAGAAGAAATTTTTGAATTGGTAAACCTACAGACATTAACAATGCGACAAAATAAGCTGTCAGGAGTAATTTCTCCTAAGATAGGAGCGCTAAAAAGGCTGAATCATATCGATATAGGGTTTAACAATTTTACGGGGGCTATCCCCAAGGAAATACAAAACCTGACATTACTGACTACCCTCAAAATGGATAACAATGCTTTGGTTGCAATTCCTGATGAAATTCAGGCTCTCAAGGCGATGATAACGTTGGAGCTTAGCAAGAATCAAATAAAAGCAATTCCTAATGGGATCACCAGGCTTCCTAGGCTTAAGTTACTGTATTTGTCCAATAACAAAATACAAGGTTCTATCCCTAAAGATTTTGTGAATAATACTGCCTTGGTAGGGATTTATTTATCATTTAATGAATTAAGTGGAACGATTCCTTTGGAATTAGGGAATATGCCTTCTTTAAAAACATTGACGGTTGATAATAATCAACTAACGGGAACGGTTCCAGAGAGTTTAGCTGCGAAACTGAGCGGTTTTAATTTTCATGAGAATAAATTAGAAGGAAGCATCCCTTACTTTACTAAAAGTGATCTTAGATCATTCTCTTTTTATGGGAATAAATTTGTGTTTTCTGATTTTGAAAATAATCATGTTAGTTATAAAAACCGGGCCAGGAATAATTATCGGTATGCTCCTCAAGCTAAGGTAGACCAACCAGTGAGCAAAACAATAGATGCCGGACAAACGATCACCTTATCAAGTACGGCGTTGACAAGTCCTAATAATAGTTATCAATGGTATAAAACAGTTGGAGGGACTACCACAGCCATTACAGGAGCCACTAATAAGAACCTGGTTATTTCTAATGCCAGTACAGCGGATGCCGGAGTGTATCATTTTTTAGCGACAAATAGTATTGTTACAGATCTGACATTAGAGCGCCACCCGATTACCTTGACAGTCATTGAAGATACTTGTGGAGTTTCTGAAGTGGAAAAGCAGGCACTATTAGACTTCTATACCGCTACCGGAGGACCTAACTGGAAAAATACAGTAGAAAATAACAAACCCTGGGACCCTGCTATTCCTGTATGTGATTGGTATGGAATAACAGTGACCAATAGAAAAGTAGTAACGATCCATCTAAGTAATAATAATCTTTCTGGACATATTCCTTCAGGAATTGAAAGGTTGATTAATCTGAAAACACTCCGTTTAACATACAATAGTGAACTATCTGGAGAAATACCAATATCTATAGGGAAATTAGAAAACCTTAGAACACTTTCTTTGACTAATAATAATTTGTCAGGAGCGATTCCTAAGGAATTAGGAAGTTTAACAAACCTTACTCGATTAGTTCTAAATAGTAATAATCTGACGGGAACAATTCCTGTAGAACTAGGTAATTTAAAAAAGATGGTTTCCATGCTAATTAGAGCAAATAAACTAACTGGGGTTGTACCTAAAGAATTAGCAACAATCGATGGATTATGGGAGCTGTTTTTGGATGGAAATGAGTTGACGGGAAGTTTGCCTTCTGATATAGGAAGACTTACTAATCTTAATCACCTTTCTTTATCTAATAATAAATTAACGGGAACGATTCCTGTAGAATATGGAGGATTACTAAAATTGACATATTTAGCATTGTCTAATAACAAATTATCGGGTGTAATACCATCAGAAATTTTTAGTATTCAGAGTTTGGAAAAAGTTATTTTGGATCGTAATAGTTTTGAAGGGAATATTCCGTCAGGAATTTCAGAATTACCAAATTTAGAGCGATTATTGATAAATAATAACCATTTCGAAGGAAAGCTTCCAAAAATAAATTCCTCCTTACTTCGGTATTTGCATATTCAACATAATGATTTTGTGTTTTCTGATGTAGAAGATGATCAAGTATATTATAAAGAAAAGATTCAAACTCGCTACATATATAATCCTCAGGCAAAAGTGGATCAGATAGAAGCTAAAAACGTTAGTATAAACCAATCTATTACTTTAACAACGTCAGATTTAACAAGCCCTAACAATAGTTATCAATGGTATAAAACCGTGGGAGGAACCACCACAGCGATAACAGGGGCTACAGATAAAGAGTTGACCATTTCTAATGCTGATATGACAGATGCCGGAGTGTATCATTTTTTAGCGACGAATTCAATAGTAGAGGGTCTGACATTAGAGCGTCACCCGATTACCTTGACAGTCATTGAAGATACTTGTGGAGTTTCTGAAGTGGAAAAGCAGGCACTATTAGACTTCTATACCGCTACCGGAGGACCTAACTGGAAAAATACAGTAGAAAATAACAAACCCTGGGACCCTGCTATTCCTGTATGTGATTGGTATGGAGTTATAGTAAATAATGGAACAGTAACAGGATTAAACTTAGGGAGGAACAATTTGTCAGGAAACTTAGTATTAGCTCCCTTAGCTTCATTGCCAGAATTAAGTCATTTGAGCTTAGGAATCAATAATCTGTCAGGAGAGATTCCTATGAGTGTCGAAAACTTATTCAAGCTCTCATATATCAACCTAGAAAGTAATAAACTAACAGGAAGCATTCCCGAGGTATTGGCAGATTTAAAAAAATTAAGTTTTATATCGTTTGCCAAGAATCAGTTAACGGGAGAAATCCTTCCTGAATTAAGTGCATTGCCAAATTTAAAAAACTTATACTTAAACAATAATCAATTAACAGGAGGCATTCCTAATGACCTGGGTATAATAACGAATCTGGAATACTTGGATATAAGTTTTAATAAGTTATCCGGTAGTATTCCTAGCTCATTAGGACAACTAACAAAATTAAAATGGCTAGCGGTAAATAACAACCAATTAGAAGGTGTACTTCCTGCTACACTAGGGCAACTGGTAAACTTAAATCGTTTATATGCATCCAATAATCAGTTATCAGGAGAACTTCCGGTAGCGTTAGGAACGCTTACTGCCTTGAATATTCTGGATTTAGCAAACAATAAGTTATCCGGTAGTATTCCGGGATCGCTTGGAAACCTGACTAATTTGACCAATGTATATCTTAATAAAAACGAGCTGTCAGGCAATTTACCAGAAGAATTGACGCGATTGACCCGATTAAAACAATTATTTCTACATGATAATAAACTATCAGGAAAAATCCCTGCTGGTTTTACCAATATAAGTTTTGTAAAATTATTTTTTAATACCAATCAATTCGTGTTTTCCGATTTCGAATCAGAATATACTACTTACAAACAGAGAATTCAGTTTTTTGAATATGCCCCGCAAGCAAAGGTAGATCAGCCGGAGAACCACATAATTCAGCTAGGAGGGGAGATTATATTAACCACCACTGATTTGACCAGTCCTAACAATAGTTATCAATGGTATAAAACCGTGGGAGGAACCACCACAGCGATAACAGGGGCTACAGATAAAGAGTTGACCATTTCTAATGCTGGTATGACAGATGCCGGAGTATATCATTTTTTAGCGACGAATTCAATAGTAGACGGTCTGACATTAGAGCGTCACCCGATTACTTTGATCGTGAAAGAGCCTCAGGATTGTAGTGCGCTTACTTGTGAGGAGGTTATCGTAGATGCGTTAAATTTTGTAAAGAATAATAATGGGATTACTAATACTCAAGTACCATTTGTACTAACAGATGTTCCTTCGTTTTTTGATACTTGTATTGATGAGTTTTTTAAGATAGGACAAGAAGATACTTTGGTTTGGGAAAATATCAATGGACTAAATTATAGTTTTGTTCTTAGGTTAAATGATGCCATTATTTTTAAAGTAGATAGCTCATCACCTGCGATGTATAGTGAATCAATAGTGTCTTTTTCGGCAATTAATGTTGCGAATACATATCAGGAAATTGTATTTATTAATACGGACGGAGTAGAAACAATCATGCGTACTAAGGGATTCGAAATCAATTGTAATCCATGTACTGATTGCCCGGTAGGCTTTGATTTGTGCCTGGGAGGGAATACCGAAGAATATCCGATTGTCTATAATTTGATTCCACATGGAGATCATATCAACTGGTATCTGACAGAAACAGGAGGAACACCATTAGAGGATAACACCCCAATTTCTACAGAGGCAGAAAACCCGGGAGGGGTTATTTATTGGTGGGACGATACTACGGATGGGTCTGATACTCGAATACCTCAGGTAGTTACGGTAAGTACCAACCTGCCAGAAGTAGAGGAATTTCAGATATTTTCGGCAGGAATGCAAGCCACCATTGGAGACTTACAAGCTACAGGAAATAATATCGAATGGTATTTACATCCAGCAGAAGGAAACCCACTTCCTGCAGATACCCCTTTAGAGCATTTACAAAGTTATTTTGCTCAGGGAGCCGATGCTACCTGTCGAGCTGCTGTAGTGGTAATGCTACAGACAGACACCCCACAAGGAGACGGGTATCAGACACTTTGTAAGGGAGCTACTTTGGCAGATATTGTATTACAGGTAGCTGCAGGATCCTCTATTAAGTGGTATAATCAGCGCACAGGAGGTCAGTTACTTCCTGCTACTACAGCATTAGTGCATGGGGTTACATATTATGCGACCCAATTAGATCAATATGGAGGAGAAAGCGAAGATAGAAAAGAAGTAACAGTCAATATTATTGAAGTATTTCCTCCTTATGTACCTTCTACAGAACAAGTGTTTTATGCCAATCAATCTCATACCATAGCAAATTTATTGGCAATAGGAAATGGGATTCGTTGGTATGATCAGGAAGAAGGAGGAATTGCTTATGCACCTACTGAGACATTAGTAGATGGACAATATTATTACGCTGCACAGCAATCCGAAGCCGGTTGTACAGGAGACAGGCAGGCAGTATTGGTTCGTATTCTGGCAGAAGAAGCCCCTACCTTATTCGGGTGTGAAAAGTTTAAACCCCGTATTGGAGATCGATATGTGGTTAATGCCTGGGTACGAGAGCAAGGAGTTACTCCTGTAAACCCAGATATCAGAGCATTTAATGATAGTGAAATAAGCCAATTATTTGTCGAGTTATTAAATCATTTAAAAGATAAAGTACTTAGTGCTGATTCAGATATATATCATATTCCAGCCATATATATACCACATAGTGAAACCGCAAACCTGAATTTTGATCCTATCGTATCTTATATAAAAGATACAGAAATTGACGAGCGAAAATTAACCGTCTATAATTTCTCTTTGGAGAAAGACACCTATGGTCGTACGATTGGTTTTTCTTTTTTCTTAAATAAAAACCAAACAGCAAAAATAATGTACCAATCCCCCAAAGTAAGAAAGAGGGGAACTCTGGGAGGAGTAAGTATTCTTGATTATCGCTATCCCATCAGAGATAATGCAGACAACATACGAATAGATTTTACAGATGTAAAAGTAGTAAATGACCAACTTCAGCTTATATCCGATTTTGAGATGAATAATGCAGGAGCTTACTCGACCTCATTAACCAATCATACCGATGTGGTTTCAGGAGTTTCCCCGGTAGAAGAAACAGTTACTTTCTACGAATATGAAGAGATTCCGGGGTATCAGCCAATCACCTATATGAACGCACTGGTGGAGATACAATATAAAGATGCTAATGAAACGGTTATGGAGGCAGATAAACTGGTATTTATTCCTAAGGGACCTGTTATTGATGGATGGCAGCAAGTTTCTGGAACTTTTGTGATTCCAGTAGCAGCACATCAGATGACGATGTCACTAAAAAATATAGCCTCGGATATTAATGTGTACTTCGATGATATTCGTTTTCATCCCTATGATAGCTCTATGAAAACATTCGTATATGACCCGATAACACAACGATTAATGTCAGAATTAGATGAAAATAATTTTGCAACCTTCTATGAATATGATGCAGAAGGAGGATTGATCCGGGTGAAGAAAGAAACTGCCAAAGGAATATTTACAATTCAGGAGAGCAGATCAGGAAACGTAAAAGCAACAGACTAATAAAAGAACAAGCGATGATATCATTATATAGATATATCCTCATGCTCACATTACAAGTAACAATTGGGTGTTACAGCTGTTTTTCACAGAAAAGTGCAGCGGCAGTGTTAGCAGATTTTGAGAAAAACTACACGACAAATGATTCCTATGATTTGGCATTGGTATATACTATGTATAAGGGATTTACAGGTCATAAAATAACAGAGCAATATAAAGGAAGTTTGTACAAGGAAGGGACTACTTTTCGTATGACGGCTATGGAAAATGAAGTGGTTCAGTTTGATAAGAAACAATTAAACATAGATCATCAAACGAAGCAAATATATATAAGAAATAAAGTAAAAGAGGTAGAAAACCCAACCCATATTGTCAGGTTACTACAATATTATGCACCGGTAACAATGCAGACAAAAGCAGATCGCTACATCATAGAAATGGCTATCAAAAACAGCCAGTTACCGCTCCCTTTCCAGAAAATGAGGTTACATATCCACAAAGAGACAAAAATACTATTGAAACAAACATTGTTTTTTGCACAGAAACAGGCATTTGTAACAACCGATGGAAATGAATTAGACACAGCTCGACTCGAAATAGAGATCGAAGAGCAGGCATTGGAAAAACGAGTTTCACCGATTACACTTTCAGACTATGTTATCACTGGAAACTCAGGATATATAGCTGCAGACAATTACAAAAATTATAACATAATAGATCAAACCAATCGATAGCACACTATTATTATGTACGATACGAAACATTATTTTAACCGCATTTTTATAGGATTTTTTATCCTGCTTTTAGGACCGTTTAGGCTTCTTGCTCAGGAAAAAGAAACGTTTACACCTGATCAGATACAACAAGCACATCAGGGGCAGACCTCTTTAACATATACTTCTCCCTTACTGGAGGCACCTCAGACAGTAGATGAAGATGTATATGGATATGTACGTTTGGAAATAAACAAGGACACCCCTCCGTATACCCGTTATGACTTCTCAATAACTTTAGAAGTGCAGCAAGTACTTGCTGATGGACGTATAGCGACAGATGTAGAAGTACATAAATTAACAGTAAAAAACAATCGAAAAGGAGGTGCAGGACATCATATTGCTCAAAAAGCATGTATTCTTAGGGGAGCATATGGTGCTGTTGTAAATATACGTACCTATTCCTATAAAGACATTGCCAATGGCGGTATGGTAGATACAGAAGGAACCATTCCGGCAAATATTCAGTTGACGATAGGGCATGCCAAAGAACGTTTTGAAACGCTATCGACAACTCCTCCACTGGTATCCACCCCTGTGATACATAATAAAGAAATACAATTTGCATGGGAACCAGTAGCAGGGGCTAAAGCATATGAACTGGAATGGACCTGGATAGATAATTACGGAACACAACATACAACCCCTTTAGGAGCAGATCAGATAGCTCTGTCAGAAAAAACATTTCGTCAGAATAATACCAGGGTTCGGGTATCCGGTAGAACCTACCGTATTCCTTTGGTATACGACAAAGGATATTTAATATACAGAATTCGGGCAGTTGGTCATTTTTTGGAAGATACAAACCGGGAGAGATATGGAATGTGGAGTAGTGGAGACATACCAAAAAATACAGTAGCAGACTGGCCACATACTTATGAAATAACAGCGGAACATGAAGCGGCTAAAAACTGGCAGTTCCAGACTTCCTATGCAGAAGAAGGAAAGAAAAAAGAAGTGGTAAGTTATTTTGATGGAAGTTTACGTAATCGTCAGACAGTTACTAAAATAAATACAGATAATCATGCGGTGGTAGGAGAAGTAATCTACGATGCACAAGGAAGGGCAGCTGTAGAAGTATTACCCGTTCCAACAGCAGATGAAAAATTACAGTATTATCAGAATTTTACACGAACACATTCCGGGCAGGCTTATACATATGCCGCTTTTGATAAAGACACTCAAAATAGAATTGATACCCCTAATGACGATAAAAGAATGGGCACCCAGTCGGGAGCTGCTCAATACTACTCATCAGAAAATACACTTACGGATCCCTTTAGAAACAGGGTGCCGGATGCCAAGGGATACCCTATGTCGCAAATCGAATATACAGCTGATAATACAGGACGTATCCGAAGAAAAGGAGGAGTAGGTGAAACACATCAGTTGGGGTCAGGACATGAGATGGAATATTTTTATGGGGTTCCTGAACAAAAAGAATTAAACCGCTTGTTTGGATACTCAGTAGGAAAAGCTTCTCATTACAAGAAAAATATGGTGCTGGACCCTAATCGTCAGTTAAGTATAAACTATATAGACCCGGAAGGGCGCACGATTGCTACGGCCTTGGCTGGATATAGCCCTGATGCTGTGATCGGATTGGATGATGAGAAAGATGAAAGTGGATTACATAAGCAGTTATTAACAGATTTATTAGGGAAGATCAGACGAACTGATACAGATACAGCCGAGGATAATAATAATTTGCAGAATACAGGCAATTGGGGAGAAATAAGAGATAGATTGATGTATGCGGCCAATAAGATGGCGGTGCATCAAGAAACCAGAAAGTTTATGTATGCCCTTACTCATGATCAACCAACCTTTATTTTTGAAACTGCAATAGGAGAAAATCAAGTATGTGAAGCGCATTATCCAATGGCATATGAGTTATCGATAGATATAGTAGATGAGGAAGCAAATAGCTTGATGCCTACAGCAGTTGATCGTATGCCGATTATTTTGGAAGGCACAGCATCCAATGGGATAACATTAGACCCTTTAGAGGTACCAGTACAGCGAGGAAGTTTTGCCATTAGTAAGGCACTAACGGTACATAAGGATAAGTTGCAAGAATATGCAGATGCCTATATCGCCCGGTTACAGAATCCGGAAGATCCATGCTATGTAGCACCTACCAGTGTTTATACGACCCCTTTGTTATTAGATGGATGTTTCAGTACCTGTGAAGAATGTACGGATAGTTTGTTGGCAGGACATGCTTCAGTAACGGTTGCCAGACAGGCATATGTAGAGGAAGAAATAGCGAGTTATGATCCGGCACAGTTAGCACTACTAACCGCAGAAGAAAGAACACAGTTAGAAGAAAGTCTCGCTAAACAATGGGATCAGGCATTGGAAGCCTGTAATGCTCCTTGTGCTGATGGAAGTGTAGGCGCAGATGAAGATACTACAGGGTCAATTAGTTGTCAGTCAGCCAGACAACAATTATTGCAAGATATGAGACCTCTGGGACAGTATGGAGGAGAATTGCAGGCAGGGGGTACTAATTTGATTACTGTTTTTAACGACAATAATCGATTGTTAAGCACCCGATTAACAGAAGAGGTACATAATAGCTGGAGAAACCCCAGACATGATATCTATGATTCCAATCCTACATCAGGGACAGCATTATATACCGCTGGACACTATTATGACAGAGAAGGTACCATTAGCTATGTAACAGTGCAGCGAGAAGTAACCATTACACAAGATGGAGAAGAACTAATCAATTATATACCAGAGATAGTGGAAGGAAGCCCTCTAGAGGAAGATGCTGATGACCCTTCTAAAGCATATGTAGAACCTCAATACCTCAAAGAAGTAGCAGATTTTTTGCATCCTGACAGATGGCAGGATAGCTGGGCCAATTCTTTATTGGTATACCACCCGGAGTATGAATATTTACGTTATAGTCAGGCTGTGTGCGACCTAAAAGTAGCTAAGGCGGGAACAACAGATGTCTTTTTTAATCCTGATGGGTATGATACATATCTGCATTCGATTACCAGTTTTGACGAAGCAGTGCAGAAAGGAATGTTATCCGCTACGGCAACTACTTTATCAGATCAGGACCCGTATTTTTCAAGAGCACTTTCAGGAGGCTATGAAAGTAATACACTTTTTACTGCCAGAAAAACAATTATAGAAGAAGCGTTGACCAGTAATTATGACGGATCTAATGCCTCATTGATGTCTTCTGTATACAAAACCATTGCATGTAATACCTTACAGACATGTACGGTACCGGCAACTACTGCAGCTATTTTTGGAGCAGTAAGTAATTTGCAAGAAGAGCAGAGAAACAAATTTTGGAATTCCTATAAGACAAATTACATCGCGGTAAAACAACGTATTCTGTCTACATTTAGAGATGCGTATGCAATGAAAAATGGGTTTTACAATGGATGTATTGGGGTGTCAGAAGCTCCGGCAAGTATTATTACCCGATTAGATACCTATCACTATACAGCAGTATCTGCTTTGCAAACCTATCTGAACGGAACAACAGATGCCCTATGCGAGTATTCCGAAGTTACTGCCTATAGGCATAAGCAAAAACGTTTTGAGCCTACTGATATGTATTATAATTCCGGAGCAAGTATTGAGACCGTACTTGCTGATATGGAAGAACAGATTAACTACAATTATTATATCAATACCGGAGTATGTCCATTAGCAAGAGATTTGGAAATGTACTGGGAAGGATACTTTATGGCGATTAATGAGCAAGGGATTAGTCCGGTATCTGCCTATGAATATCAGGGGAACTATTTTACAATTGCCTTGTATGAAGAAATGGGAGGTGTCTTTCCTGCGAGTGAGGCTGTACAGATCGTAGGGTCGGTTAGCGGGAACCAATTAACCCAGCAACTACAGGTAGGAACCGTAATAGAAGGAGCGACACATACACTTAATATTCCGTCAGGGCTTAGTTGGAACGATTATGGACAGGGATGGCACATTACTCATATAGGAAATATATACTCCGTGTATAATGCTTCTCAAAAGAACTTTTCCTATCAGCTAGCAGCAATGATAGAAGATCAGGGAGTACAGAAAGAAATTATTGTATCTGGAACCACAGAGGCTCGTATCGCCGAATGTAGTGTTGGAACTCCGAATGGGGTGGGAGTGTTTTTAGGAGCAGGAAATACCTGGGATGAGACAGGAGACTGTAATATAGAAAGTGCTGTGTCAAAAGTATTACCTACCTTATTAAATGAGCTGATCTCTTTAGGACAACTTAATGCAACCTCTTATGAAATAGGTCAGTTAACAGCATATGCAGATAGTTATCTGGCTCAGTTTTTTGGTACAGGAAGCAGTGTGCTTTGGAATACAGAAGGAACAGGAGTCTATACAATTACTGTAGATGGGGTAGAGAAAATGCGATGGAATCTGGACGAATCATTTCCGAATCAGGGAGAAGTCAGTGCCGTTAGTTTTGGCCTGCAAGAAGGGGTGTCCAATACCATCATAGGGCAGACCGTACAAATTACCTGGGCAGGAAAAGAACTTACGATTGCAGGAAGTGCAGGAGAAAATGAAGAACGCATTCTTAACTTTTTGTGTTGTGGGGATATAAATGATCATTTGAGTCCTGCGAATCCGATATGTATTGATGATTCTCTGGAACAGCGATTTGGAGAGGATATAGTTATTCTTATTAATAAAGCATTATCAGAAGAGATATTAATATCAACAAATGAAAATAAGCTTTTGCCTATTAAGGGATATTTGGAATATACTGAGTTTCTGCAAAAGTTTTTGACAGCTAATACAGCTTATCATTGTGAGAAAAATCCTCGAAATAATTGTAATGATAGAATAGATTATTCAAATCAAAATCATGTGTATTTACATTTTAATAGGTACGGGAGGAATTTATTATTAGGGATTTGGTTTTCAGATATACATTTTGTGAGTTTTAATATTACTGGAGGAGTTCCTAAAGATAATTTTGAAAGTGTAAGAGAAATAACAAGAATAGAAAGGGTTAATGACTATAGTAATTTCAGGATTTTTTATAAAAGTAAAGGGAATGACGAAGAACTTTCAATGTATTCTAGATTAGTGCAAGCAAGGATGGATATTCCTATTGTTTCCCATTTTAGAGAAGTTTCATTTGATTGTGAACTATTAGATAAATATTTACAGGTACCCTTACAAAGAGAGCCTGATAATCTTGACAATATAGATGTATC
This sequence comes from Aquimarina hainanensis, assembly GCF_042684685.1. Lineage (NCBI taxonomy): Bacteria > Pseudomonadati > Bacteroidota > Flavobacteriia > Flavobacteriales > Flavobacteriaceae > Aquimarina > Aquimarina hainanensis. Next base: position 330,944 of record NZ_JBHULX010000021.1, on the reverse strand, counting down.
TGTTTGTCTAGAGAATGATATTATAGAGAATCAATTAGAAGAAGTATTAAAGAGAGTGTTTAATGCACAGTTAGAAGCAACCCGAACAAATACAAATGTTCCAGATACAGTTTTTGATGAGTTGTTTTTTGATGAACCAATTAGACTTAATGATCGTTTTAAATACATATTAGAACCATATTATTCCACAGCTAATCATTTGATTGATAAAGGACTTATATATCAAAATGAATTTGATAAGTATAGAGGGTATTCTAAAGATGATTTATCAGGGGGAGTAATTGGATTTTCTAGTACGATTTCCATTGATTTAATATCAGGGCAAGAACCATACCAGTCACTTTTATATCTTAATTTATGGTTTGAAGAAGACTTTTATGATGTAGAAGAAATTCTTGATCTACGAATTTTAAGGTCAGGTGATACTCATTTGAATTATACTAGTGTAGGAGGAAGTATGTTAGCAATTGAATATCGGGATATTCATGGAATAACTCATCTGGCTAAAAATGTACAGTTTTCAATCAACCGGTCTGAAGTAGGTTTTAGTGAACCCTTTTCTAGATTTCAATTTCAAATACCATTATGTGAATTACTATCGGTAGATATAAATACTGTAGCGAGCAGAGCTGAAAGTACAACTAAGGGAGAAGTTCATTTTAATGAAGTTGAACAAACAACAGGTATAGAAGAAGTAGAGGTTCCTGCTCCGCAAAAAACAGTATTTACCAGAGTTTCTCAAACTACTTTTGCTACACGAGTTAATGCGTCTTGTGAAGAACCTTGTGTCCCACAACCACTACCTCCGGTTAGTTGTACGGGTGCTTTCGCTACCTATGAAACTATTTTACAACGTATAGGAGATACCGAACAAACCTATACTCAGGAAGATTTTTGTAAGTACCACCTAGGGTATTTGGTCTCAGATTATAATTATTATTTACAGCGTTTTAATGTCCGGGATACTCAATCCTTATTTTATATGACGATTATGGATTTTGGAGCTACAGATTTTAATTATGGCTATAGCGATATGGAATCTGTAATCAATGCCTATAAAGTTTATATAGATGGAACAACTGCCGACAACAGGGATTCCTGGAGAGAATTTACAACCAGTCATTTACTGGCACTACAAGCTACAGGAAGCTGTATCCCGGTTCCGGATCCTTTCCTGATCGATATGGGAGGAATATCAGCACCTGATCAGGAGCCTAGTTGTGAAAAACTGACCAAGAGTATTCATGAGACGTATATGCAGGATACTTATGAGGTGTATTTGGAACAGCAACGAGCTCGGTTTATCAAAGCCTATATTCAGCAGGCAACTGCAGGAGTCGTAGAACAGTTTGATATGGAATATTTTGATAAGGAATATCAATATACACTGTACTATTATGATCAGGCAGGAAACCTGATACAGACCGTACCTCCTCAGGGAGTAGATCGATTTACAGATGAAGAATTAGAAACAGATTCGGGAAGTGGATCTCTGAATGATCGTATTAATAGTTATCGGGCTGCTAATACCGAAATAGAAGATGCTTCTTTATTACCGGATCATACATTGCAAACGCAGTATACATATAATGCACTAAATCAATTAGTATGGCAATCTACTCCGGATGGAGGAGTCACCCGATTTGCCTATGACCCTCTGGGACGTATTATTGCATCTCAAAATGCAAAACAGTTAGCAAGTAATACGTTTAGTTACTCAAAATACGATGGACTAGGAAGAATAGTAGAAGCAGGGGAGTTTGTACCCAAAGTACCAGTTGCGATTACAGGTACTACCGGAAAATTAGTGAATACAACGACCGGAGAAGTGGTGTCATTGCAATCGTATCCGGATGCGATTTCTGATATCAGACATGAGGTAACCCGAACGCGATATACAGAACCGGTAAGTTATGCAGCTGATATTTTTAATACAATTCCTGTATTGGATGAAACGGTTGCTGCTACAGCACGTAATCGGGTAACTGCCGTTTTCTATTATGACATTTGGAAAGATGATACAACCCGGGAGCGCAATTATCAACATGCGACGTATTATCACTATGATATTCATGGAAATGTAAAAGAACTGGTACAGCACAATAGATTATTGGCTTTGTCTCAGGAAGATCCGTTTTCCGGGATAAAACATGTAGAATACGAATACGACCTGATCAGTGGGAATGTAAATAGGGTTGTTTATCAAAAAGGAGCAGTCGATCAGCTGATCCATCGATATACATATGATGCGGATAACCGGATTATTGAGGTAGCGACCTCTACCGATGGGTATCTGTGGGAGAAAGATGCAGGATATGCCTATTTTGCTCATGGTCCATTGGCACGTACGGTATTAGGAGAAGAACAAGTACAAGGACAAGATTATACCTATACCCTGCAAGGATGGTTAAAAGGAGTTAATTCGGATATGCTGAATTCAGAAAATGACCCGGGTGCTGATGGAGTAGCACAAACGGCTAAAGATGTATATGGATATGCATTGGGATATTTTGAACAGGATTATCAACCCATTGGTGCGATCAATGCATTTGTAAAAACAGCTGCAGCAACCCAGAACCCGGCAGACCTGTATAATGGGAATATCAAGCAGATGACAACAGCACTGCTGAATCATAAAGAAAAGCCCAAAGGATTACAGTTCAATCATTATCGATATGATCAGCTAAACCGAATTAAGTCCATGCAGGGGTATGATATTGCCGGAGCAACAGTAGCAAACTATGCGAGTTCTTATAGTTATGATCGCAATGGAAACCTACAAACCCTGAACCGAACGGCAGTAAACAAAAAAGGGAAACCGGTACGTATGGATGAATTGAGTTATACCTACAAACCGAATACAAATCAGTTGGATCATGTTACAGATGCAGTTCGCAGAAAGAAGTTTAATGATATTACCACTCAATCAGCAGGGAATTATACCTATGATGCTATCGGGCAATTGACCAAGGATGAAGCAGAAGGAATTACAGCCATTACATGGCGGGTAGATGGTAAGGTTAAATCAATAACCAAATCCGATCAAACCCGAATCCGATTTGCATATGATGGATTAGGAAACCGAATTGCCAAGATTGTAGCACGCCCGAATAAAAAAGAAAAAGTAACTACCTATGTCCGGGACGCACAAGGGAATGTAATGGGGGTGTATACGACGAATGAATCCGATCCGGAGCAGATTTCTGCTCAGAAGAAAGTAACACTGACAGAGCATCACCTCTACGGAAGCAGCCGCTTAGGACTGGAAGAAAAGAAGGTACGAATAAAAGCACAACCAGCAATGGCTCCAAGAAAAGTAACGCAGAAGTTAGGAGATAAACGTTTTGAACTAAGCAACCATTTAGGGAATGTGCTGAGTGTGGTTTCTGATCGAAAAATCACCGGTACTGGATCAACAGGTCAGATCCTGCATACATATGATTTTACCGGTTGGGAGCGGATACAGGATTACAATGACTGGAATCCATATGGACCAGCTGTCATTACCACTACTGATGATGTACTGCATGCAGCAGTTGATGATGCCAGGGAAGGAATTATCCATACGATGCTTACCGAACCAGGGAAACAATATACTGTGGCATTTGATCTGGAATTACTTACCTCCCCCGAAATACGAGTGGAAACCGAAGTTTTTGGAGAACTGCTTACTCATATGATTATTCAGCAAAGTGGAAGACATCAGATTTCTTTTACGGCGACTCAGGTAGTAACCAATATCAGTTGGGCACGAACCAGGGATAAAGATGAGGTAGTAGATACTTTTATCTTGGATAATGTAACAATTACGACTTCTGACGAAGTAGATAGTGATGTAAAAAATAATAATGTTATCTTTACAGCAGACGTTCTTAGTTATAATGATTATTATCCTTTCGGCTCTTTGATGCCTGGGCGTCACGGGAATTCATCTGACTATCGCTACGGATATCAAGGTCAAGAAATGGACAATGAGGTTAAGGGTGAAGGAAATAGTTTAAATTATAGATTTAGAATGCATGATCCGAGAGTGGGGAGATTCTTTGCAGTTGATCCGTTAGCTAGTCAATATCCTTATAACTCTCCTTATGCTTTTGCCGAAAATCAGGTTATTTATGCAGTCGAACTCGAAGGTTTAGAGAAAAGAATTATCATAAATAATAATCTTCATGGGTATGATAAATCGAAAATTTTTGTTGTTGAGCCCAAAGATTTACAAAATGAAACACATGAATATGTAAAAAGTTATTTGAGATTTGCTGAAGGCTTAAAGCAATTTGGTCTTATTGATGAAGGTACAGATTTACATCTTAAATTCATAGGTGCAAAAACGGAAAAAGAAGGCGGAGATTTTGTTCACTATGGTCAACACGAAGCTATTTGGACTATTGGTGGAGAGACAATGAGAGTACCTCTTGACATTCCATATGATGCAACCCATATAGAAGGATCAAGTTTTATTGATTATCCTTTAGCTCTAGTAGGTGGGGGATTGTATACGAGAATGTTTAGGGGAATTACCCAAAAGACAGTTGCGAATACAGCTGTAGGTCAAATGTTTAAACATTTTTACGGTACTACACGAGGTAGACTCATTGAAAAGCTAGCAGCACAAACTAAGTATAAAGGCTGGCAATGGTTAGATGATATATCTTCTAATTTTCCAACTTTTGATTTTATTAAGGCGGGTACTTTCTCTTCATTTAAAACATTTAAAGGAAATAGTTTTCCTTTGACTACCTATAAAGGTTATATTAATAAAATCAAGGATAAAGTTACAAATGGCTTTAAATTCAAAGGCGTTACTTATTCTCCTAAAGAAGGTGTGTTAGATATTTTAGTTCCTGAAAATATTGTCAAGGAATTTACCAAAGAAGGAGGGAAATTTTATGATAGTTTTCAAAAATTAATTAAGCACGGTGCGGAAAATGGGGTTAAAGTAAAAGTTAGCTCTAAATTGTAGACAAAATGTTATTTAAAAAGAAAAAAAAAGATTATTCAAAAGAATCCGTTTTTAGATTCTGTTGTAGAACAGATAAGTTGTTCTTGAATTTCTATGAGTTTTTAATTAATTCTGAAAAAATTGTAGAAAGCGTAATTGGAGAAAACGAGTATTTTGATGATTTTAAAAAAAACATCAAAAATGAAATAAAAAATGGTCTTATAATCAGTTTTAAAGGTGGAGAAACACTCCACCTTTCAATAAATAAGCATAAAAATGCTGACCTTTTTTGTTCGTCATTTTACTTTTTTTATCAAGAAAAAGAATTAATTGATTCTTTTGAGAAGTTTGTTTTGGAATCCAGTAATTTATATTATGCGGTTTTAACGAACTATTATGATGTGAAATGGCAAAATGAAGAGTCTATTGCAAATTATAAAGTAAATAATAAGTCTACGAAAGGATTAAGTTATACTGAAGATTTATGGGGGGAGAAATGCATTGATATATCAAAAAATTCCGGCAGAAGTGTATTTGAAGATGGCATTTCTTATATAGCTGGGTATTGTTCTTGGTTTAGTAGTGATTTTAAGATTAATTTAGCTCAAAAATCAAATGCGGATTTTGCCTTTTCTGTAACAGAATTAAAGAACAATCTCTTGCGAGTTCAGCTATTTGAAGAATTTTTGCCTAAGAATTTTTCGTTGATAAGAGATAAACAACGTTTATTGTTAAATCAATTACTAGATTTTGAAGAAAAAAATATTGAATAATAAGCTTTTAATTTATGCTTTAGCTGTATTAATTTTTCTATTACTTTATTTTGGATTAGGGAATTTCATGCAAGGAGTTCTTTTTGAAAAAATTGAATATTTTACTGGTTATCTCTTTTCAATTTCCCCAGATGACGCAAGTATGTCAAAGTAATGGCTACCATGAGAATCTTTCTCGTGGCGGGTATGAGTAAGCAATAGCAATAAATATAAAAGCTGCCTTGCATTAAATTGTGAGGTAGTTTTTTTGTGTTTTAGGAGTAAGCTAATCTAGCTTTAGCATCGGGTCTGTGGATTATTAATCCCCAGATAGTGGGAGTATGTCAAAGTAACAGCTACCGCGAGAATCCTTTCTCGTGGCGGTAATGAGTAAGCAAAAGAGTACTATATAACTGTCTTGTCCTAAAATTATTTTAGAAATTACTGTGTTAGGCGGTATAAAATTAGAAGGATTAGACAGGATGCACGTAACGGTAAACAACTTGGATCTATGTAGTTTAAAAGTACCTGTTTAGGTACTTTTTGTATATTTGTATTATGGAAACAGTAAATTATACAGAATTTCGTTCAAATCTAAAACATTGGTTCGATAAAGTAATCAATGATGTAAGTGATATTATTATCAAGCGTAAAAACGGAAAAGACCTCGTTTTAATATCATTAGATGAATACAATTCACTAAAAGAAACAACCTATTTGCTAACAGGGAAAAACAGAGATGTTTTATTAAACTCTATCAAAGAACTGGAAGCAGGAAATGGTATAGAAAAAGATTTAATTGAATAGATGAAGTTAACGTGGTCTATTTCTTCTTGGGAAGATTATTTGTATTGGCAGAAAGTCGATAAGAAAATAGTAAAACGGATTAACGAACTCATTAAAAGTTGTATGCGAACACCTTTTGAAGGCATTGGAAAACCCGAAGTTTTAAAAGGTGATTTACAAGGGTATTGGTCAAGACGAATAACATCAGAACATCGATTGGTTTACAAATATGAAAATGACCAATTACTAATTGCAGCTTGTCGTTATCATTATGGGAAGTAAAATCCTTACAACATAAAATCCAGTATTCTCGTTCCTCAAATATTGCTGTATTTATGCTGTTCCCGCCGTAGAAAGCCAGCTATGTTTTTATAGTTGTAAACGACATTTTTTAGCAATTTGCTTCGCAATATTAAAACAAGTACTATAAAATAGTCTTCCTGCACTGAAACTAGTTACTACTGACTTTATGTACTATGAATTCGTTAATAGTGTACTTCGTAACTCCAGAAAACAGTAGCGGATTATTAATCCACACTATGTACACTGGTAATTTCATAGCCTTTAAAATAAACAACTGTTATCCCATGTACGTCTTCAATGGATGACCAAAAGGATATCAGCCATTCTTCCTTATCCCTGTTAAGAATACCCACATCATTAATACCAATGTCGAAATCGGCAGCTGTCATGGTAAAATCCTTAAAGTTTTGTATTACCTGATTTTTGAGTTCCTTATTTAATATCAAAGGATTTTCTTTTTTAGCATCTTCAAAAAGTAAATTGCATAAGGCAATTTCATAATCAGATTTAGTCTCGTAGAAATAGTCCGTGTTCTTATCAGCTATTGCTTGTAATATGTCTTTTTGGTATTGACTTTTGATAAGAGACATAACCGCTTTTTTTCTTTTCGGGTTTTTATAATCCTCAATGTGTTCCAGTAGCTCATTTAATGTATCTCTAAAGTCACAAACATACCCTACCTCTCTTTTTTCATCCAATGCAGATTGAGACTTTTGGATTTTTTTTCCGATCTCTTTCCTGTAATAATCATAACTATGTAGTTGTTTTTCATCAGTTTCCTGTTTTTTTTCTTTTTCATTGACTTGCAATGCTATTTTATAAAACTGTAGCGCCTGATCAAAATCACACACATAAAAATAATCATCCGCAATTCTCTCTGCTATATAGCTTTTTTTCTCACATTCGAACTTTTTCTTCCAGATTTCTACAGAAAGGTGGTGAGGGATTTCGCTACAAAGGAGCGATAAGAAATTTTCATCTTTTTCATTTTTTATAGCGGTATACGCATGTCTGGTTTTGAGGTAACACTTTTGATAATTTTCTACGTTTTCTTCATAACTATTGTATAAGGTTTCTCTTTCTTTTCTGGTGAGGGTCATATAATCATTGATCGAAGTCGACTCATGTATGATAGCATCATTAATATATATCTTTGTTTCTCCCCACCATTCCGGAACTTCAAAATCATGTATGGAATCACATACCTGCAAGCTGATGTTTTCTTTTTTGATTTTTTTAGGAGAGTTACAAAAAGTAAAAGTCCAAAACAGTAACGTTATAAAAGATAGTTTTCGTAATAGCATGACTGGTGTTTGGTTTCGTTGATGTTGTTTTTATGCGTTATTCAGCAACATACACTTAGAACTTGTTTACACTTTTTTTATTTGCTAAAAAAATACTGTTTTTTCTTCTGTAGTGTTGTTCTGTAGCTCAAAAAAGCTTTTAACATCACTAGTATCATCCAATTTTTGTTTAACGTCAAAAAGCATAGACGAGTTCTTTCTATAAAGCCGCAGTAATTGTACAAAAACTAATTGATATTACCTAAAATGGAAGAGATTCCTTTGTTTTTTGGGTACTATTTATAAAAAGGAGCTTAGAAAGAAGATACCGCAGTAAAGTGCACGTATAAATTTTCAGGGTATACAATAAAGGAATGCTTTTCGGTAACGGCTTCAGGAGATATGGATAGGGAAAAGTCAAAATGTTTGCAAAGCATGGAAATCATAGTGGTCATTTCTGCCATTGCCAGATGCATTCCCGGGCAAAAACGAGGACCTCCCCCAAACCCCTTGACAATATCAGGATGGTGTTTGCGATGCATAGGGCATTGATCCGCTCCCCAACGTTCTGGAATAAATTGAGTTGCCTTGTCAAAATATTCATCTTGTCGCTGCGGATATCGATTTAATAAAATCAACCGGGTATCTTTCGGGATATGAAGTCCCAGAACAGTACAGTCTTCATTCGCTTGTACAATTTGTTGTGTAGTCGTAGGATGCAAGCGGATTGCTTCTTGTACAACTGAATTGGCATATGATAATTGCTGATGCTGTTCATAAGAAACAGGGGTGGCGGTTTTCGGATAGCAATCAAAAGCTTCTTTGCGGACTTTTTTGATCATTTCCGGATGCTGAGACAGATAATAAATAATCCAGGATAAAGAACTGGAGGTAGAATCCTCTCCGGCGAGCAACATGGTAAAAATGTTACCATATACTTCAGTATCACTGAAATCTCCTTCGTTGTTTTCCGCTAAGAGAGCTTCCAGGAAATTAGTAGGTTGTTGATGTCGTTCAGGGTGATTGGCTAAGGTAGCTTTAGCATGCTTTATAAATGAATAAATGGTTTTTTCAATGGCATGCAATGATTGTTGTAGCTGCTTGTCTTTTTTTCGTTTATAAAAACGCCAGATTGGGATAGGTGCCACTGTACGTTCATTAACCATCGCAAATATCTGTTCGAGATGTTGTTGGAATATAGCATCTTTCTCATTGATAGCATCAAGCTCATATCCAAAAGCAATAGCGGTTGTTACATCAATAGTAAATAGCATAAACTCTCTTTGGATATCAATCTGTTTGCCTGCGGTAGCATATGTTTTGAATTTATGAAGAAGGGTTTCACATTTTTGAAGTACAGTAGGATAATACGCTTTTACTTTTTTAGTACTTAATGACTCAGCGGTTAATCTTCGATGACGTTTCCAGTCTTCGCCTTCGGCATTGAATACTCCCTTAATGCCCATTTCCTGGAGTACACTATCTATTTTTGGTAATCGTCTGAATTGCTGGGGACGCAATTTGAGAATGCGGTGATTGAGCTCAGGGATTGCAGATGCTACAAATCTTTTTCCAACCAGGTTAATCGTAAATAATGGACCACATGTAAGGACTGCATCTTCTAAAAACTGATGTTTTGTAGAGGATTTGAATTGTGGATAATGCCCTATTATAAAATGTCCCTTGGGAGAAGGTAAATCAGAAAGGGTAATAGTACGAAGGTCTAAAAGCATAATATATCGGTTTACAGGGAGACAAAAATAAATAATAAGGAATGACTACAATAATTTCTATATAAAGTGTTAAACAATATTAATACACGTTAAAGTAAATCGGGATATAAAAGAGTATGATATTTTAGCACTTATGGAGCGTACTAAACAGAAAATGTTTGTGCATCCAGGAATTAATGGTAGAAAAGGCTGTCGGGTAGGGCGGCCTTTTTTTATGAAAGATAGAGAACGTAACCCTTCGATTAAGAAAGTTTCAAAGTATACGTATTTCCTAAAAAATTATTACTTCTATAATGTCTCGTATGCTTACCTGAAGAAAGGAGTACTAAACAATTCGTTAAAGAATATTAATCATCGTTAAAGTAGCTGGAAGAACAAAGAAAGAAATCTATTTTTGACCCTAAGAATGACAGTGACTCCTATTTGTTAGGTTTATAGATAGAAGTAGTAGTTTATACATATTCAAGACGTGGAGTCATCTGTCAGTTTCCTCATATTAGTACTGAAAAAGAGCTGCGTAAGCAGCTCTTTGTTTTTTCTAAAGGGTCGTGTACTTCTTTCACATTTTAAGATAACTTTTGTAATTCCGAAGCAGGAGAAATAAAGGACTCCGGTTATCTTTGAGAATTCCCATAACAATATATAGTTTTTTGAAAAAACAAGGAAGAAATGCTGTATACTGAAATGATTTGCAGTGTTTTACAAATGGTCGATGACTAGTCGTTTTTTTAAATAATTAAATGTAGTGAGGTTTCCGAGATATTATAAAATAACACAGATGAAAAACATATATCTAATTATGATGGCAGGGATGCTGTGTAGCTCCTGTTTTATGAATGAAAGCACATCCAATAATCGTCATTCCGAGAAGGAAGACTTAGTAACAGCAGAAAAAAAGAAAGTACAACAAATAAAAGTGGCTGATTTACCGGTTCATATCGACAGTACCCAGTATTTGATACATCCTGTAGGAGTATATGAGATAGAAGAAAAACGAAGCAAGACACGAATGGGATCGTATTCAGGTTATGGGGCGCAAAACTTCAAGGTCTCTACACAAGTAGGAGATGAAATTTCGGGAAATATGAACTCGATTACATTTCAGCATATAGAAACAGGAGTAGCACATGAGTTGACCAATAAGGATGTACGTATTATTTCGGCTACTTTTTTGCGGGATATTTTTAATACAACTAAAAAACAACTGTTGGTATATCAGGTGATCGATGCTGATACAAATAAAGATGGGGTTAAAAATTATCTCGATCAGAAATCCTTATATATCGGTGCGATGGGAGGTGGTGGATTTACCAAATTGACACAGCAGGGACATGAGTTGATTGACTGGAAAGTAATTGCAGCGACCAATAAATTGTTTTTTCGAAGTGTTAAGGATATAAATAAAAATGGAGTATTGGAAAAAGAAGATGTGGTTTCACATCATGTCATAGACTTAGAAAAAGAAACGTTGACACCGGTTTATTATCAGCTTTAATTCCAAAAAAATATTTTTCTTTTACGAATAGGTTTTTATAGAATAGAAAGGTTAGTGTAGGAAAAATAGGGGAAGATGTCTTTTGTCATAAGAAGGATGTAACTGATCGTGTTTTTTGATATTATTTTTTTGTAAAAAGTGGAGTTGTGTAAGTTAAAGTTACTATTTTGTATAGACTTATGCCGATGATGCTTTGAAGCTACTGAAACAGAAAAGAATATTTTTCTTTTTCATCTAAGATAAAAAGAGAGCTGCGAGAATCGCAATTTCTATTTTTATTGGTTAGATAGAAGGGAAAAGAGAAGTTTTAATTCAGTACTTTGAATTATTATTTGGTATGGGATCCTTAGACTTTTAAAACCAACTAAATAATGACACGATTTGAATTTAATATTCTCCCGCATCGACACAAATGCGATATTGTTTTTTCATCAGGGAAGTTTATACATGCTATTAATACGGAAGATGTCAAAACTGCGGTGTATTCCGTAGCTCTTTTTTTTGTAGAAGTTATTTATGATGAAGAGGGGAAAGAAGTAGTCGGCTTTCATAGTTTTGAAGATGGATTTTTACTATATCGTTATGCCAGAAGTATTAGCGCAGCATTAAAAGATAAGTAAATTACCTCATCGCAGGGATATAAAGTATTTACAGAAAGTGATTTTTAATTTCGAGACTGGTCTTGAAAAGAATACTTTATGTGAATGTTTTGTAAGCTTGTACCGAGGTCGCTAACTAGCAATGTACTATGCTGATATATCTAAAAAAGGAAAGCCGGTCAATTTTGACCGGCTTTCTAAGATTAAATAAAGAAGGGGGTTACTTTATTTAATACCTATTTTCTTCGTCGCAGACCACTTGTCTCCCTGAACTTTGATAAAGTAAATTCCAGAAGATAATGAAGGGAAATCTCCGGAATCGATATCGATCGTATTCATTCCTTTTGAAATTCTGTTAGAAACTACTTTTCCAATGCGTTCCCCATTAAAACTATAAATCATAATATCAATTGTTTCTTCTTGTGGAGATGATAGCTCAACAAAAACATGTTCTGATGCTTCAATAATTGTCGGGTACACTTTTAGCGTATTTTCTGCAGCAATTGCAATTGTACAGTCTTCTACATAGACAGTAATTTCGTCAGCTCCAGTACAGTCATTACACCCATCTACGGTTACTCGATAAGTAGTTGTTTCCGTAGGAGAAACGACAATGCTTCTGGTGATTTCACCTGTCGACCACAAGTAGGTAACCTTATCGGTATTAGATTGCTGGGCGCTTCTTACGTTTATTACAGGTTCTACACAATCTCCCAGATTAAAATTAAAATCTCCAAAAGATTCTGCATCTCCTTCTATAGAGAACCATCCGGATCCTCCATTAGTTCCAGGAGTTGCTTCAAAATTATTAGCATCTATACCTAACTGGAAAGCAGGACCTCTTCGGCTGATGGTATAACTTAGATCACCTCCAATTTGCGTAATGGTTCCGGTAAGCTCCGTGTAATACACCCATTTGGAAGAGTCTTCTTCCTGGTGACAATCGTTTCCTTTAGGACTATCAACAGGAGGAGTTGCGGTAAGGCCGGAAAAAGTAGCGTTTACCACAAAGGTGGTGTTTGATACATTGTATTCAAAAACTCTACCCTGTACAGTAGCAGTTCCATCTGCATTTTCTTTCCAGGTCATATCTATATTTCTGAACCATCTTCTGATTCCATTATCATTTATGAATACGACGAAGTTATGTGGTCCTCTACAGTAATCGGTATCCAGTAGCTTGTATTCATCACATATCTCACAGTCTCCATCTGCTTCAGCAGTAGCAGTTAATACAATCTCATCTCCTAAACAGATGGTTTGATCTTCTCCTGCATCTACAGATAATTCATCTACAGTAACAGTAACACTGTCTTCCGCGGTACAGTCATTATTGTTTACAGTCACGGTATAAGTCGTAGTTTCCTGTGGACTTACTTCGATACTCGCTGTTGTTTCTCCGGTAGACCATAGGAAGTCCCCCGATCCGGTAGCAGTAAGCGTCACACTCTCTCCTAAACAAATCATTTCATCATCCCCTGCGGCTACTTGTACATCATGAACGATAATTGTTACTTCTTTAATAACTTCGCAATTTCCTTCTGTAGCAGTAACCGAATAGGTAGTAGTTTCTTGCGGGCTTACTTCGATACTATTCGTAGTTTCTCCTGTCGACCATAGGAAATCTCCGGATCCAATGGCAATCAAAGTTGTACTTTCTCCAAGACAGATACTTTCTGCAGGAGTTACTTCTATATCTACCGTTGGATTATGTACAGTAACAGTTACTTCATCAGTAGCTTTACACCCATTTTTGGTCGTGGTTACGGTATAAGTCGTAGTTTCTTGTGGACTCACTTCGATACTCGCTGTTGTTTCTTCAGTAGACCATAGGAAATCTCCCGATCCGGTAGCAGTAAGTGTTACACTTTCTCCTAAACAGATCGTTTCATCATCTCCCGCAGTTACCTGTACATCGTGAACAGTGATGGTTATTTCTTTGATAACTTCACAAGTTCCTTCTTTGGCAATAACTGAATAGGTGGTGGTTTCTTGCGGGCTTACTTCGATACTATTCGTAGTTTCTCCTGTCGACCATAGGAAATCTCCCGATCCAATGGCAATCAAAGTTGTACTTTCTCCAAGACAGATACTTTCTGCTGGAGTTACTTCTATATCCACCGTTGGATTATGTACAGTAACAGTTACTTCGTCAGTCGCTTTACATCCATTTTTTGTAGTGGTTACAGTATAGGTAGTAGTTTCCTGTGGACTTACTTCGATACTCGCTGTTGTTTCTCCGGTAGACCATAAGAAATCTCCTGATCCGGTAGCAGTAAGTGTGATATTTTCTCCTTTACAGATACTTTGATCAGCACCAGCATCTACTGTTACGGTATTTACTATAACGATTACCTCATCTGTAGCAGTACAATTATCATTTGATGTTGTTACGGTATAGGTTGTGGTTTCCTGTGGGCTTACTTCGATACTGGCTGTCGTTTCTCCTGTAGACCATAAGTAATCTCCTGTTCCGGTAGCGATTAATGTTACTGTTTCTCCAAGACAAATTGTTTGATCTGCTCCGGCATCGATACTGGCGGTATTGACCGTAACGATAACTTCATCTATAGCAGTACATCCATTTTCAGTAACCGTAACCGAATAGGTAGTGGTTTCTTGTGGACTCACTTCAATACTTTGTGTGGTTTCTCCGGTTGACCATTTATAATTACCCCCACCAGCAGCGGTTAATGTAGCAGTTTCTCCCAGACAAATTGCCTGATCAGCACCTGCTTCTGCGGTCACATCAGTTAATGTTATTTTCACTTCGTCTGTAGCTTCGCAACCTTCACAGTCTTTTACAGTAACACTGTAGTTCCCTGCCTCTGTAACGGTAATGCTTTGCGTGGTTTCTCCTGTAGACCATTCATAAGAGATACCTCCGGTATTTGCAGTATCAGTGATATCCATCAGGTCACCAAACCATTCGGTACATTCACCAAAAGATCCTCCTGTCCACGCACCCATTCCGAATTGATTACTGTCGAGAGATGCTCCGTCTGCCAAAATGTAGTGATTACCTCCTCGAGTTAATACGGTATACACAGTGTCATTTACTGTTATTGTACCAGAGAATGTTCTGTAGAATGTTCTGGCACTTCCTAACCCATTTTTATAGCATTGGGCATTCCAGGTGTTTCCTCCATGTGTTTTGTTTGTCAAAGTGATATTTACAATTCCTACCTCTCCATTTCGGGATACAGTACCTGTAATAGTTGCAGTATTGTCTTCATATTCAGTAAGAATTAAATCATTTCCAGCTTTCCAGATAAGATGAGCCCCTCTACACCCGGCACCTCTCTGAAAGATAACTCCGTTACCAGGAGTGGGGAAACAACCTCCAGAGGTGTCTGCATCGGTAATTTTATACACTTTAGAGATAGTGTTACATTCAGAAGCTCCATTTACTTGTGCGGTTAAGGTAACTTCTTCTCCAGGACAGAAAGATTGATCCTCCCCAATATCTACTGTAAGATTTTTTACAGTTACAGTTACTTCATCGGTAGCCTGACAGTTTCCATCAGTAGCTGTTACGCTATAGGTTGTTGTCTGATCAGGATTTACCTGGATACTTGCGGTCGTTGCTCCGGTAGACCAGCTAAAGTTTCCTGTTCCATTTGCCGTTAGTGTAACGGTTTCTCCTGCGCAAATAGTCTGATCTTCTCCAGCATCTACACTGGCATCTCCCTCACTAATCGTAATGCTATCTGTAGCGACACAATTGTCACAGTCTTTAACGGTTACTGTATATGTTCCAGGATTGGTTACATAAATAGAAGGGGAGGTAGCCCCATTAGACCATTGGTAGGTTGTATTTGTGTAATTATTTCCAGCAACACAATCCATCATGATATGAATATCTCCTACTGTATAAGAGAAATGAGAAGTGCTGAACCAAAAAGAACTTCCGACTTTATTGATGTCTCTATCATTGGTGTTTGCTCCCTTACCTAATTGAAGAGGACCTCCTCTTCTAGAAAATGTAAATGACATGGGGAACCACCAGCCTCGTTCTCTGACAGAACCTTTAAAACCTGTATAGAATTCCCAGCTTTCTACGTTGTGAACTCCTCCTGTACAAACATTTCCATATGGATTATGGGAGTATTGCGTGGTTTTTCCCCAGAACTCAGCATCTAAATCATAGGTTTTTCCACCTTCTTTGATTGTTCCTTTGAGAGTTGCTCTACCATTTCCGGTTTCTTTCCAAACCAGATGGTCATTGGTAAATACCTTTTCTCCACCAAAGCGGGAAGATAGTACCATTACTAGTCCTCTTCCTTTTTTACAATCATTGGTGTTTCGAACTCTGTACTCTGTACAGTCTCTACAGGTAGATTGTCCGGTAACAACAGGGGTAATTCTGTATCCATCTCCTTCACAGAGATCAATATCACTCCCTGCATTTACTTGCAGGTTACATCCATAAGAGGTGGTAGTGGTTGTTTTAGTTGGGTCGATGTCTGTGAAACTTGACCCCCAAATAAAAATGTGTACGAGCACACAATATAGAAATGGGGTGTTTCTAAAAGTAGTTTTTTTCATAATGCTTAGTTAGATTTGTTGATTGTTAGTTAGTTAAGCGAGGACTAATTTAAATGTTAAAATTATGCGAAGCAGGAAAAAAGGAAAATAATCGTTGTAAGTGTTAAAAAAATCTACAAATAACATTATTCCGTATACTAACGATGGTAAAAAAGTATTTTTTAGGAAGTTGTATTTGTTTTTTAAGGATGCTTTTACGGATAAATTTAGGCAGTTTTGAATACTGAAATTTTATCATTAATCATTTTGAACAAGAGAAAGAAATGATTGTAGATTGATTACTCGTTTTGTGGTTATAAGTTTCCCAAAAGGAGTAAAAAAAGGAAGGTTTTAAAGGAAGAAAAGTCTTAATGAAATCTTAAAAGTCTAAAAAAAGGCTAAAAAAGGAGGAAAAACCCCTGTTTTACGGTATAGGAAAGCAGAAAACTTATAGCTACTTTTAGCATATCTTATTAGATATTCATTTATAAACCTAAACAAGCACACAAGTCAATGGCAACGCTCAGTACTACCCAAATAGCGATTTCGGGAAGGGTCATTCCTTCGTTTCGCAGCTTATCTATTCAACAACATTTAGGGGATCATCACCATCTCGAATTGGTGTGTAGAACCGATGTATTAGAGCATGCTTCTGATGAAATTATAGGGGATAGCAAAGATTTTTTAGGAGAAACGATTACTGTACAAGTACAAGCAGATACACAGTATGAAGGTTATCGCGAATTACAGTTCAAAGGATTAATCACAGCAGTTAATGCGACCAAAGCACATCAGTCCGGAGCTTCAGGAGATATTGTGATCATTGAAGCAATGAGTACCACGGTATTGGCAGAAGATGGAATCCACACGACTTCCTATATAGATCTAGCTCTTTCAGAGCTGTTAGAACGAACCTATCAGGGGTATGATGTAGGGAAGTTAGCCACTGCTTTTACTCCCAGACAATCTGATACCATTCATTATAGTGTACAAAAAAACGAAAGTAATTTTGCCTATAGTGCCCGCTTAGCAGCTAGTACGAATAACTGGTTCTATTACGATGGCGTACAACTGGTTTTTGGAACCCCTTCTTCAGAAGAAACTCAACTTGTATACGGAAGAGATCTGGAATCTTTTTCAGTACGAATGCATCCTAAACCTAATAAATTTGCCTATGCAACACAAGATTACTTAACTAATGAACTGTATCAGAAACGAAGCAATGAAGTCGCAACCGCTGCAGCAGGCTATCACAGTCTGGCGACCAATAAAGGGAATGTACTCTATAGCAAGGAAACCAATATCTATCATCACGGAGTAACGGATCAAAATCTCCAACAACGTTTTGAGCAGCAAGTAGAGTTCCATACACAAGCTATAGAATCCAAGCAGGTGATTGCTCATGGTGTCAGTGACAATCCCGGAGTACATTTAGGAGCAGTTATTCAGGTCGAAGGCTATGGAAGCTTTCGGGTAATTGAGGTACGCCATACGAATATAGAAGGCGGAAATTACAAAAATCACTTTCAGGCAATTACCACAGAAATAGATGTATATCCTTTAGCCACTATGTTACAACATCCGGTTAGTACTATCGAAATAGGGAAAGTAACGGACAATGCTGATCCGGAGGGGATGAGCCGGGTAAAAGTACAATTTCCTTTTCAGGAAATTACCGGAGAGACCACTCCCTGGATTCGGGTATTAACACCTCATGCCGGGGCAGATAAAGGATTTCATTTTATTCCGGAAATCGGAGAAACCGTAGTATGTCAGTTCGAAAATAACCATTCAGAACGTCCCTATGTAGCAGGGAGTTTATATCATGGAGTCGCTAAGGCAGAGAACTGGCAGAGTGAGCAGAATAATGTCAAGGCTATTCGAACCCGAAGTGGTCATACCATAGAACTCAATGATACCGAAGGAGAAGAAAAGATCAATATCTATGATAATGAAGGTAGTATCATCACCTTCGATACACAGGCAAAGTCACTATATGTTCAGTCAGCTGAGAATATGGAGTTTACAGCAAAGAATATAAGACTTGTAGCAGAAGAAAACATAGATATTCAGGCAAGAGGAAACATCAATACAGCCTCAGAAGGGGATACATCCATTCTCTCAGAAGGAGCGACAAACCTTCAGGCTACAGGAGATACGACTATAAACAGTGATGCGAATGTAACGGTTGAGGCAAGCAGTAATGCTGAGTTTAAAGGACAGCAAGCAGTAGTAGAAGGGCAATCCGTAGCGGAATTAAAAGGACAACAGACGACTGTTCAGGGTCAGATGACCGCCTTACAGGGAGCTAGTGGTAAAGTAGATATAACCTAAAAAAATAGTATAATGCCAGGACCCGTAGCCACCCAAGGAAGTATGCATACCTGCCCCATGTACAGTGGAACAACACCACATGTGGGAGGACCTATTATGCAGGGAGAACCTAATATTTTGGTAAATAATAAACCAGCCGCAACTATCGGTAGTATGTGTGCCTGTGCAGGGCCTCCTGATACCGTAGCTCAGGGAGCTCCTAATGTTTTTTTTAATGGAAAACCAGCAGCCTGTTTAGGCGATATGACCGCCCATGGAGGAGTGATTAGCTCAGGAGAACCCAATGTGCTAATCAGTAGTGGAAGTGCTACTCCTTCTGTAACCATGCCAAAAAATAAAATACCATTTCCAAAGATATCTATTATGAATCGTCTGTTAGGAAATGCAAAAGAAGCAGAGGAGAATCAAAAAAAGCTACAGGAAGAAAAGGAAGAAGGAGACCCAAGAATTTACAACTTGCAATGGGTTAAGGAAAGAGAGGTGATCCGAAAATCAAAGGTACTCAAAGAAGCAACCTTACGAGCTTATGTATACAACATTCCGGATGGAGATACCGTAACCTTTACCATCAAAAAACCAGTGTCGCGTATTAATGATAATGAGACAGCATCAGCAGATGAAGAGTTAATCACTTTATCAGGGACAGTACAAGACAAAAAAGTGGAAGTTGTATGGGAATTTGAGGATCCTACAGAAGAAGAAACCTCAGAAGAATAAACAATAGATGATCGGCTATTTTGAGCTGTATTGATTTTTAGAAATAAAAATCTACATACTACAAAAAGAAAGAAGACCATCTTTTTATAAAAATGACAATCGAATTTGCCATACCCCAATATGTATGCAAAATTCTCTTTTTTTAAAACCGAAAAACAATGGCAGAGGAATTAATAAGCTATCAAGAAGAAGCATATAAAGAGATTGTAGGAGAATATTATTTTGAGTGTTCTCATGCGGTGGCTGATACCGTAAAAAGCGCTAAGGTAAAGACATTAAAAAAAGGAGTAAAACTTCACTTGTTCCGTTATGGACTTGTAGAAACAAAATCAGCGCATGATACTGCCTTTGACTATGAAAGTACTATTGGGACTCAAAACCCGGATGGTACCACTACTAAAAAAGATAAGTTTACTGTTGAAGAGGTCACTGTATCGAATTCGGAATTACCAGAACTGGATAACTTTTATTGCGCCCGTACTTTTTTAAGACCAGGGTATATCTATATTATTAATAAAGATAATAATAATGAGTATAAGGAATATCAGGTTAATGAATCCGGGAAGCTGACCGGGATTATCTGGTATCGTGGAAATAATGGGGATGTGAGAAAACCAAATGGGAATACACATTCATTTATTACCATTCCTAAACCGGGGACCTATTATATAGGATATTCTCCTGTACAATGGAGTAGAGCATACTTTGATGAAATCAATGGTAATGATGAAAAGAAGGAGGCACATATGCAGCTTATTGATTGCTCAGGAATTGAGATAGGAAATCCTCCAGAAGGAGATGAAATCGCCTCCTATAGAGATGTAAAGATTGTATCGTATAAACAGCATCCGCAACGGGGAGAAGTGCGTACAAACCTCAGAGAGATCCATGCCGATGAAACCAAAGAATCAGAAGAAGGAGATAATGATTTTTATGAAGACATGTTTGTTGCTCTTCATGATCCGATTGGGTGTGCAGAAGATGTTACTTATGCATTAGGAGTGTCTTTTGTAGAACAACAAGCAATTATTCAGGCATTGCAAACAGGTGAAGATTATGATACGGTTTTAGCACGCCTGCATGCAGGAGAGGAAAAAACAAATCTGACGGATGAAGAAGAGCAGATTTATGCGTTGTTCCAAACTGCGTTAACCACATATCAGTTGATCTATAATGATGATAAAATGATTGGAGATTATGATGGAGGAAAAATTGGCTGGGGAGGAGGAGTCTATAAACCTAAATTGCTGAATATATTAGGGGTAGAATATCGCAAAGAACACAGAAGAAAAATCAGGAGTATACAGGATGATCTGGGATATATAATGAATAGTCCCTACTACCGGGATGGCTGGTGTCATTACAATCAGGGAGTTGATGATTATACACTGGATGGAAAATATATCGCTACGAATCACATGCGATTATTAGCTCAGAAGCCCCATGATGCGGATAGACACCTGGATCTCAAAAGCGAGTATGAAGATGCTGTAAAAAAATGGGAGGGCTTTTTTGCAGATACTTTAGATCCTGATACAGACGAATTAACGACCTTATTAGATACTCCGGTGGAGATCGCTTTTTTAACCGGACCTATGATCGATATCGAGAATAAGTTAGGGGGAGTCATCCGTGCTTTGACAGAGTCGTATGCTACATTGAAGATCGATAAGGTATTTATGGTAGAGCGGACCCGAAGCGTACCTGTAATGAAAACCAGGGAAGTAGTAACGTATAAAACAGTCACGGTTCAGAGTTATGAAGATGTAATGTTTAGACGTTTGCGGGCACATAAAGTCTATGGGGAAGAGGTGCTCGATGTGCAAACCAAAGAAGTAGATGCACATTTTAAGGGAAGTAGTTTTGAGCTGGATCAATCCCGGGTGGTATATGTGAAGTACAGGGGGGGAAAACCCATTGCCCGATTTCAGGTTAGTAAAGAGGTGGTACTAAAGCAAAAACTCCGGGCTGAAAATAAAATACAATTGCCGGTAAAGAAGACAGAAATTGTTCCAGAAGTAAAAGTAGAACAGTATCTGGATGAAATAGAGCAGAAATTTACGGTTCCTGAGAATAGACAAGTTAATAAGTACTCTAATGCAGAACTCGCACAAAAGTTATTTGATGGGAAAATTTTTACAGGTTCCTTAGCCTTATTACAGGTCTTTAATGCAATGAATGCATATAATGCTATAGGGAACAAGGAAGATTATAAAAATATAGTTAACTCTATTGGTATAACAGCAGAACTTACGGAGGCTAGTTTGCATTTTAGGAGATCAATACTTTTAAGTAGAGGAGTTTCGCAAAGGACAATAACCAGAGGTTTAGCAAGTAGAGCGTTGCCATATGTATCTAACTTAGGAGCAGGAATAACTGTCTTAATGTGTTCCTGGGAAGCTTTTGATAGCTATAATGCCAGAGATTATGATGCTATGTGGGCATGGACTGGGGCTGGAGCTGCTTGGGGAGTTTTTGCATTTGGAGGAACTACTTTTTCTGGAGGAATTGCTGTCGCGGGACTTGGGTTTACGCCTTTTGGTTTGCTAATAGCAGGAGTTGCCTTAGGGTTGACAGCTTTGGCATATTATCTAAAAGATACTCCATTAGAAGTTCTGTTTAAAAATAATGTATTATCAGATGAGGTGGATTTCCCATTGGTAGGTGATGAAAAACCCTGGGAATATTCGCGACGTTTATATGTGGGGAGAGATGCATTGATCCCTCCACCGACCTCTACTTTTTTTCGAGCAGATGTGTATAGAAAATGGACGGATTTTAAAGCCGCCTATCAGGATCTATTGGATGTATTGGTTTGTGCCCATATTCATTTTACACCGACCAAATTGGTACATAAAAATACCATACGTCCCTGGTCTTCTACCGTAAGTGTTACTATAACCCAATCAGATATTACGGGGTATAAGGCAGAAATTAGCTTACGGCAATTTTTGACCAGAGAAGAACAGTTAGAGTATGAGGTGTATTATTTCGAAAATGGACTGGATACAAGCCCGCAACGAATAGGAATAAAAAGTGAGCAGATCAGCATAGAGAAAATTCCCGGGAAGATTCCTAAGGCAATTATTGATTTTGAAGTGAATCAGTCAGAGTTAGTTAATAACAATACCAATTCTCATATTGTTTTTGTCTGCCGATTAGAATTAGAAATGGAGCAATACTATCCGATTGATATCGCTAATAAACCACGTTATATCGGAGCTAAATATACTACATTAGAAGAAGTGAGAGATATTAAGAAAGGACTCTTTAATACCAAGACAATCAAAGATTCGGATTTTCAGGCTCCGGTAAAAATAGATACCTTAGCGAATCTATTATCCAAAGAAGCATGGAAAAAATAAGATTAGATCCTTCAAAAAAAGTAATTATTCCTAAGCTGCCTAAGAGAAAATGGGTTGACGATCCAGAGATGAAGCTGTGTATTTCATTGATGCCAGATTTTTTTAATGATCAGATCATAAAGAATGATTCAACATTAGAAGATGAGGTGGTTGTGACTGATAATTATTTTTTAAGGACCTCAAAAAATAATATGTCAGAGATCATTATAGGAGGAGTAATATCTCTTATAGGAATATTTATTATGTCTTTAATGGAGTTCAATATTGGGGGAGTTGTTATCGGTAGTTGTTTTATTTTTTTTGGAGGTTTATTGATTGTTTTGTTCCTGACAAAAAAGGACAAAGAATTTATTTTAGATCGGGATCAGGGGTTGATGCAATATCCTAATAGCTGGTGGTATCCTTCTATTGTTACTTCTTTTAATGATGCACGGATTGTTTTACTGAATGAAGGAAAATATCAATATCCGGTATTGAAAGCATTAACCAAAGGGTTTTTAGCTTTTCCATATAGAATAGTTGATTTTCATCCATTGAATTTCTGGTCTTTTATGGTTTGGTATATGGATAAAAACAGACCATTACCTCCTGGAGATGCCTTTGATCCGTATCGTCAGCGGGATTATGAACGTAGAAAGGCAGCGGGTTTTCCTAAACCTTTATATCCAAGTGAAATCTCTACCCCAGAGGCGACGCCTGAGCAACAAGCAGAGCGAGAACGTATTGGAGGGTGGTAAAAGAAAGTTCCCTTCACTCAGAAAAACATGGAAACAATAAGATTGAACATAAAAGAAGCGGTTGTTGTTCGCAAGAGAGGGAAAGCTAAGTATGATGTAGCTTTGGAAATAGTAAAAAAACCGAAGGATAGGAATGTAACTATAACAAATAAATTAGAAAGGATTGATGATGTTTGTTTTATAGAAGACTATAATGATAAAAAGAATGGTTTGTTATTTGGAGGAGGAGCAGTTTTATTTTCATTAGTTATTTTTTTTACTGTAGGGAATACCTTAGAAAATGGACAATTTACAATCGTTATGATTATGCTCTCCTTGATAATGATCCATGGGATAATGACTATTTTTAGAGGATACCTATTTAAGAACAAAAAAGTGATTATGGATAGGGAACAGGGGCTTTGTTCATATCCTGGTTTTTGGGTGGAAAAAAGAGTGGTGACTCGATTTGATGATATGGTATTTTTTATTGTTAATGTGGGGAAAATGGCAGCACCAGTTCTAAAAGCACCACATAAGAATAAAATCACTAATTTTATCTTTGTAGCGATAGATACATTAGATTTTTTATCTTTTTATGTTTGGTATATGGATAAAAACAGACCATTACCTCCTGGAGATGCTTTTGATCCGTATCGTCAGCGGGATTATGAACGTAGAAAGGCAGCGGGTTTTCCTAAGCCTTTATATTCAAGTGAAATCTCTACTCCAGAAGCGACGCCTGAGCAACAAGCAGAGCGAGAACATATTGGAGGGTGGTAAATATTTTATAATATTATTTGATATATGTGCGTTGGGTATGACTGATAATTAAAATGTAACACCATTCGTATTTTGTTTTTTTATCAGTAAATTCAGTGTGTAATAAAGTATAAATACCTCAGTAGTAAAATTTATTTCTTGCCTTGTATCATAGCTAATCCTTATAGATTGTAGTAATCTACTTTTTTTCAATGTATTCTTGATTGAATAATGAGTTTGGCGTTAAATAGATTCGTTTTTTGGGAAAGTCGAAAAAACAATTAAATCTTTTAAGTACTTCATTTCCAATATAGTGAATTGCATGTTTTTTTATAGGTCTATTAGAGGTTAGTAATTGGACAGGAACATCGATTAATTCATGTTCAGCAATGGTAAATCGTTCCAGGTTCAAAGTAATTACAGGGATTTCATTTCCTTGAGCGCCTCTCATAACAACTCGTTTTAGTTCTTTCATTTCATTTACAGGGAAACGAGTCTTTTTTAATACTTCATTGTCAATCATTACAGTTCTCTGGTAACCTGTGTCAAATAAAAAATCTCCTGTAATTTTTGCTTTCCCTTGTGTAAGGGTACTTTTTACTAAAAATACATTGTCTAGTATTGTAAAAGGAAGCTTTGTATATGTTTGATCGTTTACAACAACTGCTGGGGTTTTTGGATGTATAACCATTAGATTTTTATCGTAATTGAGCTCCACTACTTTATCTTTAAATAAATCCCAGCCAAATCTGCCATCGGTGCCATGACCAGTTAGTTTGGCATCATATACCTTGGTGTTGTAATAGGTGTTTCCGATTTTTAGAGTGTAGGCAGAATTATACAATGTTATATTGGATTTTATTTTGTTCTGCAAGGTGTTGTTTGTCAAAATGAGTTCTGTAGTTCCGGTGTCAAAGTTTAGTAGTAAGGTATCTGTCTGATTAAGAATAGCCTGCACATATATTGTATTATGTGTATTGATATGTAGAGGAATACTGTCGCTTTCTGGATTTTGAGCAAAAGAAATCGGGGCAAAAAACAACCCTATAATGATTCGTAGTATTACTTTTTTCATATATCAGAAGGATAAAGAAGCTATATTTAGTACTTATCTACTTAGTAATCGAGGTGTAAATATGCTAAGGCTTGCCTCGAAACTATTGGTATACTGTTTACTGTATTATTATACTATAGGATGTCTTGAAAAATAAAAATGTTACTCCTGGTAGAGGATGCATTTCTTTTTTTCGAGAAACAGTCTTTTTAATATAATCTTTTTAGCTTAAAGTGACTACCGCTTACTTTTATGAATAATCTGTGTCAATGAGAGAGAAGAAGGTGTTTTAACTCAAAATTCTATTGACCAGCTTGTTTTTAGCGTCTTTATCATCTCCACATAACCATTGTATAACATTATCATGCCAGATGGCATCGCATTGTTCTTTGTTTAATATTTTTCTTTCTACAGCCAGGTCTAAAATTTTACCAGGGTATGAAGATTGTACTTCGCTTTCCATTTCACCAAGTGGGTAAGGATCATCTAATCCCATAACTACTTGTTGATAACCTTGGTTTTCTACTAATAGTTTTAGAGAGCCGGTGTCATGTACCAGAGTATCAAAAAATATATTTTTATGCCCTACAGATTTTCTGGGATGCGCTTTTCCTTCAAAAAGATCTGGACGTCCGTCAAATCCCTGAATACGTCTTCCTAAATTCATCTGTGCCAATTGTCCTCCATGAGCAAAACAAGTACGCATGTTAGGGAATTTTTCGGCATAACCATTAAGTGTCAAAAAATGATACGCATCTGCACATTGTGCTAACATCCATATCAAATGAAAGCGCCAGGCTGTATTTTCAAGCTTGATGAATTTTTCGCCATCATAAGGGTGTATTTCTATTGCGAGATTGTATTCAGAAGCCAGTTCGAAGATGGGTTCGTTTTCTTCATCAAAAATACATCTCCAGGTACCTATAGTATCCATATAGTGCGTAGGGAGACATAGTAACTGCATACCTAATTCTTTTACACAACGTTCGATTTCCCAAAGAGCTCCTCTCACAAATCCCGGGTGTACTACAAAACCACAGGTGAATTTAGATGGATGATCATGCTGTATACGGGCATTAAAGTCATTTTGAAAACGCAAGGCTTGTTTCATTTCTTCGAGTCGTAATCCGTTTCCGTATAGTTGGGATAGGTTGAGAACCACAGCATGATCTAATGAATTACGTTCCATCCAGGCTAGTTTTTCATCCAGAAAAAAACTTGAATCAGTTACGGGGCGGCTCCAGTCTTTTTGAAGCATAAATTTCCGGTCTTTATCAACCCAAAATATCCCTTTTTCTTTCATGTATTCCGGAATCTCTTCGGGATAAGGTAATAAATGAGAATGTCCGTTGATGCGTAGTTTTTTCTTCATATGGCTGATTATAGATAATTAAGATGGTTTCTGGTATTGAAGAATTTTTGATTTAACTTCGGATTAAATTTACGAAGAAAATCAGATCTATAGTTGTTGAAAGTGCTTATTTGAAGAGGGTAAATTCTCTCTGGGAAAGCTCATGAGACATTTGTTGGAAATAAATTTTCAATTTCAGGGAAAGCCTTGGGATATTATCCCCTTTGACAGTGCCAATAAATCATCAACTAAGATTTTTGAATTTTGTTGTTATCCGTCATGTGATAAACGGGTTTATCATTTATTGTAATGAAAGAAGAAACTGTTTTTGAAGTCATTATTTCTTGGTGTTAACGAGGTTTCTTTTTTTTGAACAAAACATTTAAAATTTCTACATTTGCCAACTTAGCTACCCCTAAAAACATGAAATTATTATTTAAAAATGCCTTAGCATTCATATGCATGCTGATGAATATATCTGCACCTGCGCAGGAGGTATTATCTACACAAGGAAACACCTATACTAATGACCTTATTCATTTGGATTTTACCATTGGAGAATTGGTAACACAGACTTTATCTGATGGGGCGAATGAGGTCACTCAGGGATTTCATCAAACTAATTGGAATTTGGTAGATCAGGAAGATTTTGGATCAAATCTGGAAATCGTACTATTCCCTAATCCGATAAATGATGAATTGAATATTCATATGAAGGTGTATAAAAATGTAACATATTCCATTTATGATGCACTAGGAAAACGGGTTTTGCACAGTGCACTTTTTACCGAAAAAACCTTTATTGATACGGGGCATCTGTCTGCTGGTTTTTATTCAATTTTATTAATGACTGGGGAAGAAAAGCTAAAGACATTCAAACTAGTTAAGGTACACTAAACAAAACATCATGAGAAAAACAATTCTGCCATTTTTTGTAATGGCAATGATTACTATGTGCTGTTTCGGGCAAGCTCCTGAAACTTTTAAATATCAGGCTGTAATTAGAGATGCTGGAAATATGATTATAAGTAATCAGGCAGTCGGAATGCAATTAACGATTCGGCAAGGTAATGTAAACGGAGCAGCAGTGTATAAAGAAACTTTTGAGGTTAGCACTAATGCATATGGGTTGATAAATCTCGAGATTGGCTCAGGGAACTCTTCAGATGATTTTAAGAGTATTGATTGGGCAAATGGTCCTTATTTTATAGAAACCGCTGTTGATAGCAATGGAGGAAATGATTTTTCTGTGATGGGGACAGGTCAATTGTTGAGTGTTCCTTATGCTTTGTATGCTAATACTGCGGCAAATGTGACCAACGATAAGGTTGATGATGCGGATGCAGATCCGAATAATGAGATGAATACGAGTGTTGTATTAAATGGAACCGATCTGGAGGTTACTGATGGGAAGGGGACAATCATTACAGATCTTTCTTCTCTACAGGATGGGGTTACTGATGCGGATGCGGATCCGAATAATGAGATGAATATGAGTGTTGTATTAAATGAGACAAATTTGGAGGTTACTGATGGGAAGGGGACAATCATTACGGATCTTTCTTCTCTACAGGATGGAGTTACTGATGCAGATGCGGATCCGAATAATGAGATGAATACGAGTATTGTATTAAATGGAACCGATCTGGAGGTTACTGATGGGAAGGGGACAATCATTACGGATCTTTCTTCTCTACAGGATGGAGTTACTGATGCAGATGCGGATCCGAATAATGAGATGAATACGAGTATTGTATTAAATGGAACCGATCTGGAGGTTACTGATGGGAAGGGGACTATCATTACAGATCTTTCTTCTCTACAGGATGGGGTTACTGATGCGGATGCGGATCCGAATAATGAGATGAATACGAGTGTTGTATTAAATGGCACAAATTTGGAGGTTACCGATGGAAAGGGGACAATCATTACGAATCTTGCATCTTTACAGGACGGAGTTACCGACGGGGATGCAGATCCTAATAATGAATTGCAAGAAATAAGTAGATCAGGAACAACGATTACGCTATCGAAAGGAGGAGGATCGTTTGAAGATCAGGTGGGAGTTTATACTGCCGGAACAGGAATAGATATTACAAACAATGTAGTTAGTACTACCAGTACTTGTGGATTATCTATTGGAGATACCCATCAGGGAGGAATTATATTCTATCTGGATGCATCCGGGTGTCATGGATTAGTGAGTATGGCTACAGACCAAAGTGCAGGAATTCAATGGTATAATGGAAGTGATAAAGATACCTTCGCGTATGGGAACGGTATCGGTGCTGGAGAAGGGAATAGTCAGGGAATCAGAAGGTGGCAGGGAACATGTAGTTCTTGCTATGCAAGCGAATTGTGTCAGGATTTAAACTCAGGAGGGTATACAGATTGGTATTTACCGTCTAAATATGAACTGCATTTAATGTATCAGAATATAGGACCTGGTAATGCTTTGGGATTAGGGAACGTAGGAAGTTTTTCTAATTCGATTTACTGGAGTTCTACAGAATATAGTGATGACAGAGCCTGGTGGCAATTTTTTAGGGATGGAAATCAAGGAGATGGATTAAAAGTGAATCCTTTTAATGTACGAGCGATACGCTCTTTTTAGTAGTTTAGGATTTTTTGTAATTCTCAACCAACAATTAGGTGTTATTCTTTTTAAAACATAGGCACTTTTCATATTTGAAAACTTCCAGACACATAATACTATTAAAAGTCATTCCACTATTTAAACAAAGAATGTATCGATAATATAGTTTAAAAGAAAAAGCCCTCAATCATGAGGGCTTTTGACTTAATAAGTGTGGTTAATAAATATGAATACCGTGTATAGGTTTCAAAATAGGCTTCTTATCAGTAATTAAATAGGGGAATAACATTGCAAATATACTAGTGAGAGGAGTATGGAATTTCTGCTATTACAGCTTTAACGATAGTTTGTTAATTAAGAACAGAAAACTTAAAAAGAGTTAATGATTTTAGAGAAAAAAACAAATGATATCTGCTTGATAATGATTTGAAAAGAAAAAGATAGCGTTTGAAGAGGAATTCGTTTTGTGTTAAAAAAAATTAACACTTTGCAACCACTTAATTTTAGATACAATAGCAGGTCACTTTTTCTAAATATAAAAAAGAGCGTGTTGTGAATGGATAAATATACGTGCATGGCAAGATCAATGTCCCTGAAAACAGGGGGATATCTTTTACGGATATTAGTGATGTATACGAATATGGTTGATCATAAATTTGTCTCGAACAAAATAACAAAACGATGAGTAAAATAGGGAGATATTTATTTTTTATCGGATTAATTTCTACAGTTTTAAATTTTTTGAACTATGAATTGAGAATATTGATGTGGATAGATTCATGGGGGACAGCCGTTGGTTGGGGAATTCGGATTGGTCTTACTGTTTTAGGACTTGTATTAATGATGCTGTCCAAAACAACAAAAGATGAATCGGTAGAAGTTAGTGAATAAGATAATCTCTGAGAGATTGATCTATCAAAAAAAGTGATATAGAATACCTGTATAGTGGTATACCTGACAATAATGTATGTGTTAAGTTTTGAAAGTTAAAACATCTGATGTTGTTATGATACTTAGGGGACAATGGAGGGAACATATACCTGAAAGTATAATGATACAGACATATAGTATATGGTATGTTTTTTAGAGGGACTCTGTATGCAAATATAGAGAATATATACTATTAACTGAGATGTTTGGAAAGTGGCTCGTAATCGAGTCACTTTTTTTTAGAGAAGAATTCGATTTGGTTATCATTCCCTTCAATGGTCTGAAATAGAAGGGAATGAAGAACCAAAAAGTGCTCGATGTACAGACTATAATAAAAGTGATATCTGGTAATTTAGAAAGAAACCTTTTTTTCTCGAAGTATCACTTTTATTGATTAAGAATATTGGGGGTTTGTCTATATATAGCCTGATAATCAAACAATGTTTTAATTAGTTAATAACGATTTTTTTAGGAGACAGTGTTCCGTTTTTAATAAAGTATACTCCAGATTCTATTTCGGAAATATCTAAATGAATCAGATTTCTTCCAGGAGTTACTTTTACTTCTTTCTGTAGAATTACCTTTCCTACTAGATTGATTAGTTGTATGTGAGAAGTTTGTTGTGAACCTCCCATAAATGATACACTAACTCTATCTGTTGCGGGGTTAGGGAATACACTGAGTTTTTCTACAGTAGTTTCGTCAAATGATTCTGTAGCAAATGCGCCTCCGCTACAAGATCCCAAACGTGTCCAGAAGCCGTATGTTGGATTCCAGTATGTTCCATTGTATTGAGCCTCATATAAGATACCATTGTATACTGCTTTCTCTCCTCTTCTGTATACTTTAGGGTAAGGACGCCATGCTGCTATACCATCACATAATCCTCCTGTAGTATCTTCCAATGTGGTGAATGATATCACAGTAGAATAAGGAGCATCAGTACTATTAGCAGTGCTTCCACTACCACAAGCACCTAATTTATCCCAGCGGTAGTTGTTGTTTAGCTGGTATAAGCTTCCTTCATACGTTACCTTGTCACCAGGTCTGTACCCAGTACCTCTTCTATATGGAGGAACTCCTTCACAAATGTTTCCGTCATTATTTCCATTAGGACAAGTATATTTAACTCTAACTTGATAAGTTGTTTTTGGAGAAAGTTCAGTAAGCACTTTTGATGCTTCTGTGGTTTTTGTACTTGTATATGTAGCGTCAGTTGACTTCTTATATTCTAGCGTATATGTAGGAGTACTCACGGCATTCCAGTTGATTGTAGCAGCGGTTTTGGTAATATTAGTTGCCTTCACTCCTGTAACAGCATCACAGGTGGTGTCTCCTCCTTGAGTAGTAGCAGAAACGGTATTACTAAAAGCAGATGTATTTCCTGCTGCATCTTTTGCTTTTACTTTGAAACTATAAGTAGTACTTGGGGTAAGTCCGTTAACTGTTGTAGAGGTTCCACTTACAGAACTAACCATAGTATTTCCTTGATATACGTCATATCCTGTAACTCCTACATTATCTGTAGACGCTGTCCAGGATAAAGAAACTGATGATTGCGTAGTTGCACTTACAGTCAGGTTTCCTGGAGTTGATGGCGCTGTAGTATCTCCTCCGTCGCTTCCGGCAATATATTTTCCAGAAATAGAGAAATATCCAATAGAAGAGTAATCAGAGTATCCTGATGATAAATTTCCTTCTCCGACACCATCAATTTCTATATAGTATGTACCCTTCGAAAGGTTTGTAGAGATACTTGCTTTTAACCCGGAAGGATCTGAAGAGGCTACTTCTTGTCCTTGTGCATTAAGAATACGGGCTTTTATGTTTAAGTTTGGATAATAAGGATCCGGGTCAAAGTTGAAGCTGGCATTTCCTCCTGAAGTGGTAAATGAGAAAAGGTCTTTATCTTGGCGAGTAGTAATGATACCGTTATTGTCCTCTTTTTTTACATTTCCACCAGCATCTGCAACTATGGCTGTAGCTCCATTTGTAGAGTTAGAATGATCATCTTGTTTATAACCAAATCCGTTTCTGCTTCCGGCAATAATCGCTAAATCATCTTCTTTTTGATTTGCATTGTTATATTCTCCTTTACTCCAGTGTCCAATAGGTTTGCTGGCACTCCATCCCATGATAGGGCTCCATTGTCCGTGACCAGAGTAGTAAGTAGTACCAGATCTGATTCCGTCATGTGATAATCCGAGTGTATGTCCGATTTCATGAGATCCTGTTTCTCCGGCAGATCTGTTTCCTAGGTTAAATACCCAGCAAGGATCATCTGTATTCCAACTAAAAGAGTTTAAATAAGCAACCCCTCCTGCAGATGGAGCTGCATCTTTAGTCGTTGTAAAAATACACATCATTCTTCGATTCTTAGGAGCTCTGTCAAAAACATCTCTTCGCGTAGTCACGTTGATATTAAATGCAGAAAAATCTTCCGCCATAATTCTCCAAGTAGTTAAGATCTTCTGATCACTAAAACCAGCAGGTCTAGCATTAATAGTACGACCGTTTAACCAGCGGGTGCCAGATACAACTTCTCCGTCAAAATCAAGATAGATAACAGCAGTAGCTCCAGGTAAACTTTCCAAGCTTGGTACTGCGGCTTTGGTGTTAACAGGAGCTGAAGAATCTGTAACTTCTTCAGATTCGAATTCAACACATAATAGTTCATTGATGTCAGCTTCAGCAATAAGAACATTTCCCTGATCTCCAGAAGAAATCTTATACGCCTTTTTTTGCTCATACATAATGATTTCTCCTTCTAATAATCCATTGAATTTTCGAACCGAGAATAGTGGTTCTAAACCATTGGATTTTTCCTGAAGTAATACACTTCCAATAATTGAATAGTTTGTATTATCTCCTTCTTTAATATTTATTTTGACAGATAGTGTTTCGGTGTCTGAGGTTTTAAGTGTTAGTGTACTATTTTTTTGTTGGTTTAGTACTTCTTGAAAAATGGATTCTTTTCCTAGAACATATGGGGTATCTTGTGCGGATACGATTCCTACATAGCATATGACAAATAGGATAAAAAGATGCAGTGTTTTAAAGGCACGAGGTGTCACCTCTCCTTTTTTGAAATGAAAGTTTTTCATGTGGTTTGAGTTTGTGTGTTAACAATATAATTGTCTTAGTTAATTCATTGAATTATAGAAAATTATGCCAAATACGCTAAAATCTTTTTAAATTATAACTTATTGATAATAAGATTGTTATATGTACATTAAAGAGTTAAGGTTTTAAAATATTGTGGAAATATGTAGAAAAAAAATAAATAAGTGTAGAATTTTTACACGATATAAAATTATTTTTTGAAGGGAAAACCTTCATTAGGGTGGTTGTTTACCGCTATTTGTAGTTTTTTAATGCGTATAGAGAGGGTAGAATAAGTGTTTGTCTAGTATATACAGGAGAGGATCTCTTCGAAATAGTGCTTAATCCTTTATAATAAAAATTGAGTTGGATAGCCCCTATTGCGCTCCCGAAGCAATTAGGGAAAAACAATTTTAATAAATTGTACACTATCCAACACTACATTAGTTATGATCGTTTTCGTTTTGTTTAATACTGTTCAGATCATAATTATTTATAAAATATTCTGGTTAATTTCTCATTAGAATGAGATGGGTCGAGTTTCCCTACCGGAGGATCTTCCAGAGGGTATAGTAGTTT
The DNA here is from genome assembly GCF_042684685.1 of Aquimarina hainanensis. Taxonomy (NCBI): domain Bacteria; kingdom Pseudomonadati; phylum Bacteroidota; class Flavobacteriia; order Flavobacteriales; family Flavobacteriaceae; genus Aquimarina; species Aquimarina hainanensis. The sequence goes on along the minus strand of NZ_JBHULX010000021.1, from coordinate 297,018 downwards.
TGTTAAACTGTTTATGTAGCTGTGAAACCATTTTTCGAATAGATTTGAAGCGGTGTATTTATGATTGATGTTCGTTTTCATTTTGATTGATTGTTGATTAAAAAAATAGTATGATTTAGTAATGATTATTTACATCTCTTTTTTTGTTTGGTAAAAGCAATTTCTTTTAATAAAAGCACTACTCTTTGTATAAGGTGTATAGTATTTCTGAGAGACAGTCAGAAAACGAGTAGTGCTTCTGGGTCAAAAGAGACAAGGGTGAGACTCGAACTCACAATAAAACAGTTTTGCAGACTGTTGCTTTGCCATTAAGCTACCCTGTCTTTTGTTTTTTTGAGATTGAAACAAAAAAAAGACGCCTTTAAGGGCGTCTCATAGTATTAACAATATAATATCACTATCATCTTTGTTGATGGCTATGGACGCTTTTTTGTTTTTTTACGTAGCTTCTACGTTGTTGGATTGTACATTTGTTTTTCATGTCAAGTGATTTATAAATTATATAAAATTGATTAGCGAATTGCTGATGCAAATATGTAGATAATATTTAATAAAACAAATCTTTTTTTGATTTAATTTACTGTTAATCAATATGTTAGTATTTGTTTTTAGAGCATAAGCACCCTGTCCGTAATACTACGGATAATAGAGTTTTATGGCAATTGTCTGTCTCCCTGTTGCTTACTTCTCAATACGTATATTTTTTACTTTTTTATTTGTTTTTCATTTTGATTGATTTTGGTACAAAAAAAAGCGTCCGATTTTTTCGGACGCTTATATATAATATCTGTTTTTATAGTATCAGTATTAAAAATACATAGAGTCCTCTTTGAATAAGTTATAAGGTTGTTTCATCGAACAAAGGAAAGTTCTGATGAGCCATTTAGACGTACTATGTGTATAAACTCTTTTCATATGTGATACAAATATTCTAAAATTGAATGAGATATACTATATTTTTTAGAAAAAATTGGGAAGGTTGTTTCAGATACTATTAAGGATGTTTATAATCGTATAAACTTTTGATACAAGATATATGTATATGACAATTCTGTGTTATGGTATGATTAGAGTATTCTTTTTTTAAAAAAAGCCGATAATCTTATGGCTTTAATTTTTGTGTAAGCTTTTTCATGCAGCGTGATTCTCGTAAAATTTTGTTAAATCCTGTGTTGAAAACTAATATAAATTACGGTTTAACCGTAAAATGTTGATTTTTAATCAACTGCATAGATGTACTTGCCGTTTCGGTATTTTGTTTATAATCAGGCTTTCATAGTGATTTGTAGGATGATTTAGTCTTTTTGGATTTATAAGTTTTTGATAGTAAATAAAATAGGGGGAAAATCCCCCTTGAGACCTTTGTAGGATGTATATATCTTTACCACCTGATTTAATTAGTTATACTATAAGGAATGACCCCGGATTTAAATATTGATAAAACCATGTTTCTAACAGATTTACTACAGTGGCTGAAGTTAGATATCAATCGTTTTATGATTGCGCTTACACATGGTGAACCTTATGAAACTATAATTTATCTATGGATTGATAAATTATACTATAAAGGAAAATCTAAGGATGAAGCATTGAATCTTATTCTTAAGGCACAAAGGATACACCTTCAAGGGATTCTTCATAATTAAAGCATACAGTAGTGTTCAATTATATTCGTAGTTACTAATAAATAACAACTACGAATATAACTGTATGTATAATCAATACTGTATTGCATAGGGCTATTTAGCCAACAGCGTTGTAAACAGTAGTTTGTTCTAATTCTGTTTTTACCTGATCAATCCATTTTTCGAGTCTTGTATCAGTAAGGTTTGATTCATTATCATTATCAATAGCAAGCCCATAAAACATGTCTTCATTATCAGGAATGACTGCCTTTGATTCTCTGAAGTTATACTCTGCAACTGGCCAGTGTCCAATGATTTGCCCTCCATTTTTTAGAATTACTTCGGCAAGAATCCCTATTCCATCTACAAAGTATTCTGTGTATCCTACCTGATCTCCCAATCCATAGATAGCTATTACCTTATCAGTGAAATCAATTTCCTGAAACTCATCAAAAAAGTCTTCCCAATCACTTTGCAGATCTCCATCGTACCATGTAGAAAGCCCTAATAGTAGGATGTCATATTGTTCGAAATCATCTTTTGAAACATCACATACTTCGTGAACATCAATCTGATCAGCTCCCCAAGCTTCTGTTAAGTCTTTAGTTACGTCGTCAGTACATCCGGTATCAGAACCATAAAACAGACCTATTTTCTTCATCTATTTTTCTTTTTAGAATTTTTAAGAACAAAAATAATCTATTTTAAATTATTCTAAATAAGAATAATCAATAAATTTGTAGAATAAAAAGTAAACCATGCATACATTAACTGCTTTATATAGCAACGACTATGGTTCCGGATATAAAATACAGATAGTAGAAGAAGAACCTTGTGAGAATATACAACTATGGCTTGATGATATCGGATTTATTATGACCAAGGAGGAAGTTCGGGGTTTTTTATCTGTAATTAGGTCTGCCCAGGTATTTTGCAAATGCCCTAAATGCAAAGAAGAAGGACACAAAGCAATAAAATTTAGTACCATAAGAGCTGAAGTAAACTTAAAAGCTGACAGGGGTGTACTCAAAGGATTAGAAGATTTGGTTCTGGGGATATTATTTCATCTGGATTATGATGAAATGCTAGTTGATAATAATATACAATAGAAAAGAAGAGGTTGTATATGCAAGCAAATTTCCTACAGGTATTCCTGTAGAATGCATCTTTCTATTCCGAGTATTGATGAATCAATACACTAAGGGTATTTGTTTCTATATACGTTCTTAATTAGATTCCTCAACATTAAGAGATTTTCTCTTAATGGATTACTGTAGATTGCTTATTTTAGTCAACAAAATATGATCAGATTTATAAAATCAGATGATATGTTTTAATTCGCTAAAAAGATTTATTGATGATTATAGAACCAAGAACTAGAGGGTTTATTTGCCTTACATCACACCCTAAAGGATGTGAGCAAAATGTGAAAAATCAAATAGAATATGTAAAGACCAAAGGAGAAATCTCCGGTCCTAAAAAAGTATTGATAATAGGAGCTTCGACTGGTTTTGGTCTTGCCTCTCGTATTACAAGCGCTTTTGGCTCGAAAGCAGCAACTGTTGGGGTCTTTTTTGACAAACCAGGAACTAAAGGGAGACCTGGTTCTCCTGGATGGTATAATTCTGCTGCTTTTGAAAAATTTGCACACGAAGAAGATATCTATGCCAAAAGTATTAATGGAGATGCTTTTTCTAACGAAATAAAAGAAAAGACCATCGCATTAATTAAAGAAGATTTGGGGCAGGTCGATTTGGTTGTGTATAGTCTGGCCTCTCCTGTTCGTACACACCCAGATACAGGAGAGCGATTTAAGTCTGTATTAAAACCAATTGGAGGTTCTTTTAAAAATAAAACAGTAGATTTTCATACAGGGGTTGTTTCTGATATAGAAATTCAACCAGGAGATGATAAAGATATTGAGAATACGGTTGCCGTAATGGGAGGAGATGATTGGGAATTATGGATAGATGCCATGAAAAAAGCAGAAGTATTAGCTCCTAATGCAACTACCATAGCATATTCTTATATTGGTCCTGAGCTGACAGAACCGGTATATAGAAAAGGAACTATTGGAAAAGCAAAAGATCATCTCGAAGCTACAGCATTTACTATTTCCGATAAATTAAAGGACATAGGAGGAAAAGCTTATGTATCTGTCAATAAGGCTTTAGTTACGCAAGCTAGTTCCGCTATTCCTGTGATTCCATTATACATATCATTATTGTATAAGGTAATGAAGGAGGAAGGAATACATGAAGGATGTATAGAACAAATGTATCGTTTATTTAATGAGCGATTGTATACAGGAGATATAGCATTAGATGAAAAGGGACGTATTCGTGTTGATGATTGGGAAATGAGACCGGATGTACAAGAAAAAATAGCTGCTTTATGGAAAGAAGCAACGACAGAAACCTTGCAAGATATCGGTGACCTCAAAGGATATGAAACAGACTTCTTTAATCTATTTGGTTTTAAAGTTGATGGCGTTGATTATGATCAGGATGTAAACGAAGTTGTTGAGATTTCCGGCATCGTTTAAACATAGAACTGTTGCGAATGCTTTTGTAATGATCTATATTGTTATAGGAGCATTTTGCTTTATTAGCAACAGAGCAAAATACTAGGGAGAATTAAGTTAATACTAATATTTTTTTAGCGTGGAACAGCAGGAATATATAACTCGGTTAGAGAATGAAAATAAGGAACTTAAAAAGCAGTTGGGTAAAATCAATAAGCAAAAGCAAAAGTCAAATAAAATAAAAAAAGGACTTATTGGTTTGTTGAGCGTACCTCTTTTTGGAGTTCCTTTAAAAAAGAGTATTAGTAATGCTATTCATGAATATAAAGAACGGAAATCTGTATCAGTAGATACTGTATCAGATGTAACCTCTAACGTTATTTGGCGTGTCACAAGAATTGGTTTGTTTGCTATTTTAATGGCGGTAATCCCTTCTCTGGTTTTATTGTATCAGACAAAATTATTGTATAATCAAAATGCAATGATTAAAAGTCAAAACAGTTTGATAGAAGCAGATAGACGTTCTTCTTTGGTAACTGTTATGGGAGATGTTCTTAGCGATGTAAACCAGGAACTAAAAAATAAAGCTAGTGGAGAACGAAGTATTAGCAGGACATTAGAAGCTAGAATTGTGAGTCTCTCTATGGCGATGAAACCATATCAATTCAAAGAGAATGATCAGTTAATAGAAAAGCCGATTAGCCCAGAAAAGGGACAGCTGTTGTTTGCCTTATTGAGAAGTCAAATAGGGAAGCAGTCTTCGAGAGATATTTTTCTTACTGGAGATTTTAACTACACAAGTCTTAAAAATGCCAACTTGGGAAGAGGAGCGTTACTACAGTTTGCAAGGCTAAATCATTCTGATTTTAGTGGTTCGGAGATCGTGGAAGGAAACCTCAAAAGAGTAGAGCTTAAAGAGGCGAATCTTACAGGGACTTTTTTGTCAGAATCAGACCTGAGTCAAGCAAATTTGTACAAAGCGGATATGAAAAAAGCCGAATTGATAGGGGTTAATTTTACAAATGCAAATCTGTTTGGAGTAGATTTAACCGGGGCTAATTTGTCTGAAGCGACACTCTGGGGAACAAAATTAAAGAAAGCAAATTTGACAGCTGTGAAATTGGATAATGCTATTGTACATAGAGAAGACTGGATTGCATATGTGTCTGATTCGTTGGATCTGGATGGGGGAAGTGATATTAGGAAGAACTATAGATTAAAGAAGCAAGGTAAAAAACAATTTCTCATAGTTGCGAAATAAGGAGTTGCTTCGATAAGAAAATAATGAAGATGCAAAAATCTTCGTTTTAATGTTTTGATTTTAAAAAATAATGATAGAAAAAGAAATTAATAAGCTGATGAAAAATCGAAGATCGATTTTTCCTGCTCAATATAATGATACAGCAATTACCAATGAATTTATAAATACTTTATTAGAGAATGCGAATTGGGCACCGACGCATAAAATGACCGAACCATGGAGGTTTAAGGTGATTCAGGGAGAAGCCAAAGAGCGGTTAGGAGCTTTTCTGGCGGATACTTATGCAGATATTACTGATGATGAGAACTTTTCTCCGTTTAAGCATAAAAAAATAAAAAACAACTGCAAAGCTGCTCATACGATTATAGCAATTTGTATGCAGCGGGACTTAAAAGAGCGTGTTCCAGAGTGGGAAGAAATTGCTTCTACAGCAATGGCAGTTCAGAATATGTGGTTAACATGCACGGCGAATGATATTGGGTGTTATTGGAGTAGTCCTAAGCTAATAACGTATATGCATGAATTTTTTGAATTAGGTGAAGGAGAAAAATGTTTAGGCTTCTTTTATTTAGGAGGCTACGATAAGGAAGATGTAGAGCTGGTTTCAAAAAGAAATACGATCGCAGATAAAGTAGAATGGATGTCGTAAAAAAACAGAAATACAGATATAAAAAGAGCCACATAAATATATGTGGCTCTTCTGGTTTTATGCAATATGCATTGCATAATTATAGGTTGAATTACTGAGCTAATTTAGCGCTTAATTCTTGTAATTTTTTAGCAGCAGCAGTAGTGTACTCTCCTAATTTTTTAGCGTCTTCAGCAGTAAGATCTTTTGTGAATTCCTGAGCTTTAGTAGCTAATTCCTGACCTTTAGTAGCTAAAGAAGATAAAGCAGTAGCATCTTTGCTTTCAATTGCTTTTGCGTAATCAGCAATGTATGCATCATAAGCCTTAACGTATTCTTGAACAGCAGGGTTGCTGAAAGAAACAGCATCAGTAGCTTCAGTAACAGCTTCTTTTACTTCTTCTTTTACTTCAGTAACAGCTTCTTTTACTTCTTCTTTTGCTTCAGTTGCAGCTTCTTCTACTTTGTCAGCAGCATCTTGAGCTTTATCAGTAGCTTCTTTACATGAGATAACTGATAAGAACATTAGAGCAATTGCTCCTAATAAAACTTTTTTCATAATTGATAAAATATGATTTAACGGGTTATTAAACTCCAAATTTAATATTTTATTTCATATTACTCTGTTTTTTTATAGTAACTATTAGAAATAATAAGTTTTGATAAAAGAAATAATAGTTTTTGTAGGGGTGAAAATATGAAGTAGTGTATATAAACTCTTTTTTATCAGTTTTTTGTGTATAATGGTTTGCTTAGTGTATTGCTTTGTTAGCTGTATGAGTTACTGAAGAGGCAACATGATTGTTTTTTAAGTTTCTCAATATTTCATCCATATCAATTAGTATCTGATAATCTGTATACCTTAATACGGTTATGCCTAGAGAAGGAATACATAGCTTTTTAGTTGCATCCTGATTATAGATGTCATACGATTCATGTGTATAACTGTCTATTTCTATTGCAACCTTAGAAACCGGACAATAAAAATCAAATTTATAATTTTCTATAGTGTAGTTTCTTAGGAAGTTATATCCTTTTTTGGTTAATTCTTTATGTAATTTTTCTAATGTTGACATGGCGTTGTCCAATGAATGTCGAATGATTTTTTCTGTAGTAAAAGAAGTTGTTGAGATATATGATGCTGACATAAAAGTATCTGTATTTGTATTTTTTCCAAAATTATGGAATATTTCCATTTGCAGCAAATAAAAAACAATAAAAAAAGGAAATATTCCTAAATTGCGTATCTTTGTGTAGTAAAGATTCCAAATTTAACCTCAAAAATATTCTAATACTCTTTCTATGGGAGATACTTCAGACATTATAAAGCGATTTAAACAAATAAGGGAAGATCACAGATATACACAATCTGAATTTGCTAAATTACTAGGAATAAAAAATTCAACAGCAGATATAGAAAGAGGGAAAACAAAAATTTCAGGATTAGTAGTGGCTAAATTGTTGGAACACTTTAATATAAATCCTCTGTGGTTGTTTGGAGAGAGTAATAAAAAAGAAATTTATTGGAATAGTGTAGATGTCTCTCCAAAAGTAGTAACAGTTGATAGCACTGATAATGAAAATATGGTCTTGGTTAATATTAAAGCAGCTGCTGGATATCCACATAATATTCAAGATGTAGATTGGTATCAGCAATTACCGGCTTTTGATATTCCTCTGCCCGAATACAGACATGCTAGCTATAGAGGGTTTCAGGTAGAAGGGGATAGTATGTTGCCTTCTTTAGAACCTAAAGAATGGGTAATTGGCAAAGGAGTTGCATCGTTGGCGGAGATTGGTAATAATAGTATCTGTGTTGTCGTCTTGGCAGATAGTGTACTGGTTAAAAAGATTCGCAGAAGTGATGATAATACCGAAGTTACATTAATTTCTCTGAATCCTGAATATCCTCCGGTAACAATAGCATCTCACGATATTATGGAATTATGGGAAGTCAATAGTAAGTTGAGTTTTAATATTGATACGACGGGAGAAACATTGGATATTAAAAAACTTCAGGATGCGATGATGAGTTTAACCGAGGAGGTGAGATCTTTAAAAAAATAATTATTTGATGAATCCTGCTTTTTGCGCATGTTGTTCTGCCTCTGCAGAAGAGTGAATGATAAGCGTGGGACAAGAGCTGTGAGTATCAATTAGTTTTTGGATTCTCTGTTCTTTTTTTTGGTGATTTACACTTCTTAAATAAATTGCCAGGATTCTATCTGGATATTTTTTGGTAATAGCGATATAAATATCAGCATCTTTTTCTCCACAATCACCAATCAATATAAATTTCATTTCAGGATAGGTTGTAAGAAGGTTGATGATTTCTTGTTCTTTGTGTGGTATTTTTGGTTTTGGAGTTTTGTCAAATGGAGTCCTGAAATCTCTTAATAAAATGGGACCTTTAGGAAAACTATAAGTGTTCAGAAATGCAGTGAGATAATCGTATAGGTTCCAGGGGCTGTTGCTTACATAAAAAATAGGGTTTTTATGAGAAGGGCTGGTTCCTTGGTGTAGTTTTTTATAAAAGTCTACTGTGCCTTCTAGTGGGAGTCTTTTATCGAAGTTTTTAAAAAGAGTATTTATAATAACACGCCATTTAAATAAAGAAGTAACTCCTGTGTGGAGAATGGTATCGTCTATATCGCTAATTACTCCGTAGGTAGCCATGGAATCTGGAATCAGGATTTCTCCTTTGAAGCTATTATTAGCTGTTATAGGTTGTTTACAGTCCAGAAAAGATACTGTGTAAGGAGTCCAGGTGTTTTTTAGAACATTTGTATGCTGTACAATCTTTTCTTTGTCAAAATGATAGTACCCTTCTTCGTCAGTGGTGGTGATAAAAGTAGTACCATCAGCAAGGGTTAGCTTGATTTTAATATGAGGAATTTCATCACTCTCGAATTGTTTATAAAAGTTTTTGAGAGTTTTTCGGATACCGAGACCACTACTAAATTCAATATTCTTATCCTTTAGTGCCCGACCGGTAATTCGGCTTTTAATAGCAGATCCATAGCTTAAATATGAGTTGATACGTAATGGTTTTTTTTTAAACATAGATCTGTTAATGAGGGATAAAGATAGAAAACCTCGCTTATAAGCGAGGTTTTTTGAAGGTATTTTGTTTTAAAATTATTGTAAGGTTGCCTTAATCTTTTCAATTTCAGCCTTCACTTCTGCTTCACTACCTACAATAGTTCGTGTTTCTTGTAGTTGTTTTCCTTTTTGAGTAGAAGAAATTGTAACGGTTGCAGTTGTGCTATCGTGTTCTTTTTTCATTTCTACACGTATTTCTTTTTTAGTTTCAGCTACAGCTGTTTCTCCACTGTGATTACCTAGGAGCGGAGCAATTACAAGACCGACAAGACAAGTTAGTTTTATCAGGATATTCATAGAAGGACCAGATGTGTCTTTAAATGGATCGCCAACCGTATCTCCTGTAACCGCAGCTTTATGTGCATCAGAACCTTTGTAGGTCATTTCTCCATCAATTTCTACTCCTGCTTCAAAGGATTTTTTTGCATTATCCCAGGCACCTCCTGCATTATTCTGAAAAATTGCCCACATCACACCAGAAACACAAACTCCAGCCATATACCCTCCTAGTGGCTCAGCACCAAATAATACACCAATTATGATTGGAGAGATAATAGTGATTAGTCCTGGTAATATCATTTCTTTAAGTGCTGCTTTTGTAGAGATGTCTACACATTTTGCATATTCAGGGGTTCCGGTTCCTTCCATAATCCCTGGTATTTCTTTGAACTGTCTTCGTACTTCTTGTACCATTTCCATGGCTGCTTTTCCTACTGATTTCATAGCCAGTGCAGAGAATACTACTGGGATCATCCCTCCGACAAACAGGGCTGCAAGTACATCTGCTTTAAAAATATTTATTCCGTCAATACCTGTAAAAGTTACATAGGCTGCAAATAGTGCTAATGCGGTTAGTGCAGCTGATGCAATGGCAAATCCTTTACCGACAGCAGCAGTTGTGTTTCCTACAGAATCGAGAATATCGGTACGTTCTCTTACATGGTCTTCCAGTTCGCTCATTTCAGCAACTCCTCCTGCATTATCTGCAATAGGTCCAAAAGCATCAATAGCAAGTTGCATAGCTGTAGTAGCCATCATTGCAGAAGCGGCCATAGCCACCCCATAAAAACCAGCAAGCTCATAAGAACCATATATGGCAGCAGCAAATAATAATACGGATGAAAAGGTTGATTTCATTCCTACAGATAGCCCGGCAATAATATTGGTGGCAGCTCCCGTAGAACTGTTTTGTACAATGTCTAAAACTGGTTTTTTTCCCAGACTGGTATAGTATGCTGTTACCATCGAAATTAACGCACCTACTGCCAATCCTATGATAGTAGCATAGAAAACATTTAGAGAAGAGATGTTTTTAATTCCTTCTCCAAAAAAGTTCATCTGTAGTGTTTGAGGAAGCATAAAATCAATAAGGAAGTAGCTGGCAATTACAGTTAGTCCAATTGCTACCCAATTACCTAGATCAAGTGCTTTCTGTACGTTTGCTTCTTTAGCATTGTTATCTTTAATACTTACCAGAAAAGTTCCAATAATCGAGGCTAGAATACCAACTCCAGCTATAACTACAGGGAGTAATATAGGCCCCATATTTCCGAAATCATCTGAAAACTGGGAATTTGCAGAAATATCTCTAATGACATAATTACCTAAAACCATGGCAGCAAGAACAGTCGCTACATATGATCCAAAAAGATCCGCTCCCATTCCTGCAACATCTCCAACATTATCCCCAACATTATCTGCAATAGTTGCAGGGTTTCTTGGGTCATCTTCAGGGATCCCTGCTTCTACTTTTCCTACAAGGTCAGCTCCTACATCTGCCGCTTTGGTATATATTCCTCCTCCAACTCTGGCAAAAAGAGCGATAGATTCAGCACCAAGGGAGAACCCAGCCAAAGCTTCTAGTACGATAGTCATATTGGTATAGAAAGATCCTTCATTGCCCATAAATTGGTTGATGAAGAATAAAAAGAAAATACTTAATCCTAATACTGCCAGACCAGCAACACCTAGTCCCATAACAGTTCCTCCTCCAAAAGATACTTTGAGGGCTTGAGGAAGACTGGTTTTGGCAGCTTCAGCTGTTCTTGCATTGGCATCAGTAGCAATTCGCATTCCGATATTACCAGCAAGTGCTGAAAAAATTGCACCAAATATAAAAGCCGGAACAATCATCCAGCTAGTTGTCTCAACAAATAAGGATATGCTAAATAATGCAACAGAAGCTACAATAACAAATATGAGTAGTAACCTGTATTCTGCGGCTAAAAATGCTAAAGCTCCTTCTTTAATGCTTTTGGAGATATTCTGCATTTTCTCGCTCCCGGGACTTTGTTTTTTTACCCAGGACATTTTTATAAACATGAAAAGTAATCCTAATATAGATAAGGCAATTGGCACATAAATTATGTTTGATTTCATATGTGTGATTTTAGTTAATAAGTAGTTAAATGTAATGAAATTCATCAAGATAGAGAAGATGAAGGAAAAGAGAAGCTTCTTTTTTTTATGTTAAAGTGATGGAAAGAGTTGTTAAAAATAAAAAGAAAGCTTATCGCGTATTTTTAATACGGGATGTAGGTTATTTCAGAATTGAAGAGAAAAATAGGAGGTAAGAAGAGTATAAAATATGGGTTTTTTCTGTAGAAAATAGCAATATAAAAAAGCCAACTATTGAACATAGTTGGCTTTTTTATGCTTTTATATCAGGTGCTATTTATGCAATGCTAAAAAGTCCTTTTGGTTTATCTGCTAATTCGTCAAAACGTTTTACACAAGCTTTGATAATGTCCTTAGCTTCGGTAACATTCCCCCAGTCACCTACATCAACTTTTTTCTTTTCCAAATCTTTATACACCTGGAAGAAATGCTCTATCTCCTGGATTAAATGAGGGTTTAGTTCATTGATATCAGAAATTCTGTTAGCAATAGGGTCAGAAATTGGAACGCAAATGATTTTTTCATCTGGTCCTTTTTCATCAGCCATGTGAAAAACACCAATAGGCTTCACTTCGATTACGCAACCTGGGAATGTAGGTTCTGTAACTAATACTAATACGTCTAAAGGATCTCCGTCTAGTGCTAAAGTTTCAGGAATGAATCCATAATCAGCCGGGTACATCATTGAAGAGAAAATCATACGATCATATCGTATTTTTTTCATATCAAAGTCGTATTCGTATTTATTTCTACTTCCCTTAGGTATTTCGATTAGTACATCAAAACTATCACGAGTTGCTGCGCTCATATTTTTTCTATTTTTTTAAATCGGCGTCAAATATAGTTATTCCTTAGCCGTAGGGGAAATTTATAGACGAAAAATATAATGGTTTTCGCAAAATTAACTTTACGTTAAAACCCTAGGCGAAATTTTGTAAAATCTGTAAAATAATTTTGGTTTTCCGAAGAATGATATATTAGAAGTAAAATCCAAAAGATCCTGTAACTCCAAACTTTCGGGCATCGGGATTGTCAAAATAGTTCCCCCTGAAATGAAAATCGATTCTGAAGATTTTGAAAATATTCCCAACTCCTAAGCTATATTCCCAATAAACCTCGTCATCAGGAGCGAGTAGAGGGATATTAGAAGGAGCACTCATAGCTATATTTTCATCCGATAATTCTCCCCAAACACCTCTAAGACCTACTAATTCTCTTAGGTTTAGTTTTCTTAATAAGGGGATTCTGGAAAAAATTCTCCCATTAAAATTATGCTCTAAATGAAGAGAGGCATAAGTATCTGTTGTGAATTCATAAAAATTAAGTAACGGGAAAGTGTTGTATATCGATAGATAGGTTTGGTTACCAGGAATTACACTTAGGAGCCCTAAAGGAACAGTTCCGTAGGTTTTTCCAAGCTCTAATGAGCTGTTTAAAACTCCAAATCCGCCAATGTTCCATGGTTGTCTGTAGTATAATTGTATTTTCTCGTAGTCAAAATCACTTTCTAATAATCCTTTTATTCCAGCACTATAATTAAGAAATAGCTGAGCATAATCTCCATCGTTCACAACAATTCTATCGACGCCATATCCTGTTGTTTTTCTTCCAGGAGTATAGGTTAGTCGGGTCGAAATTTCTGTTTGTTTAATTTCTTGCCTTATCTCATTAGTATCGGGATCTATAAAATCAAGACTAAAGAGAGATCTGTCTGCAGGTTTTAAAGCTCGGAAAGTACCTGTCACTCCAATAGTGAAATTTCTTGCAGGCTCTATCTGAAGGTTAAAAGCAGATAAATTAATAGAAGTAAGTCGGTTATTGTCTCCCGTCATGATTACTGAAGAGGAAGCTAAACTTCTTCCTTCTACATCATTAGTGTTTGTGAGACTGGCTCCTAATTGTTCTACATCTCTTCGGTTCCCGCCAGAGATAATCAATCTGGATTTTCTGTCGACAAGTATTTTACCAGAAAGACCATATTTAAACTTATTGTCTTTAAAACCATAAGCGCCATACCCTTCGATTCTCCATCGATCATTAGGAGAGAAGTATGTTCTACCCCCGGCTCTTAAACGTAAACCTTCAATGTCATTATATCCTACAGTAGAAAATAAAGGACCAAAATCAAAATTATTGAATTCAATATATCCTGAAGCTAAGATGGTACCGATATTATAAAGCCGTTTAAAAGCTTTAACTGTTTTTAAAGTGTCTAATAGCTTGTATACTTTTTTTTCATCCTTATTTAGCTCTTCCATTCGGGCATTTTTCCAGAATGAATCTTCTCTGTTGTAAACATCGTAGTTATAAGGATCGACCTGACTGCGGTAGAATTTTTTGTCCTTTTTTCTATCGAATTTGTAATCGTCGTATAACGTGGTTCTCTTACCGTAAATACCTCTGGACTTTTCTTTTTTATTAAAAGCAAAATCAGATTGGAAATAGTCTTTTGTAATTAAGAAAATAGAATCATTTAATACTTTGAATTCTTGTTCTATATAGAGATCTTTTACCCAGTTTATATTGGCACTTTTAGTAACTTCCAGATTAATTTCTTTAATCGCCCAGGTGGTGTCATTAACCCAGAAATCACCTTTAAAGGTAAGTTCGTTTTTTCTTCTGGGATAATAGATGATATTGTAGCACCATTTATTGTCGATATATGCACTGTCTGTTAATACATAATTGTATACGTTTATACCTGTTCTGGATAGAGGACTGGTAAAGCTTTTGTCAAAAAACTTCAGATAATTGTCATAAACATTATAATCAGAATATAAATCTTTTACAAAAGCAATTAATGTTTGATTATCGCTAAATCCGGCGTTTTTATTTCCTTTTAATACTTCCTTTAGCTCATTGGTTGTATTGTCTCCATATACGGTTGAAATTGCCTCGTTTAAGAAGATAGGAAGATAGGTTTTTCCGGTAATTCTGGAGGTGTCAATATCATCAAAGATAAACTCCATACCATTAAAGATTCTGCTGTTTATAAAGGCACTATCAATGGTGTTGATATCGAATTCCAGTTTTTCATATTTATTATAGCTGTATTGTTTAAACTTTTTAATCCCGTTTTCTCTTCGGTATTCCCATATTTTTCGAAGAATATCAATAGCAGGGTTGTTCTTTTTCGAGGTTTTTCCTTTGTATATAACGACTTCATCAAGAGCAGCAGCTTCTTCTTCAAGGGTAATTTCCATATTGTAGGAAGTTCTCTTGTTTAGCGTGATGCTTTTAGTTTGGAATCCGACAAAAGAAACACTTATAGAGGTGTGGTTTTTGTCTGATTCCATATAGAAGCTTCCATTTTCATCGGTAATCGTTCCTATGGTTGAATTCTTAAAAACGATATTCGCAAAAGGAATAGGTGTACTATTGCTGTCTAACACTTTTCCACTTACTTTTGTTTGTGAAAAAAGAGTTGCGCTGCCGATTAAAAATAATACAATTACGAAAATCCTCTGCTTCATTAAATACACTTGTTTTGTGTCGTCATAGGTTGTATGTTTCTCGATAATAAATCTGTAGTTACATAACAAATGATTACAGCTTATATGATTGCGCGAAGACGCAAATTAATATACTTTATTTTATTTGTACATTACTTTTGTGACAGCTTTAACAACATCTTCACTATTAGGTAGCCATTCTTCTAATAATACAGGAGAATATGGTGTAGGTGTATCAGCAGTGTTTATTTTTATGATTGGAGCATCCAGATGATCAAAAATAGTAGCTTGTACCTGATAAGTGATTTCTGAAGCTACATTAGCAAAAGGCCAAGCTTCTTCTAGTATAATTAATCGGTTAGTCTTTTTTACAGAAGTAAAAATGGCTTCAAAATCTAACGGGCGAACGGTTCTCAAATCGATGATCTCACAAGAAATGTTGTCTTTCGCTAGTTGATCAGCAGCTTTGTAAGCTTCTTTAATTATTTTTCCAAAAGAAACTATAGTGACATCTGTTCCTTCTCTTTTGATATCAGCGACACCTAGAGGAATGGTGTATTCTCCTTCTGGTACTTCTGCCTTATCACCGTACATTTGCTCACTTTCCATAAAGATAACCGGATCATCATCTCTAATAGCAGATTTAAGAAGTCCTTTAGCATCTTTAGGGTTAGAAGGCACGACAACTTTTAATCCAGGTGTGTTGGCGAACCAGTTTTCAAAAGCTTGAGAGTGGGTGGCACCAAGTTGTCCTGCAGAAGCAGTCGGTCCTCTAAAAACGATAGGAATATTGAATTGTCCTCCACTCATTTGTCGCATTTTAGCAGCATTGTTAATGATTTGATCAATTCCTACTAATGAGAAATTGAAGGTCATAAACTCTACAATAGGTCTGTTTCCATTCATGGCGCTTCCAACAGCAATTCCGGCAAACCCAAGTTCAGAAATAGGAGTGTCAATCACTCGATCAGGTCCGAATTCGTCAAGCATTCCTTTACTAGCCTTGTAGGCTCCATTGTATTCTGCGACTTCTTCACCCATTAAAAAAATAGAATCATCACGGCGCATTTCCTCGCTCATGGCTTCACAAATTGCTTCTCTGAACTGTATTGTTTTCATTTATAAAATAATTATTTTTGTGCTACAACGTAGTTGGCAAAAGTAGCAATTAATCCTTTTTAGAGGAAACCGAAACCTTAAAAAATTATTATGCATGCATAGTATTTTAAAGTTTTTATTTGTACTTTCGTCCATAATGTCAAATAATAAAAAAAACAACGATATAAAATGAAAATATTAGTTTGTATAAGCCATGTGCCGGATACTACTTCTAAGATAAATTTTTCGGAGGGAGATACTAAGTTCGATACTAACGGTGTGCAATTCGTGATTAACCCAAATGATGAATTTGGATTGACAAGAGCGATGTGGTTTAAAGAAAAACAAGGGGCTTCTGTAGATGTGGTGAATGTAGGAGGAGCAGAAACAGAGCCTACTTTAAGAAAAGCTTTAGCAATAGGAGCTGATAACGCAATTCGTGTAAACGCAGAGGCAACAGATGGTTTTTTTGTAGCAAAGCAGTTAGAGAAAGTAGTGAAAGACGGAGGGTATGATTTGGTGATAGCAGGAAGAGAGTCTATCGATTATAACGGAGGAATGGTTCCAGGAATGCTAGCTGCATTAACCGGGGCTAATTTTGTGAATACTTGCATCGGGTTGGAAGTAGAAGGAGATACAGCAACTGTAACTAGAGAAGTTGACGGTGGAAAAGAAACTGCAACGGCAAAATTACCTTTGATTGTTGGAGGTCAAAAAGGATTGGTTGAAGAAAGTGATCTTAGAATTCCAAATATGAGAGGGATTATGATGGCTCGTAAAAAACCGTTAACAGTGGTAGATCCAGTTGCAGCTGAAGAAGGAGTGAAAACTGTTCAGTTCGAGAAGCCAGCGCCAAAAGGAGATGTAACTTTAGTTTCTCCGGATAACATTGGAGAATTAGTAGACCTTCTTCATAACGAAGCAAAAGTGATCTAAGAAATCACAAAAAAATTACAGTAAATCAATAAAAAATAACCAGTAATGTGCTGGTATAAAATATTTAAAAAAATATGTCAGTTTTAGTATATACAGAAAGCGAAGGAGGTAACTTTAAGAAAGCCGCCTTTGAAGTTGCTTCATATGCAAAAGAAGTAGCAAGCATGTTGGGAACTACAGTGACTGCAGTAAGTATTAATGCAAGTAATAATGAGGAGCTAGGACGTTATGGAGTGGATAAAGTTTTAAATGTATCATCTGGTGATTTAGAGCAATTTAGTGCAAAAGCATATGCAGAAGTTATAAAGCAGGCCGCAGAAAAAGAAAATGCAACTGTAGTGGTAGTAGGATCTAGTATTGATAGTAAATTTGTTGCTCCTGCTTTGGCGGTAAATCTGAATGCAGGATATGCTTCGAATGTAGTGGCTCTTCCAGAAAGTACAGCTCCTTTTAAGGTGAAAAGAACAGCTTTTTCTAATAAGGCATTTGGTGTTGTTGAGATTTCTTCAGATGTAAAACTGATAGGACTTTCTAGTAATGCTTTCGGAATTATAGAAAATGAAGTTTCTGCAGCAGTAGAAAATTTTGAACCAGCTGTTGGGGATGAGAATTTCTCAGTACATGTTACTGCTGTAGATAAAGCAACTGATAAAGTTTCTATAGCAGATGCAGAAGTGGTAGTATCAGGAGGAAGAGGGTTAAAAGGGCCTGAAAACTGGGGGATGATAGAAGGGTTGGCAGATGTTCTTGGTGCTGCAACGGCGTGTTCTAAGCCTGTAAGTGATATGGGATGGAGACCACATGGAGAGCACGTAGGACAAACAGGAAAACCGGTAGCATCTAACCTGTATATTGCAGTAGGTATTTCTGGAGCAATTCAGCATTTGGCAGGAATAAACTCTAGTAAAGTTAAAGTGGTGATCAACAATGATCCAGAAGCTCCGTTTTTTAAGGCCGCTGATTATGGAATCGTAGGAGATGCATTCGAAGTTGTGCCAAAACTTATAGAAAAATTAAAGGAATTTAAAGCGAATAACGCATAATTTTCATAAATTGTGCCCACGTAAGGGCTGTTTGAACTAATTTTTAAGTCCGTTTGTTCAAACAGCCTTTTTTTTGTTAATAAATTTCATGCATGAGCTTAGTCCGCCTAAATATAAAAGGAATATCATATAGTCAGACGCAAAATGGTGCGTATGCTCTTATCTTGAGCGAAGTAGATGGAGAACGAAAGTTGCCGGTTGTTATTGGTGCGTTTGAAGCGCAATCAATTGCAATTGCTTTGGAGAAAGAAATCAAACCTCCCAGACCATTGACGCATGACTTGTTTAAAAATTTCGCAGATCGATTTGATATTGTGGTAAAACAAGTGATTATCCATAAGCTGGTTGATGGTGTTTTTTATTCAAGTATTATCTGTGAAAGAGATAAAATAGAGGAGATTATTGATGCGAGAACAAGCGATGCCATTGCCTTAGCTCTTCGCTTTCAGGCACCTATATTTACGTATAAAAACATTTTAGATCAGGCAGGAATTTATTTAAAAGTAAATCCTAAAAAGGATGAAGGGAATGAAGATGCTTCAGGATTGGATATGGATGAATTAATATCCGAAGAAGTTGAATTGGAAGGAAAGGAAGCAGGATATCAGGATTTATCTTTAGAAGAACTTACCAGACTGTTAGAGCAAGCAGTAGGAAATGAAGACTATGAACTTGCTGCCAGAATCCGAGATGAAATTTCTAAACGAGGATAGATAGCTGTCTGTTAGCTTTTGTCCGATATTTTAATGATTTTCAATTTATGAAGAAAGGTTTTTTTGCATTTCTGTTCATACTGTGTGCAGTATTGTTACCTACGGTACAAGCTGCGCAATCAGATATTACACCTTCTGTCAAAAAAAAAGAACAGACTTCCCGAACCAATTTTTGGCAAGTAGTAAGCTCTGTTTCTTATGTTTCATATCCTGATGTTGTTGCATCAGAGAATGTGGTGAATAAAGGAAAAGATTTTATTGAATTCAAAGCAGATGGAACATACAGTTTCTTAGTGAATAAAGTCTTCACCAGTGGGTATTGGATTCAAAATAATAAGTTGCTTGTATGTAAGCAAAAAGTACCTAAGGTAATTGATGTTTATTATGAAGTGATCGAAGAATCTCCTATTTCTATGAAAATCAAAATAGGGAACAAGGTAGTTTCCTTGATTTCTTCAAAGCATCCCGATTATATTAATTTGAAATCAAATGCTGATACAATCATACCTAATCAAGGTTTTTCCTTTACCAGTCTATGGAGGGGAGTCTTAGGGATGGTCGTTTTGTTGTTGATAGCATTTTTGTTTAGCAGTAACAGAAAAGCAATTAATTGGAGAACGGTAGTGATCGGTTTGGTAGCACAATTGCTGTTAGCTTTTGGGGTACTTAAAATAAGTTTTGTTCAGCAGTTTTTTGAGTTTGTAGGAGGTTTATTTGTTGCAGTTCTTAATTATACAGTTGTTGGTAGTGAGTTTTTACTGGGAGGCATTATGGATGTTTCTTCCTACGGGTTCATTTTTATTTTTCAGGTATTGCCCACTATTATTTTCTTTTCAGCACTGACTTCTTTGTTGTTTTATTTGGGAATCATCCAAAAGATAGTTCAGGCATTAGCATGGGGTTTGACTAAGTTGTTAAAGATATCCGGAGCAGAAAGTCTGAGTGTGGCAGGGAATATCTTTCTGGGACAGACTGAGGCACCGTTGATGATTAAAGCGTATTTAGAAAAAATGAATCGTTCCGAAATCCTGCTTGTTATGATTGGGGGGATGGCTACAGTTGCAGGAGGAGTCTTGGCGGCTTATATCGGTTTTCTAGGAGGTAGTGATGAAGCATTGAGGTTGGTTTTTGCAAAACACCTTTTGGCGGCTTCAGTAATGGCAGCTCCCGGGGCAGTAGTGATCTCTAAAATTTTATATCCGCAAACAGAAAAAATAGATTCTAATATAGAAGTTACCCAGGATAAAATAGGAGCAAATATTCTGGATGCTATAGCTAATGGTACTACAGAAGGTTTGAAACTGGCAGCGAATGTTGGAGCGATGTTGTTGGTTTTTGTGGCAATGATAGCCATGCTTAATGGAGTGTTGACCTGGGTAGGTGAGGTGACAACTCTTAATGGAATAATCGCATCAGTAACTCCGTATAAAGCGCTTTCTCTCGAAGCGATATTAGGAATTGTTTTTGCCCCTCTTATGTGGCTGATTGGAGTAGCAAAAGAGGATATGATGTTGATGGGGCAGTTATTAGGAGTGAAGCTCGCGGCAAGTGAATTTGTAGGGTATATTCAATTAGCGGATTTAAAAAATCCAGGGAATGTTCTTCATCTTACTTATAATAAGTCGATCATCATGGCTACGTATATGTTGTGCGGCTTTGCTAATTTTGCTTCTATTGGGATACAGATCGGAGGAATTGGTTCTCTGGCACCAAAACAGCGCAAAAATTTATCAGAATTTGGTATGAAAGCCTTGATAGGAGGAACGTTAGCTTCTCTGTTGTCGGCCACTATTGCAGGGATGATTCTTGGGTAATTAACACTTTCTTAATAAATTGTTAAAAAATATTCTTTTCTAAGGGAATAATCAAGGAGTTGAAAATAGCTTCATTTGCAATTTTTTGTATATTTGGAAATATAGTAATAACACTACTCGATTTAAAAAGTTGTAATCAGAAATTATGAAGCAGTATCTTGATCTTGTCCGTCATGTGATGGAGAATGGAAATGAAAAAGGAGACCGTACAGGTACAGGAACCAAAAGTGTATTTGGCTATCAGATGCGTTTTGATCTAAGTGAAGGTTTCCCTATGGTTACGACAAAAAAAATACATTTTAAATCTATTGTTCATGAGTTATTATGGTTTTTAAAGGGAGATACGAATGTAAAGTATTTACAAGATAACGGTGTCCGAATATGGAATGAGTGGGCAGATGAAAATGGCGATTTAGGACCTGTTTATGGTCATCAATGGAGAAATTGGGATGGTACGGGAGTTGACCAGATCAAAGAGGTGGTAGAAACACTAAAGAAAAATCCGGATAGTAGAAGAATGCTAGTTTCTGCTTGGAATCCTAGTGTAATGCCAGATACTACTGTTTCTTTTTCAGAAAATGTTGCAAACGGAAAAGCAGCACTCCCTCCATGTCATGCTTTTTTTCAATTTTATGTGGCAGATGGTAAGTTGTCTTGTCAGTTATATCAACGAAGTGCGGATATTTTTTTAGGAGTTCCTTTTAATATTGCTTCTTATGCATTATTAACAATGATGATAGCGCAGGTTTGTGGTTATGAATATGGAGAATTTGTGCATACTTTAGGAGATGCACATATTTATAATAATCATACCCAACAATTGGAGTTACAGTTGTCTAGAAACCCCAAAAAATTACCCGTAATTAAAATAAACCCAGAGGTTAAAGATATTTTTGGCTTTGTTTTTGATGATTTCATCTTAGAGAACTATGACCCACACCCACATATTAAGGGAAAAGTCGCAGTCTAACCCTAAATTTAAACTGAATTATTATGAACAAACTACTTCTATTCTTTGCTCTTGTCTGTATGACGATGGCTTCGTATGCTCAGGATAATATAATACTATCCAGAGAAAATGCTAATGAAAAAGGGATTACCCCAATTTGGCCCAGATGTGATCGATCCAGACAAACACCTATTAAGTGTTTTGATAATAAATTAAGAGATCATATTATCAGGAATTTTCAATATCCGGATATCGCTTTAAAAGATGGATTAAGCGGAACAGTTACCGTAGAATTTATCATTAACAAAAAAGGAAAAGTTGAAGTTCTTGAGGTAACAGGAGCACATCGTTATTTGCAGAGAGAAGCAATTAGAATTATTAGAGCACTTCCAAAAATGGAACCAGCAAAATGGGGGCAAAAGCCGATTGCAATTGCTTTTACTGTACCAATAACCTTTGTGAAGCCCAAAATTTGATTGCATTCATAAATTAGCTAGGTTTTTTATAAGTAGTAGTGCTACTTAATTCACTTCATAAATATCCCGTATTAATCTACTAAATCAACAGCGTATCGTATAAAAATACTTCTTTCTTTATTAATCAAAAATATCTGTGAACTACTCGGATACAAATTAAGTTGGGATCTAATTTGTTTCGTGTGTAGGTAAGGTCAATAGAGTATACTGGATTTTTAGTAAAAACTAGTATATTTACTTGAGAATTATAATATACCATTAGGATGTTTTCAAGAAAGAAGGAGATTGCTGGGATTGATCCTTTGCAGAGAGAATTATACGAACATGCTCGGAAGCGAGTTGTACAGAAAAAAAGGCTGTTTCAACACTTTGTAATCTTTATAGTAGGTTCTCTTTTTTTAATCATATTTAATCTTGTATTGGGATTTGGAAAAGAAATAACTTTTCTGGATACAGACTGGTTTGTTTTTGCGATTCTTTTTTGGTCTTTTCTGTTTGTTCTTCATTTTTGTAATGTTTGGTTATTTAGCAAGTTTATGGGAAAAGATTGGACTGATCGTCAAATGGAACGCCTTATAGCGGAACAAAAAAAAGAAATTGCGCAAATACAACGAGAGGTTGACCTAATGCATCCCAAAGAAGAATTGCTAAAAAAAAAGGAGGATTTGATGGTAGAAAAATCTCAAAAACCTCAGCCGCCTCAAACATCAGAAAACACGTAAAAACTATGATTACAATGATTGCTGCTGCGGCAGAAAATAATGCATTGGGAAAAGATAATGACCTGGTCTGGCACCTTCCAGATGATTTCAAACGATTCAAAACACTAACAACAGGACATCATA
Organism: Aquimarina hainanensis; assembly: GCF_042684685.1. Lineage (NCBI taxonomy): Bacteria > Pseudomonadati > Bacteroidota > Flavobacteriia > Flavobacteriales > Flavobacteriaceae > Aquimarina > Aquimarina hainanensis. The sequence continues at coordinate 274,155 of NZ_JBHULX010000021.1, read as the reverse complement.
TTATCATGGGAAGAAAGACATTCGAATCATTTCCCAAACCTTTGCCTAATAGAGTACATGTGGTAATTACCAGAAATACGGAATATGAGGCAGAAGGTGCTATTGTTGTTCATTCGATGGAAGCGGCCTTAGAGATTGCCAAAAATGATTCTCAACCCTTTATTATTGGAGGAGGAGAGATTTATGCAATAGGTATGGAATTTGCCGATTGTATAGAGTTAACCAGAGTTCATGGAACCTTTGAAGCAGATGCTTTTTTTCCATTAATAGATGCGAATATCTGGGAAGTAGTCGAGGAAGAACGACACGAAACAGATGATCGCCATCAATATGCATTTACATATCTTACTTATAAGAAAAAATAAAGATTCTTGCTCCCTGAAAATTTGATAGCTCATTTTGAGGTTGTTTTGTCAAAAAAAATAACAGCACATATGCCCTTATCCGGAGGGGATATTAATCAGGTGTATTTATTGCAGGTCGATCAAGAGGGGTATGTGGCTAAAATAAATGATAAAGCCACTTTTCCCGGGATGTTTCAAAAAGAAGCAAAGGGGTTGCAATTATTAAAAGCAGTAGATGGGGTAAACGTTCCTGATGTTATCTATGAGGGTAACTTTGGACAATTTTCTTTTTTATTAGTAACCTATATAGCTTCTGTTGCACCAGCGACTAATTTCTGGAACTTATTTGCAGAACAATTAGCAAGTATCCATCAACAGACCAATTCGCTGTTTGGATTGTCTTTTGATAATTATATAGGAAGTCTTCATCAATATAATGACTGGCAATCAGATCCGGTAACTTTTTTTATAGAACAACGATTATTTCCTCAGTTCAAATTAGCGCAAAAAAAGGGATATTTATTTGCTGGAGTAGCGACGTTTTATAAAAATCTGGAGAATGAAATTCCGCAAGAACCCCCTTCACTCATTCATGGAGATTTATGGAGTGGAAATTTTATTGTTAATGAAGTGGGAGCTCCGTGTTTGATAGATCCGGCAGTGTGTTATGGATCAAGGGAGATGGATATAAGCATGATGCAGTTGTTTGGCGGATTTGATATGCAGGTGTTTGAAAGGTATAATGAGATTTTCCCATTAGAGAATAAATGGGAAGAAAGAATTAAAATCTGGCAGTTGTATTACATTCTGGTACATTTGAATTTATTTGGACAAGGATATTATTTGTCTGCAAAAAAAATTGTGGATTCCTATTCGTAGCACAGTATCTGTCCTGAAACGTTTGTTGTACGCTATAACGAGTCTTGTTTGTAAGGAATCTGAATTTTCGATTTGTCTGTTTTATAACTTTTACATTACTTTTGCTAAAAATTAAACAATACTATATGAATGCATATGTATTTCCAGGTCAAGGAGCACAGTTCTCAGGAATGGGACTTGATTTATATGAAAATTCGGAATTAGCGAAAACGCTATTTCATAAAGCAAATGAGATTTTAGGATTTGAAATTACTAAGATCATGTTTGAAGGAACAAAAGAAGAATTACAACAAACTAAAGTTACCCAACCTGCTATATTTTTACATTCTGTAATTTTGAGTAAGGTTATGGGGGCATCTTTTAATCCAGATATGGTAGCAGGGCATTCTCTGGGAGAGTTTTCTGCCTTGGTAGCAAATGGAGTATTAGAATTTGAAGATGCATTGCGTTTGGTGTCTAAAAGAGCTTTAGCGATGCAAAAAGCATGTGAATTAAAACCTTCTACAATGGCTGCAGTGTTAGGGTTAGAAGATGCTGTAGTAGAAGAGGGGTGTGCTGTTATTGATGGAATTGTAGTTCCTGCTAATTACAATTGCCCTGGGCAGCTAGTAATTTCAGGAGAAATACCAGCGATCGAAAAAGCATGTGAATATATGAAGGAGAAGGGGGCTAAACGAGCATTGGTATTACCTGTAGGAGGAGCATTTCATTCTCCATTGATGGAACCGGCAAGAGAAGAATTGGCAGCTGCTATTGAAGATACGGTGTTTAATACTCCAAAATGTCCTATCTATCAAAATGTACCGACAACAGCGGTTACTGATGCTAATGAGATTAAAAAGAATCTGATTGCTCAGTTAACAGCTCCGGTAAAATGGACACAAAGTGTACAGCATATGATTGCTGATGGGGCTACTGTCTTTACAGAAATAGGACCAGGTAAAGTTTTACAAGGACTAGTTAAGAAAATAGAAAGGTCGGTAGAAACAGCTTCTGCGGCTGTATAAATCAATCAAATGTATAATATAAAAAGCCCTCTCTATTGTTAGAAAGGGCTTTTTATATATTTATAAGATGAATGTTTATTTATTCTGATTTGTATATCTTTCCTTCTTTCATTACAAAAGTGACATGCTCCATAGTTGAGATTTTTTTGATAGGATCGTCATTTACAGCAATAATATCAGCAATAAACCCAGGAGTAATTTGCCCTAGCTGATTTTCCATATGAAGAATTTTGGCATTAGTGATAGTTGCACTTTGGAGGGTTTCCATAGCGGGCATTCCTGCTTCCACCATATATTCGAATTCTTTTCCATTATTCCCGTGCTTAAATACGCCGGCATCAGTACCAAAAGCGATCCCAACTCCTCTTTTATAGGCTTTGCCAAATGTGTTTTGAATTTTGGGACCAATTTCTAATGCTTTAGGGACAATGATCGCAGGATAATATCCGTCAATTTTTGCTTTATCGGTTACTTCTTTTCCTGCTGTAATAGTAGGAACCAGGTAAGCGTCATATTGTTTCATTAGATCCATTGTTTTTTCACTCATTAAAGTACCGTGTTCAATGGTTTTTACTCCGCCAATAACAGCTCTTTGCATTCCTTCATCTCCGTGAGCATGGGCAGCTACATGGAACCCATAGTCTTTGGCGGTTTCGCAAATAGCTTTAATTTCTTCTATGGAGAATTGAGGGTTAGAGCTACTTTTTGCGACGCTAAGTACTCCGCCAGTAGCAGTTATTTTTATAACATCTGCTCCGTTTTTATATCGCTGTCTAACGGCTTTTTTTGCATCCTCGATACTGTTAACAACCCCTTCTTTAGGACCTGGATCTCCAATTAGTTTTCGGTTGCTGCCATTTGTGGGGTCTGCATGACCTCCCGTAGTGGCTAATGCTTTTCCTGCGGTAAAAATACGAGGACCTATGATTCGTCCTTTGTTAATTGCTTTTTTTAAAGAAATATTGACACCACTACCACCAAGATCCCTGACAGTAGTGAAACCTGCAAGTAAAGTGGTTTCGGCAAATCCTACAGAGTTATAAGCAACATCGGCTTCACTAGCGGTGTATTTTTCCAGATATGCATTAGGATTGGTTTCACTTTCCAGGTGCACATGCATATCAATCAGACCGGGTAATACCGTTTTGTTTTTTAAATCTATAAGAATGTCATCTTTGTGATTTTTATCAATGTATCCATTCTGTATGCTTTTAATTTTACGTCCATGAATAACAATGGTTTTTTCGGAGAGCGTTGTACCGTTTTTAGTGTCAATAACCTTTCCGCAATGGAGGTAGGTGTCTTGTGCAATTAATACAGAACAACATAAAGAAAAGAGTGCGGTGTAAACAACTTTCATAGTTTCGTGTTTTAATAAGTTTGTGCCCATTAAGTATTAAATAAAATAGCAAGTAGCTTCAATAAAAGGATTTATGGGTTTTTGCAATTTATGTTAAAAAAGTGTTTGTAAATGAATTTTTGTGATTTTTTTAATGGTTGCCTAATGATCATAAGTCAGGTCGATTCTATTTAAAAATCACCTTTAATAAATGTTTTATAGCACTACATATCGTAATTACTTCAGGATGCTTTCCAGATCATTTTCTATGTAATCGGGTAGTCCTTCTGTCATAATGATGTCGTCCGATAAAGATTTCTTTTTGTTTTGGAGTTGAATGATTTTTTCTTCAATTGTATTTTTGGTAATAAAACGAGATACGGTTACATTTTTAGTCTGCCCGATTCTATGTGCTCTGGCGATTGCTTGTTTTTCGATAAAGGGGTTCCACCAGGGATCTAGTAGTACTACATAAGAGGCTTTGGTTAGGTTGAGTCCTACTCCTCCAGCTTTTAGAGAAATGAAGAAAATGGAAAGGTGATCATCCTCCTGAAAAGTATTGACAATTTGTTCCCTGTCACTGCTTTTTGTCTGTCCTGTGAGGACGCAGTACGAAATTTGATTTTGAGAGCACCAGGATGTATATATGTCCAAATGAGAAACAAAAGAACTAAAGACTAATACTTTTTTGTTTGCTTTAACTAATGTCATCAGATAATTGGTAACATCAGTAAATTTTCCAGAGATTTCTTCGGTTTCAGGAGAGATAAGAGCAGGGTGATTTGCTAATTGACGAAGCTTTGTCAGGGTATTGATAATGTGTATTTTATTAGTAGACGGATTGTCTATCCCTAATAAAAGATTTCTGGCGGCGGATTTTTCTGATTCGTACTGTTTTTCTTGCAGAGGAAGCATCTCGGTATAAATGATTTGCTCACTTACTTCAGGAAGGTCTTTAGCAACTTGCTCTTTGGTTCTTCTTAGGATAAAAGGATTAATTAGTTCTTTTAGTTCTTCGATTTTCTCTGTGTCCTGATGTTTTTCTATAGGAATTCTAAAGTGATTTTTGAAAAAAGAATAGCTTCCGAGAATTCCAGGATTGATAAATTCCATTTGAGACCATAAATCAGCAAGAGAGTTTTCTATAGGCGTTCCGCTTAAAGATATTTTATTTATTGTCTGGATACTATTAATAGCCGAAAAAAGCTTGGATTCTTTGTTTTTGATTTGCTGACTTTCATCTATGATTAGATAATTAAACTGAAACTTTTTGAGTTGTTCAATATCTTTCGAGATGGTAGTATAGGTAGATAAAACAATGTCATAAGACTCTACATATGGGGTGATTTTTTTTCGATCAGCACCAGTGTACTTTACACAATTCAAATGAGGCGCAAACTTGATGATTTCCTGAGCCCAGTTGAACACTAATGAAGAAGGGAGGACAATGAGCGCTTTTAGGTAGGTTTTGATTTCCAGGGGACTGCTAAACAGATCAAATTGTATTTTTTGCACACTATTCTCTTCAGGGATAAGTTGTTCCTTTATGAATGTCAAAACAGCAATGGTTTGCAAGGTTTTTCCAAGCCCCATGTCATCTGCAAGGCAAGCCCCTAGCTTTTTGTTGTAATGTTCGATGAGCCATTTTACACCTTCCTCCTGATAGGGGCGTAATGTCGCCTTTAATTTCGAAGAGGGGCTATAGACTAATGAGGTTTCTTCAATTGTAAACTCGGCAGCAGGAATAATATCTCTTAATAAGGGATAATTACTCTTGTTTACAGATAAAGCATTCTTGGAAGCCCTACCGTGAATAGCCAGTTTTTTATAACGATTCATCCATTCTAATGGGATGATAAATGCAGTGTTGTCATCAATAGTGAATACGCGATTGTTTTGCTTGATGTGTTGAATAAGGTCTGTAAATGGAAAGTTATGGTGACCAATACTGATAACCCCTTTTATATCAAACCAATCATTTTGTTGGGTGTTTTCTATAGAGATTGACGGTGTCCCGGAATGGATTTTTTTTCCCTGTATATGTATTTCTGGAAGTTTAAATCCTTCTTTTTCCAGTTGTCTTTGATAGTTTCCTAGCCATGTCATAATGGCGTAGGGATCTTTTTCTTCAACAAGTTCGTATACGAGGTTACTGCTTAGAGAAAGACCTTTTTCGATTAGTAATTGACCGATTTTGCTTTCTTGCTCAGTATTTCTTTTGGTTTGGATAATCTGGATATGATTATTCTCATTTATGAGTACATCCGAAGTAGAAGTCTTAGTGTCATTCTGACGAAAAGAAACCTGATTATATTGGTAATTAATAGTGCCTACATATAGGTCTCTGATAAAATCATGAGATATAATCAGTTCGTATGAAGTAACCTCTTGGTGAGTAATGATGTCAAACCCTTCTGTGATGACCTCTATTTTTTGTATAACAGGCAGAATGATTTTATCCAAATACGTTCTTACATGTTTTTCCTCTATAGAGATGGTGTTTTTTTTAAAAAAAGGTTTTAATTTATTCGCATTAAGATGTTCGATAGCAGCTAATTGCTTGTCAAGAATAATCCAGGCAGGATTGTTTAGTAGAATACGAATGTCGTGATCTTTTGGTTGAAGTTGTCTGTCTTCTTTTTTGATGGAGAAAGAATATTCAATTCCTTGTTCTTTTTTTGCAAAGGTCAGCAATGGGGTTAGAGCAGTACTTTGATGGGTAATCATATAAGGAGCCAGGTGATCTTTCCTCTTGGCATTATAACAAAGCGGAAACCTGTTTTCAGAAAGTAAGGTGTAAAATGTGCTCATTTTTCTATGGATGTATTGTAGGAGCACTTCCTTTGTTTTTTTGTCTGTTAACAGTTCGGCAATGGTGTAATTTTTTTTCCTTTTTTTGGCTTGAAAACGAAGTGTCAATTCACTAGGCTTTAATGCCTGGCAAATTTCCAGTAGTCTGGCGTGGGTAGTATCTAGGTAGGGGATTTTATAAGTATCGAGAATTTCAGGTAAGGCTTGTTTTTCTATATAGCCAATTTTTTGATTAGAAATCGTAGCAATATAGGCTTCCGGAAGCGGTGGTACATCGGCATATTCGAGGTCGACAAGATTGTAACAGATACAGAAAGAATCCATTTTTAGAAAGAAAAGGTAAGTGTTTGGGGTGAATTAAAATTATTTTGGGTATACTGAATTCAGTATACCCAAAAAAATAAACGGTGTTTTATTGATTTTATTTTTTTACAAAATCAATAACTGTTTTAGTTATATAGCCAATTTGTTCATCATCCAGTTCTGTATGCATTGGTAGAGAAATCACTTCTTTGACTAATTGGTTTGTCACAGGAAAATCTGCTTCATTATAGCGATCGTCCTGATATGCTTTTTGACTGTGTAGTGGGATAGGGTAATATACCCCACAAGGGATGTCATTTGCATTGAGATGCTTAACAAGAGCGTCTCTGTCTGTATCTAAAACGCGGAGTGTGTATTGGTGAAATACATGCGCCTTGTAGTCTCCTGGCTTGCTGATCTTAGGTGTAATGATGTTATCGATGCCTTCAAAAGCTTTAGTATATTTTTCAGCAGCTTCATTTCTGGCGATATTATAAGCATCTAAATTCGGTAATTTGGCTCTAAGAATAGTTGCCTGAATAGAATCTAATCTAGAGTTTACTCCCACTACATCATGGTGATAACGTTTGTACATTCCGTGATTGACAATCCCTCTGATCGTATGTGCCAGATCATCGTCATTTGTGAAAATAGCCCCTCCATCTCCATAACAACCTAAATTTTTGGAGGGGAAAAAAGAAGTAGAAGCCACATGACCGATTCCTCCGGTTTTAGTGATACTTCCGTTATTAAACTTATATTCTCCACCAATTCCTTGTGCATTATCTTCAATTACATATAAATTATGCTCTTTTGCGATACTCATAATCTCGTCCATATTGGCACTCTGACCAAAAAGATGAACAGGGACAATAGCTTTGGTATTAGGAGTAATTGCTTTTCGAATAGCAGCCGGATCTATATTGAAAGAATCAGGTTCTACATCGACAAGTACAGGTGTTAATTGCAGCAAAGCAATGACTTCTACTGTAGCAGCAAAAGTAAAATCAGCAGTAATTACCTCATCTCCTGGTTTTAACCCAAGTCCCATCATGGCGATCTGAAGGGCATCTGTTCCGTTACCACAAGGAATGACATGTTTGACACCCAGATAGGTTTCCAGTTCTTTTTGAAAACTATGTACTTCAGGACCGTTAATAAAGGCAGAAGAGTTTATAACATCAAGGACTGAAGAGTCAACACGTTCTTTTATTTGTTCGTACTGACCTTTTAGGTCAACCATTTGTATCTTCTTCATAAAGTGTGTTTGTTCTGATGCACGAAAGTACGAAATAATGATACGATTGCCAATGAGAGTTTCCTTATTTTGAATGATAAAAGTAAATGCTTCTTATTGGGGATCATGTTTTGTAAAATCTCAATGGGTGTAATGGGCTGACTTGTTTAAAAAATTAACATTCTACCCCTAATTGTACAGTTTTGTTTGCCTGTATAGGAGTTATTTACTTTTTGATGAACCGGATTGCTTTTTGAGTATCGTACTTTAAAAGATACACTCCGCTTTGTAATTTTTGTAAGGGACCAGAAATGTCATATGAATTATTTTGACTTTCCGGAAGAGGCAGTGAGAGGACTTTTTGTCCATGAATTGTATACACTGTGATAGTAGCATCATAAGGTGGCGGAGTAAGAATACTTATCGTAGCTGTATCTTCTATGACAGAAGGAGTGATGACGATATTAGGTTGTTCTTTTGGAGTTGTACTCTCTGGATTAAAAGTCATAAAAGGATCCTCGTTACCGAGTACAAAGCCAGATATTAAGTTTCGTTTGATGTTTTGATGATTAGTTGCATGGATGATGATACTATAAACTCCATGGGGTAGTACGGAAGGGTCGAATACAAATTTATTACCGTTTTTGGTAAAATTAATAATCTCTTCAGGATCGTTTATATCTTCTGAAGAAGTATCATAAATAACTCCCCAAACATCGAAATTTGTAGGGACTGAAAACTTCTCTTTTTCAGGGGTAGTAAATGAAACTTCTAAAAAAGGCTTTTGTGAAGAAATTTCATTAGAAAAAGACATGACAGGGCCATTTGCGTCTTTTACGAAGGCGATAAATGCTGAATCACTGTGTAATGCCATATCTTTTTTAGTAGGTTGTAGTATCGTTCTGTGAGGAATTTTGTGTACAGGAATGATATCTTTTTTCTTATTATGTGTGTTTGATGTTTGAAAAATAGTATTTTCTTTTTTGTGAATAATATCAATCCATTGTGTTTTGGAGGTGCTTTTTTCTAGATGTAAGCGGTGCTCTTTGTCTGATTGTATGAGGTAATAGTTACTTTCTAATGAGGTTGTTGATGGTTTTAAAGATGTAGTTTCCAGAAATGTTCTTTTGTTATCATTCTCTATATATGGACGGATATGTTTCCAGCTAAATTGACCGAAGCTAATATCGAGATGATCAAAAATAGCGTTGGGGTCTTTGTCTTTAAAATGAATAGTGGCATTAGGACGTAAGGTACTACTATAAGGGGCAACTCCGTCATTACTTCCTTGCTTAGCGAGTAATACACCTCCGGAAACTAAAAAGACAGGGGCAGCAATAGGTACAGAGCTATTGTAAAAACCAGAGGCTCCAAAAGAAATAAATTTTTGAGGTTGATTGCCAGGGTGTTTGTCAAAATATGGTCGTACAATATCCCTGCAATAATAAGTAGTGGACGTTCTTGCTCCTTCGTTTAATCCTGTTAACTTCCATATCCAGTTTAGTAGAGGTACTTGTGAAATATCAGCAAGATAAGTCCCCCAAAAAGGAGTTCCCAAAGCAAAAACATTGGCTACTTTATCTTTTTTCCCATAATGAAACATTGCTGCTTCAGCTGCTTTTCCTCCATTACTATGCGCAATAAGATATACCTGTGGGATGCCATATTTATGAGTGATTATATCCAGTGCACTAGCTAATAATTTTCCATTTGTCCAAAGTCCTTCTCCTCGGGTAGTTGCAACAAAAACAGCTTGATATCCTTCGTTAAAGACATCTTGATAGAAAGTGTTTTTGAATAAAAACTGACTTTGATTAAGGTCAATGTACCCATGATTAAAAACAATGACTTTGCCATTATAATTTTCGGGAGTGGCTCCATAATGAATGGTGGGATGAAAAAGAGGACCAATAAAATTGTTCGTTATTTTTGTTGGTGTGGGGAGCTGTATTTCTTTAAAATTCTGAGTATAAGATGTAAGTGAAAAAAATAAGAGTAGTGTAATAAGTTGAAATTTCATAGTTAATGAGTTTGTGTGTTTATTTTTTATAAATATCATAATATATATGTTAAAATAATGAATATTTGATAGATTTTCTTGTTTTTGAAGATTTTATGTGCTTATCAGAAAGTAATGTATTTTTGTAGCTTATATAAAAAACGAGTTTTTGAAAATTTTATACGCTATACTATCTGTTTTGTTTCAATGGTCATTACCATTAATAGGTACTTTAAGTTCTAAGTTGCGATTGTTTGCAAATGGTAGAAAACACAGTTTTTCAGTATTAGAAAAAAACCTAAAAAAAGGAGATAAAGTTATTTGGTTTCATTGTGCTTCTCTAGGAGAATATGAGCAAGGAGTTCCTGTTATGGAATCGTTGAAAAAAGAATATCCTACCTATAAGTTGTTGGTTACTTTTTTTTCTCCTTCGGGGTATGAGGCAAAAAAGAAAAGTACGCTTGCTGATGTGGTTTTGTATTTACCAGTCGATACGATTCGTAATGCCAAGCGATTTGTTAAGTATGTACAACCAAAAATGGCACTATTTGTAAAATACGAGTTTTGGCCAAATTATTTTCAGGAGTTAAAAAAAGAAGGGATTCCAGTTGTAATTATTTCTGCTGCATTTAGAGAAAATCAATCTTTTTTTAAATGGTATGGAGGTTTTATGCGTACTGTCCTAAGGTCGGTTTCTCATTTTTTTGTTCAGGATGAGATTTCCAAAGAATTGTTAAATCGTATAGGATTCTCTAATGTTTCAGTTAGTGGTGATACCCGTTTTGACAGGGTTTCTCATCAAATAGAAATGAATAACAAGGTCGATTTTATCTCTGAATTTGTAGGGGGGCGATTGTGTGTAGTTATAGGCAGTTCCTGGAAAGAAGATGAAGAAGTCTTTATTAATTATATCAATCGGGCTCCGGCATCATTATGCTTCATTATAGCACCTCATGAAATCAAGGAGAGTGGAGTTGCGTCATTGGTCGATAAAATTACCAAAAAAACAATTCGTTATTCGGATAGAGAAGGTAAGGAACTGAATTCATATCAGGTTTTTGTAATGAATACTATTGGATATCTGTCCAGGGTATATAGTTATGCTGATATCACTTATGTTGGTGGGGCTATGGGAACCTCGGGGTTACATAATATTTTAGAGCCGGCTACTTTTGGAGTTCCGGTGATCATCGGAAAGAATTTCGATAAGTTTTGGGAAGCGAAGCAATTGCAAAAACTGGCAGGCTTGTTTTCCGTTTCTTCTCAGGAAGAATTCTCTGTAATTATTGACAGATTGATCGATGATAAACAGTTTAGAGAAAAAACCGGGATGATATCAGGGCATTTTATTAACAGCAATACCGGAGCTACTCATACTATTATGACGTACATAACAGCAACTGGGAATTTGTGATTAAAGACTATACAGAAACTGCTTGTCGCAAATAGCGTCTAAAAGGAAGCATTTCTTTGTAAACCTGTACAACATAATCGGTAAAATCATCTTGGAGTACCTGTTTCTTTTCCAGAGGGTGAATTACAGCAAATGTTTTGTGTTTTAATAGATCGATATGCTCGTGGTCTGTAGTATAGCCTTTAGGGGCTTTTTTTAAGAGGTCATTTCCATCTGTATACAGTGACCCGAACATCTTTTTGAAACTTTTTTTAGTAATTATTTTTTTTAATTCTTCTCCGTTATAATCGATTGCTTCCCGAATACTGTTTAGAATCTTGTTTTCAGGTTTCCAATATCCTCCGGCAAGAAGACATTCGGAAATCCCGATATGAATATAAAAATCTCCTTGCTTTGTCAACTGGTCCAAACCTGCACCAAAATGATCTTTGTAAACAGGTTTATGAGGATGAAACAGTAAATTGTTATTGATCCGATTCATTCCTTTTTTTCCGGGAGTAGGAAAATAATCAGGATCCATTGCCGCAAGTCGATCGTTCAGCTCATCTAGCCATTGGATAAAATTAGTTCTGTTTTTTTGATACGCTTTCCTATGGGCATCCATCCATTCCTTGGAATTATTTTGTTGAAGTTTTTCTAAAAAATGAAAAAGCTGCTGAAAGTCCATTTTATCGAGTATAGAATTTAGAGTTTAGAACAATCCGTGTAATTGTGCATCTATTTTATTAATGATATCTCCCAGATCTTCTGGGTTATCTACAAAATTAATGTGATCTACATCGATAATTAATAAGTTCCCTTTGTCATACCCGTGTACCCATGCTTCATAGCGCTCATTTAATCTACTGAGGTAATCAATACTGATAGAGTTTTCGTAATCCCGACCTCGTTTGTGAATTTGTGCCACTAGATTAGGGATACTGCTTCTCAGATAAATCATAAGATCAGGACCTTCGACAACACTTTCCATCAAATCAAATAAAGAACGGTAATTTTCGAAATCTCTATTAGTCATTAACCCCATTGCATGCAGGTTAGGAGCAAAGATATAAGCATCTTCATAAATTGTCCTGTCTTGAATAATGTCTTTTCCGTTTTTTCGGATTTCCAGAATTTGCCTGAATCTACTGTTTAAAAAATAGATTTGAAGATTAAAAGACCAGCGTTCCATTTTATTGTAGAAATCTTCCAGATATGGATTCTCCATTACATCTTCAAATTGAGCTTCCCACTTGTAATGTTTCGCTAATAAACGTGTTAAGGTTGTTTTTCCAGCACCAATGTTTCCCGCAACTGCTATATGCATTTTTTATTTTTTTTTGGGGTGTTAAAGCAATATCCTTTTTAGGTTTGGTCGTAAATATAAAATATTTCCTGACTAACATAAAACTGTTTTAACGTAATTTCGATGAGATTATTCTGCCTTTTTATTTTCTTTCCTCAGGAAGAACAAGAAGAGGAAGGGGAGTTTTAATTTTATGGAATTATAAGGAATGTTATTGGGTTTTATCGGTTTGAAATGTGTATAGGTACTAATCTATAAGCTTATATCCATAGCCTCTAATGTTTATAATCTGTAATTGAGGGTCGTGTTTTAGTTTTTTTCTGAGTTTTGTAATAAAAACATCCATGCTTCTTCCATTAAAAAAATCATCGTCTCCCCATAATTTTTTTAAGATCATGGAACGATCTAAAACCTGGTTTTTGTTTTTTATTAAATGGAACAATAAATGGGATTCTCTATGAGTTAGTTGCTGCGTCTCGTTTCTGTGCTCCAGTTGTTGTTTGGGGAAATTAAAAGTGTATTGACCAATCATCATGACTTCTGCTTTTTTTTGAAGAAGTGTTCTTTGAAGTAGATTGTTGATTCGTACAATGAGTTCTTCCATACTAAAAGGTTTCTTTAGATAGTCATTGCCCCCGATAGAAAAGCCTTCAACTACATCTTCAGTTTGGGACTTTGCTGTTAGGAAAATGATAGGAATCGTATCATCTATCTGTCGGATTTCTTTTGCGACAGTAAATCCATCTTTTTTAGGCATCATTACATCCAATACAAGTAGTTTGGCATCTGTGTTTTTATATAATTGTATAGCCTCAATTCCATTGCAGGCGATATGGACTTTAAACGATCTGGTGCTTAGACTCTCTTTTATAATTTGCGCTAGAGAGGGTTCGTCTTCTGCTAAAATAATTTCTGTAAAGTTACTCATTGGGGAGGGTAATTATAAAGTTAGTCATTTGGTGATCTAAAGTAGCAGTAATGGTTCCCTGGTGTTTTTCTATTATTGTTTTTGTGTAGAATAAACCAATTCCGAATCCTTTTACATCATGGGTATTGCCCTTGGGAACACGGTAGAATTTCTCAAATATCTTGTCTTTGTGTGCCTTTGATAGAGAAGAACCATTATCACTAATCTGTATTGTTATCTGATTGTTGTGATCTTTGATCGCTATATGAATCTCATTCCCTCCATATTTGATCGCATTATCAATGATATTGTTTATGGCATTTTCAATATGAAAGATATCTATATGGGCATAAATTTTGGTAGAAGACGGGAGGTACTGTATCTTTTTTTTCTGAGATAATTGGTGTTGATGTTTGGCAATACAATCATTCATAAAGCTAACGAGTTCTATGCGTTCTTTATTTAGTTGTAATTTGTCACTGTCCAGGGAGGCGGTTTCCAGTATTTTTTCCACCATTAAATTTAGTTTTTGTAATTGCTCAAATGAGATAGTTACATATTTTTTTGTTTTTTCAGGATTGTTGTTTTTATTAAACAAAGAAATCCCTTCCAGAGCAGCATTGATGGTAGTAATCGGAGTTTTGAACTCATGTGTGATATTGCTGATCAGATCATTTTTTACTTCTGCAAGTTGTTTTTGACGGTTGATGATTCTCAATAAATATAACATGCAATAGATAACGGTAGCAATCAGAATAAAAGAGAGAAGTATTCCCAGCAGGTTTTTTTTGAGTAAGGTAGTTGTTGTGTTGGTATATGATAATCCGATAGTACTGCTATATGGCAAGTATAAAGAAGTTGTGGAAGTGGTTAAGGTCTTTTGTGGAGGACTGGAAAAAGGGATGATTTTTTGATTGTTGAACTGATCGTTATACGTTAATGAATAATCAACGGTAATTTGTTTTCGGGAAAATTCATGTTTCAAAAGACTGTCTAATTGATGAATATTCATATTGTCATTCGAAACAGAAATAAGAATTTTGGAAGCCAGTTCTTTAATGGGTTCTGCTTCTATCAATTTTAATTTTTCTATTTCAATGATAGTGTCCCCAGTTTTAGGTATGGTGATAAACTTAATTTGGCTGGTGCTTTCAGGGGATTTTTCAGGAAGGTTGTACTTTACCATATTAGAAAGGCTGGAATCTGTATATACCCTCATTGTATTCAGTTTTTTATTTTTTTGCAAATTAGGGTAATGTTTCTGTGGACTATAAGGGTAGGGAAAAGTATCCTTGTGAGATTGTTTATGGCTTTGATGGGAACCGTCTCTTTTTACTTCAGAAAACTCATAATAATGTTGGCTAATAGACGTCGCGAGATCTAGTGTATTATCCTTAGCAATTTTCTCATAGTAATAGTTGACAGCATTATCCAGACCGATTTGAACATCGTTAATAAGCTGTTGTTCACTTACTTTATAATTTTTGTAATTCCAATATAATTGTATGCCTATAGTGATGAGACTTACTATGGCTATAAAAAACAAAATATGTTGATCACGTTTTTTCTGCATAGGTCAAAAATACAATACTAAAATAGTTTTAAATGAATGGGTTAACATTCGTTAACACTTGTTAACCGTAAGATTTTTAATAGGTACTCATCTTTGTCTCAAACTTTTTATAAATACAATTTAAACAAAAAAGATATGATACGAATAATGATACTACTTATGATGCTGTTTGTTAATTCTTTGTTTGCTCAGGATTTTCAGGGGGTGGCAATATATCAATCAAGCAGCAAAATGGATCTTGATATAGGTGAATCAGCAGCTCCTTCCGGAATGAAAGAGCAACTTGAAGCGATGTTGATCAAACAATTTCAAAAAGAGTACCGATTGGATTTTTCTATTCATGAATCGATATATCAGGAAGAAAAACAATTAGAGAATCCCGCTTCTAATCAGGGCGTTAAAATGATTGTGATAGGTTCAGGTGGTGGAGAGGTGTTGTATAAGAATACAAAAGAATCAAGGTATGTGAGTAGTAATGACATTTTTGGTAAACAGTTTTTGATTAAAGATACATTGCGAAAAAATAAATGGGAGTTAACCAACGAAACAAAAAAAATAGGGAATTATTTATGTTATAAAGCTACCCGAAAAGTAGAGAGCATTGAAATAAGAAATATTACAATTAATGGAGAAAAAGAAAAGGCTAAAGAGAAGAAAAAGGAACAGCTAATAACAGCCTGGTATACGCCATTGATACCAGTAAGTAATGGACCTTCTATGTATGGAGGGCTGCCGGGTTTGATATTGGAAGTTAATGATGGTAAGCAGACGATGCTTTGCAAAAAAATTGTAATCAATCCTAAAAATAAAGTAACGATCAAAGAACCAGCAAAAGGAAAAGTAGTTACTCAGGAACGATTTAATGAGATTATGAATAAGAAAATAGAAGAAATGAAAATACATTCTAGTCATCGTTCAGGAGATGGTGGTATCGAAATAAAAATAGGAGGATAAGTCATACGGGAAAATCAATTAACGTATAGAGTAAAAGGAAGTTGGTGCAGATATTATTTGTAACCAAAAAAACATCAATTAAAAAACGAACATGAAAATTATATATATGTTGTTGCTTCTTATAGGAGCGACCTGGGGAGCGACTGCTCAAAAAGTAGTTCTTTCAGGAAAAGTTCAGGATGAGAAAGGGAATGTTTTGGAGATGGCGAATGTAATTGCATATAAAAACTCAGGAACAGAGATGGTGGCTTATGGAATTTCTAATGATCAGGGAAAATATAAACTGGTAGTTCCCGGGGATGCTATGTATACATTAAAAGTAAGCTACCTGGGATTAACAGCAGATGATAGAGAAATTAAAGTATCAAAGACAGATCAGACAATAGATTTCATAATGAAAGCGGATGAAAACAGTTTGGATGAAGTAGAATTAGTATATGAAATGCCGGTAGTGGTAAAAGGAGATACAGTGGTTTATAATACAGATTCATTTACCAATGGAGCAGAAAAAAAATTAGGAGATGTATTAAAAAAGTTACCAGGAATAGAGGTTACAGAAAATGGAGAGATAGAAGTAGAGGGGAAGAAAGTGTCCAAGGTTATGGTAGAGGGGAAAGATTTTTTTGACGGAAATTCTAAATTGGCGACAGGAAACATTCCTGCCGATGCTTTGGATAAGGTAGAAGTACTTCGTAATTACGAAGAGGTGGATCAAATGAGAGGATTAAGTAATTCTCAAGATCAGGTAGCAATTAATGTAAAGCTAAAAGAAGGGAAAAAGAATTTTTGGTTTGGAGATGTTAAAGCTGGCGCTGGAGTAGGGAATACAGAGAGACACTTGGTGAAACCAAAGTTGTTTTATTATAACCCCGCTTATAGTCTTAATCTATTAGGAGATATTAATGATATTGGAGAAGTACCTTTTACATTACATGACTATTTTAATTTTACTGGAGGCTTGAGGAACCTGGAGAAAGGAGGAACAAGTCTTGATTTTTCTTTGGATAATATCGGACTTTCACTACTGGGTAATAATAGGGCTAGAGAAGTTGCTACAAAATTTGGAGCAGCTAACTTTTCGTATAATAAAATTAAAGGGTTAGATATTTCAGGCTATAGTATTTTTAATAAGACAAGAACCAGTCTGCTTACTAATATCAGACGGTTATACATTGATAATACACCTTCTGATACGGATAATACTATAGAAGAGGTTACGCAAGCTGCGGAGCAAAATAATCAGATAGGAATGTTGAAATTAAATGCAGTGTATAAACCTTCTACAAAACTCAGAATAGATTATGATCTTCTGGGGAAAATATCCAGTTTAGAAGAAACCTCTTCATTTTTGTCCAGAAGAGAGGAAGCTATAGAAGATATTAGAGAGAATGGAGAAAATAAACCAGCTTCTTTAACACAAAATATCAATGCATACTATACTGCAACAACGAAAGATGTTTTTTCGTTTTCAGCACAACATTTATTGCAGAAAGAAATACCATTATATAATGCCATCCGGGATGATATTCCTTTTAGAGGAGTGTTTACTACAATACATAATCCGATTGATCCGACACAAGATACATTTTATCCTTTGAAGCAGAGTGATCGGTATGATATCAATCAGGAAAAAGAAATTAGAACGAATAAATTAGATAGTAGATTAGATTATTATAGAGTGTTAACCAAAAAAAGTAATCTTAATTTTTATGCAGGTAATACATTGAGTCATCAAAGGTTTACCTCCAGAATTTTTCAACAGTTAGAAGAAGAAGAAAACACCTTTGCTGATAATGAATTTGCTAATCAGGTAACATATGGGTTTTTAGATACATATCTGGGACTTAGGTATAAATTTATAAAAGGAATTTTTACAATTAATCCGGGAATTAGTCTTCATAATTATCAATTAAGAGATGAACAGTTGGGAACTACAGAGGTAAGGAAGTCCTGGAAACTCCTTCCTGATTTTTTTGCGACAGCGCGACTAAAAAAGAATGAAACTGTTAATTTCCGATACCAAATGACGGCTAATTATACAGATGTTAACAAACTGGCATTAGGGTATGTTTTTGATTCATATAATGCATTATACAGAGGAAATCGCAATTTAGAGAATGCTTTA
This sequence comes from Aquimarina hainanensis, assembly GCF_042684685.1. Taxonomy (NCBI): domain Bacteria; kingdom Pseudomonadati; phylum Bacteroidota; class Flavobacteriia; order Flavobacteriales; family Flavobacteriaceae; genus Aquimarina; species Aquimarina hainanensis. The sequence goes on along the minus strand of NZ_JBHULX010000021.1, from coordinate 255,978 downwards.
TATAATGATTTGTCTCTGTCTTATCATAGTTTCAATATGTTTAATCATACCACTGTTTATGCTTATGCAAAATATACACATCGGCAAAACCCAATAAAAAATACTAGTGTTATTTCGGGGATTAATCAGGTACATACTCCAGTCAATTCCAATTTTGCAGATGAGGTATTTGCTGCTATGGGTGAATTCTCCAGAAGTTTTGGAAAGGTGAAAGGGAAACTGAGGGCAAATGTTAATAATGCCTGGTATAATACGATTGTGAATGGAGACGCTAGTAAAAGTACAAGCTTTACTCAGGAATATGAAATAGCAGGGTCGACGAATTTTAAACAAGGTCCGAATGTTGATATAGGATACAAACTTGCGATCAATGAATATAATAATAACGGAGCAAAGAATGTATTTTATACAAAACAACCGTATGTAAAATTAGAATGGCAGTTCTTAAAAGGATTTTTATGGAATGCTTCTTACAATTATTTCTTGTATCAGAATAAAGAGCGAACATTAAATGAATATGGAATTCTTAATGGAGAAATATCATATCAGAAACCTCAGGGGAAATGGGAGTATGCTATTTCAGCTACGAATCTTTTGAACACAGCGTATATATATCAGGATCATTTTAATGAGGTGTATAATAGTACCTCTCAGTACGCGATACAACCTCGCTATTGGATGTTTGGAATTACATATAATTTATAAATGCAAAAATAGTTTTTAGAAAAAGCAGGGAGAAGAATGTTACTTTTTGGACTCACTTAGATTCCATTTTATTCCAGGTTTAAAAAGAACTTCTTCTTCTCCTGTAATGGCATTGACTTCTTTTTTTAAGGAGGCAAAAAGCGTAATGTTTGGAATCAGGTAAGCTTCTGCATAGGCTCCAAAATTAATGCTTTCGGTTTGTCCGTTATGGTATATCTCAGAAGATATGATGAGCTTTTCTCCGTATTTTCTAAGAGCAATCCCTCCTATAACTCCATCTGAATTAGAAAGATTTCCATGTTGATATCGGTACATAAGCATGCTATTGATACTAATGCCGTTTTTTCCAAAATCATATTGCCCGCTGATCCAAGCTTGGTGGCGATAGGTGATGATACTATCAGTTTTGAAAGCGTTATTACGAGCTCTTCCGGCAACAGCATATCCGATGGAAAGGGCTCCTCCTTTTTGTTGTCTATAGGCTTTTTTAGCTTTCTCGTAAGCGATTTTGAGAGCATTGTTTTCTACAATAGTTCCAGGGTCGTGGTGATGAGGTCCCGGATCTTCTTTAGGAAGTAATTCCCTGTCGATACTCTCACCTAAAGCCTTATTGTATAAAATATCCTTACTATCCCAAAGTGTCATCCTGAGCCCTCCGGAGAATAGCATGTCGTCAGGGAAATCAGTAGCGTTAATTGTAGCAAGAGATAGTTGAAGATTTGCCAGAAAGCGACTCCAGTATTTTGTTCTGTATTCTTCTATATTTTGTAATCTTCCACCAAAGTTAAAATACGGGTTAAAATCAATAGCTAAGCCAGGACTAACATTATTACCACTGATAAAATTTGTAGCCAGTTGCGTAATGACTTCTTGTGCTGCTGTAGCCCGTAATACAGTTGTCGGATTAGCATCAAGTACAGCAAAAGCAGGACTCTCAGGGATGCTGTAATCCAGTTTATAACGAAATGCCTCGGTGTTGTTTTCTTGAGCGATCCCGATATATAACCACCCAAACAGAAAAAGATAGTTTATGAGTCTATTTGCTTCCATAGGTTTGTTGTGGGGTTTTGAGAATCGATAAGATGCTTGAAGATAATGTGATTTCCAAATTGAAGTTGCTTTCCATCTCCTACAAAGGGAACAATCCTGGAAGCCGTTTTTTTCCAGCGTTGTATTGTGTCCTGAATGATTCGGATGGTGAATTCTCCTCGCTCCAGATTTTTAATCATAGCACATGAGTTCACAGACCATGCGAGAGAGTTGTTCTCTAACTCATCCGGTTTTTGAGGGATAATGCATTCGTCGAATCCTTTATCCCCAGTAATCAAATTCCACTTTTCTTTTTTTATCCATTTTTCATCTTGTAGTTCCCATAGAACAAAAGAAGAGTTGGATCGAATTCCATTGTTTACAGTAAGTTGTATTTTTATAGGACCGCCTTTGGGATCAATAAGGCAATAATTAGATGCAGGCATATGGTTTGAAGAGGATTGTGTGATGTGTTAAACAAAGCGTGATTTCTTAATCGTAAAATTAGGGAATTAATTTATGACATAAGATGATTTCAATAGATGAATTGAGAATTTTAATGAATTCGAGAAAGGTATTAAAATAAAAAAACTTCCTGTCTAAGGAAGTTTTTTTTATTATTTAGTGAGAAAATACTGTTACCACCCAGAAATACTGGATTCACCACTAAAAGATGGTATTGGGATAAAAACAGTGTCTATTTTTCGAGTAATATACGTTCCCATTTTTACAATCCGTTCTTTATTTTTAAGAAGAATTTTTTTAGTTCGTTTCCATTCTTCGAGACTAAAAAAATCAGTACTGCTTCCTAAAGTTTCATTATATGATGCAGTCTCTGAGGATTTAAAAATAAGATTATTTTCTGTGTCACTATTCTTTTCTGTACTATAGGTACCTTCTTCAATCGTAAGATCAAGAGATTTTACGCATTGAGTAACATTTTTGTGATCCTGAGCATATGAAAATTGCCCGATCCATAATGCAATAATAATTAGAACAATTTTTACTTTCATTATTCTGGGGTTAATAGTTTTACAATTACGATTTACAATACTTACTATTTGTTTTTTAGTATAACCTAAAATTAGGAAATTTAGTATTATAGAACTCTTAAAAAATCTAAAAACAACAGTTAACGTTTGTTGTTTTGTTTTGTGTATTTTGTTGTTTTTTAAGTTTTTAAGGTTTTGATGTAGCTAAAATAAAGGATATTGTTTAAAATTCATTACGGCAAAACCACACACTTTGTCTAGGGTAAGAATAAAAAAACCTGAAACTACTTCAATAGTAGTTTCAGGTTCTGATTTGAATGTATTTTATAATGGGTTATTTTATAGATTAAAAGCCTTTTTTACGGCAGCTACATAATCTAGTTTTTCCCAGGTGAATAATTCTACTTCTTTTTCTATTTTTCCTGAGTATGGGCTTTCGAATACTTTGGTAATTTTTTGAGGTTGTTTTCCCATATGACCATAAGCAGCAGTTTCCTGATAAATAGGGTTTCTTAACTTCAATCTTTCTTCGATGGCAGCAGGTCTCATATCAAAAATCTGAGAAACTTTTTCTGCAATCTCTCCATCAGTTAATCCGGTTTTGCTAGTGCCATAGGTATCTACAAATATAGAAGTAGGTTCTACCACTCCAATTGCATATGAAACCTGAACTAAGGCTTCACTGGCAACTCCTGCGGCAACAAGGTTTTTCGCAATATGTCTGGAAGCATAAGCAGCTGAGCGATCTACTTTGCTAGGATCTTTTCCTGAGAAAGCACCTCCTCCATGAGCTCCTTTTCCTCCGTAAGTATCAACGATAATTTTTCTACCGGTAAGTCCGGTATCTCCATGAGGTCCTCCGATAACAAATTTACCAGTAGGGTTAATGTGGTAAACAATTTCTTCGTTGAATAACTGCTGTACGTATGCTGGTAATTGAGCAACAACTCTCGGAATAAGAATTGAAATAATATCTTGCTTTATTTTGTCTAGCATAACTTCGTCATTACTGTCGAAATCATCATGCTGTGTAGATACTACAATAGCAACAATTCTTTGTGGGACATTGTCATCACTGTATTCTATAGTTACCTGACTTTTTGAATCGGGACGGAGATAAGGAATCTCTTTACCTTCTCTTCTTAGGTTAGCTAGCTCTATTAATATTTTATGAGAAATATCCAGGGCCAATGGCATGTAATTTTCAGTTTCCTTAGTAGCATAACCAAACATCATCCCTTGGTCTCCAGCACCCTGCTCTTCTTTTGTTTCTCTGTCGACACCTTGGTTAATATCTTGAGATTGTTCGTGAATTAAAGAAATTACTCCGCAGGAGTCTCCGCTAAATTGATAAGCTCCTTTGGTGTAGCCAATTGCATTGATAACGTCACGAGCAATATGCTGTACGTCTAGGTATGTTTTAGATTTTACTTCTCCAGCCAGTACAACCTGCCCTGTTGTAACCAGTGTTTCACAGGCTACTTTAGACTCTGGATCAAAAGCTAAAAAATTATCTAATAGCGCATCACTAATTTGATCTGCTACTTTATCTGGGTGTCCTTCAGATACACTTTCTGAAGTGAATAAATATGCCATTCGTTTATCTGTTTAAAAAGGAATGTGATTAAGACCGTATTGCTTACCAGAGATAGAGATTTCAAAAAAAGATTTTTTGAAAGTACTGTTTTAGCATTTTCTCTGTTTCTATAACAGCGATACAGAAATGATATTTCGGTATCTCTAGGGTTGCAATCAGTCAAATTTATCCCTAATAATTTCGGCAAAGGTATAAAAAATGATCATACCAAAACCTGTTTGACGTTTCAATATTTTTCTTTTTTGAAAAATAAAGATTTTATTAAGAACTCTTTAAGGGAAACACACTTAGTAATGCAAGCTTAAAAGACAGTTGAAGAAATAAAAAAAACTAAAAAAATAAATGTAATCAGATGCGAATGAGCGTGTTTATGAAAGAGTATTTTTTGTTAAACTAAGTTTTTTTAGAGAAAAATATGGTAGTTTCAAAATAATTACTAATTTTGACCCCAAGTTTCTTATACATTTTAGTAAGTTATCAAGAAAGGCGGAGGGAATAGACCCGATGAAGCCTTAGCAACCCTTTATCCGTAAAGAAGGTGCTAAATTCTATCCACTGTATTTTATTGTTGGAATAGATAACTAAAATCAATTACTTTCTGTAATTGAAAAACCTTTCTTTTTAATTTTCTATGACAATACACTACTAACAAATATAGGGTGTGCTATGTATTGGGCTCTTAGCAAAAATTTGTTTTGTAAGATTAATGATTTCTGAAAAAACAAATAATGCATTATTGACTTTGTGAAGAACAACGTCAGAATTGTAATAAGTTAAAGTCTAAAAAAATTGAATTAGAAAATCATGAGTACTAAAAAACTAGCAACAAATGCTTTGCATGCAGGACACGATGTGAAGAGTAACGGAGGAACCAGAGCTGTTCCTATTTATCAAACCTCTTCATATGTTTTTAATAATGCTGATCATGCAGCGAATCTGTTTAATCTTTCAGAGGCAGGGTTTATCTACACGAGATTAAATAACCCTACTAATGATATCTTAGAGCAGCGTTTAGCAACACTGGAAGGAGGAATTGGTGCTGTTGTTACTGCTTCTGGGACAGCGGCAATTAATACCACACTGTTAACTTTGTTGAAGTCTGGAGATCATATTGTCGCTTCAAGCAGTCTTTATGGAGGAACGTATAACCTCCTCAATGTCACATTACCGCGCTTAGGGATTACAACTACTTTTGTAGATGCTGCTAATCCAGAAAATTTTTCTTCGGCAATTCAGGAGAATACTAGGGCAATATTTGTAGAATCATTAGGGAATCCAAAACTGGATGTATTGGATTTGAAAAAGATTGCAGCGGTATCAAAATCGAATAATATCCCTTTTATAGTGGATAATACAGTTGCTTCTCCAGCCTTATTAAATCCAATTGCATATGGGGCGAATATCGTTATACATTCATTGACAAAATACATTAGTGGAAATGGAACCTCTTTAGGAGGAGTGGTGATTGATGCAGGGACATTTGATTGGGCAAACGGAAAGTTTCCGGAGTTTACAGAACCTTCCGCAGGGTATCATGGATTAGTATATCACGAAGCGTTGGGAGCTGCAGCATTTATAGCAAAAATCAGAATAGAAGGGTTGAGAGATTATGGGGCAGCCCTAAGTCCGTTTAATGCTTTTCAGATTTTGCAAGGATTGGAAACGCTGGAAATCAGGATACAGAAACACAGTGAAAATGCATTGGCATTAGCACAATGGTTGCAAGAGCAAGATGAAGTAGAGTGGGTTCGATATCCGGGATTAAAAGAAGATGAATACTATGAGTTAGCAAATGAATATTTGCCCAAAGGACAAAGTGGAATTGTAACTTTTGGAGCAAAAGGAGGTTTTGAATCTGCAAAAAGAATAGCAGATGAAACCAGCATATTCTCTTTACTGGCGAATATAGGAGACTCCAAGTCTTTGATTATTCATCCGGCAAGTACAACTCACCAGCAATTAACAGAAGAACAGCAAAAATCTACTGGAGTAACGAGTGATTTGATTCGTCTTTCGGTTGGATTGGAAGATGTGGAGGATCTAAAAACAGATTTAAAAAACGCATTTGCTGTAATTAAAGAAACGGTTTAAAAAAAAGAATTAGAAAAGGATTATGCTGCAACGAATTCAGATCGATACCTTTAGAACATTACAAGGAGTTTGTTTTGAAAAACTATCACTCACCTACGAAGTATTTGGGCAGCCACTGGAGCGTGCGCCAGTGGTGCTAGTCAATCACGCTTTGACAGGGAACTCTTCAGTGTGTGGAGAAGATGGTTGGTGGAAAGGTCTTATAGGAAAAGGAAAGTGTATTGATACTGATAAGTATGCAATTTTATCGTTTAATATTCCTGGAAATGGATATCAGGAAGAAGAAAATAAAATAGAGGACTATAAGGCGTTTGTCGCCAGAGATGTTGCAGCCATTTTTCTTGAAGGATTACAACGGTTAGGAGTAGGTGAATTATACGCAGTTATAGGAGGGTCTGTAGGAGGAGGAATAGCATGGGAGTTAGCTGTATTGGCGCCAAAATTGATCAGACATCTTGTTCCGATTGCTTCAGATTGGAAATCGACAGATTGGCTAAAAGCAACTTGTCTGGTACAAGAGCAAATTCTATTGCATTCTAATAATCCTGTTCATGATGCGAGACTTCATGCGATGCTGGTATATAGAACCCCGGAATCTTTTTCTCAAAAATTCGAAAGAAGTTTTAATGAGGAAAAAGGAATGTATAATATTGAAAGCTGGTTGTTTCATCACGGAAAGAAACTCGAAAGTAGGTTCGGGTTGTCTTCTTATAAAGCCTTAAATCATATTCTGGCTAATATAGATATCACAAAAGACAGGGGGGGATTTGAGGAGGTGATAAAAGATGTAGAATGTGCGATTCATCAGATCAGTGTAGATTCTGATTTGTTTTTTACAGCAAAAGAAAACAAAGATACATTTGAGATTTTGAAAAAACACAATCCTAAACATACATATGGAGTTGTTAAATCAGTTCATGGTCATGATGCTTTTTTTATAGAGTATGATCAATTACATCAATTATTAAAACACGTGTTTTAGAGACGTGCTATTAAAATGAAATAAATAAGCAAGGATGCTCAGAAGGATGAGATCTTTGAGAATTAAAAAATAAAGACGGATAATGAAAGTTTTAAAATTTGGAGGAAAATCACTGGCAAATGGACAAGGAATCCAAACCGTAGTAGATATTATTGATCAGAAAGTAAAAAAAGGAGAACACATAACAGTGGTGCTTTCGGCAAGAGGGACTTCTACAGATGAATTGGAAGCAATTCTGGAGCAAGCTGTGAAAAATGAAAATTACCAAGAGGCGTTGGATGCGTTTAAGAAATATCAAATCGCAGATTTTGGAAATGTTAATTTTTTAGAAGAATTTGAAATTCTTGACAAGTTGTTTGAGGGAGTTTCACTGCTGGGAGATTATAGCAAAAGAATCAAAGATCAGGTGTTATCTCAGGGAGAAGTGATTTCTGCTAAGCTGGTGACACATTTGCTAAAAGAAAGAGGTGTGAATGCTCACTTTACAGATAGTAGAGAATTGATCATTACAGATGGTCAATTTGGAGATGCACAACCGTTAGATACTTTATCTAAAGAAAATGTCGTGAAACATTTTGAAAAATATAATGGAACTACAGTGAATGTAGTGACAGGGTTTATCGCTTCGAATGCTAAAAATGAAACAACGACTTTAGGTAGAAATGGGAGTAATTATACAGCTTCGTTATTGGCGAATTATTTAAATGCTGAAGAATTACAGAACTTCACCCATGTTAATGGAATTTATACAGCAAACCCTGATCTCGTGCCAGATGCAAAGAAGATAGAAAGACTGTCTTTTACAGAAGCAAATGAGTTAGCATATTTTGGGGCAAATATTTTACATGCCAAAACGATTATTCCATTAATAGAGAAAAATATCCCTCTTCGGATATTGAATACATTTGATCATAATAATGAAGGAACTCTTATAACTTCAGAAGCTAGCGAAAAAGGTATTAAGTCATTATCTGTATTGGAGAATGTGTCTTTGATAAACCTGGAAGGAAGAGGGTTATTGGGGAAAGTGGGAGTTGATGCTAGAATTTTTAAAGCTTTGGCGTATAAAAATATAAGTGTAAGTATTATATCTCAGGGGTCGTCAGAGCGAGGAATTGGATTGGTGGTAAGTGCAGATGAAGCAAAACAGGCAAAGGCGACGCTAGAGCAAGAGTTTGAGTCTGATTTTTACAAAAGAGATGTGAGTAGTATTACAGTGGAGAAGGATGTATCTGTAATTTCGATAATAGGACAGGATTTAAGCACCTTTCATAAGCCGTATAATGCATTGATACGGAATCAGGTGGTGCCGCTTTTATTTAATAATACTGTTACAGGAAAGAATGTGAGTTTGGTGGTTAAAAAGAACCAGCTTCATAAAGCTTTAAATGTGATTCATGGTGAGATTTTTGAAATTTCTAAAAAAGTTAATATTGCCATCTTTGGTCATGGCTTAGTTGGAGGGACTTTGATTGATCAGATATTGACATCTGCAAAAGAGATAGAAAAGCGTAAGAAAATTCATCTGAATATATTTGCTGTAGCGAATTCGAGAAAAGTACTCTTGCAGAAAAATGGAGTTAAAAAAGAGTGGAGAGGAGATTTAGAGGAGCATGGAGTTGTATATGAAATCGAAGAAATTATAAAATATGCAGATGTACACCATTTAGAGAACTTAATAGCAATTGATAATACGGCAAGTAAAGAATTTACAGATCATTATATTACCTTAGTGAAGCATGGATTTGATTTGGTGTCTTCTAATAAGGTGGCGAATACGCTGAGTTTTGATTTTTATAAAGAGTTGAGAAAAACACTAGAAGAAAATCAAAAACAGTATCTGTATGAAACAAATGTGGGAGCAGGGTTACCTTTGATTGATACCATTAAACTGTTGCATTTATCAGGAGAGAACATTACCCGAATTAAAGGAGTGTTTTCGGGGTCATTAAGTTACTTGTTTAATACGTACTCAGTAGAAAACAGGAAGTTTAGTGAAGTGCTTCAGGAAGCAATAGATAAAGGGTTTACAGAACCAGATCCAAGAGAAGACCTGTGTGGGAATGATGTAGGGAGAAAACTATTGATACTTGCCAGGGAATTAGATTTGAGTAATGAGTTTGAAGATGTTCAGATAGATAATTTGATCCCGGAAAATTTGAGAGATGGTGACGCAGCTTCTTTTCTAGGAAGGTTGCAAGAGTTGGATCCGGTATATGAAAAAATAAAAGAAGATCAGAAAGAGAAACATGTATTGCGCTATATAGGAGATTTATCAGGAGATTTGTCACAGGAAAAGGGAGTTTTGGAGGTGAAGCTGGTTTCGGTTCCTGAGAGCAGTGCTTTGGGGCAGGTAAAAGGGTCTGATTCTATTTTTGAAATTTACACTGAATCTTATGGAGATCAGCCCGTAGTGATACAAGGAGCAGGAGCAGGAGCAGCGGTTACGGCAAGAGGGGTTTTTGGAGATATTCTCAGGTTGACAGAAAAAGGATAAGTTCAAAAAAAAAAGTACTGGAAGGAATACTGTGAATTAAAAAAAATAATTACTAAGAAATAAGTATGACCAATGAAAATACAATTAAAGAGAATTGATCAAGATTATCATTTCGAGTTAATAAACGAAAGAGGTCATGTGACTCATATTGATAATAAAACAGAAAACGGAGGGCATGATTTGGCACCAAGTCCTATGGAGTATGTGTTAATGGGAGTTGCGGGCTGTAGTGCGATTGATGTGATTTCAATATTGAAAAAACAAAGGCAGCAAATAACTGCCTATAGTGCAGAAGTTGATGGAAGAAGAGAAAAAATAGGGGGAGCTTCTCCGTTCAAAGAGATAAAAGTAACGGTTTATTTAGAAGGAGAAATAGACCCTGATAAAGCTAAGAGAGCAGCACAGTTGTCTTTTGATAAATATTGTTCTGTGTCCAAAACCTTAGAGCCTACTGCTGTAGTAGTGTATCAAGTGGTGTTAAATAATGAAGCCATATGAGTGAAACGTATAAGAATTTTGAAACACAATCAGTTCGTGTTCAAACAGAAAAGACGCAGTTTTTGGAGCATTCTGTTCCTTTGTATTTAACTTCAGGATTTGTATTTGAAGACTCAGAAGAAATGCGTGCTTCTTTTGCAGAAGAGAAAGAACGGAATTTGTATAGTCGATTTAGTAATCCGAATACGACAGAATTTGTAGATAAAATGTGTCACCTGGAAGGAGCCGAAGCTGGATATGCTTTTGCAACAGGAATGGCTGCCGTGTTTTCTACCTTTGCAGCATTGTTGAATAGTGGAGATCATATCGTCTCTGCTAGGTCTGTATTTGGATCTACCCATTCTTTGTTTACTAAGTACTTTCCTAAGTGGAATATCGAAACAAGTTATTTTTCGGTGAATGAAGTAGAAAAAGCAGAAGCGTTAATTAAACCGAATACAAAAATCCTATATGCCGAATCTCCAACGAACCCTGGGGTTGATGTCTTGGATCTGGAATTGTTAAGTTCGATAGCAAAGAAACATGGATTATTGCTTATAGTTGATAATTGTTTTGCAACCCCTTATTTGCAAAACCCGATTAAACTGGGAGCAGATTTAGTGATCCATTCGGCAACAAAATTGATTGATGGACAAGGAAGGGTTCTTGGAGGTGTAACTGTCGGAAAGAAAGAGTTGATAAGGGAAATTTACTTGTTTTCCAGAAATACAGGTCCTTCGTTATCTCCGTTTAATGCGTGGGTGTTATCTAAGAGTTTGGAGACATTGGCAGTTCGAGTAGATAGGCACTGTGAGAATGCGTTGAAATTAGCAGAATACCTGGAAAAACACCCGAAAGTCAATTGGGTGAAATATCCATTTCTGGTATCTCATCCTCAATACGAAGTAGCAAAAAAGCAAATGAAATTAGGAGGGAATATTGTAGCATTTGAGGTAAAAGGAGGAGTAGAAGGGGGACGAACATTTTTTGATAATATAAAGATGTGCTCCTTGTCGGCTAACCTTGGGGATACTAGAACGATAGTAACACATCCGGCCTCAACTACCCATAGTAAATTAGCTGTGGAAGATAAGTTGGCAGTTGGAATAACAGATGGAATGGTGAGGTGTTCTGTAGGGCTAGAAGCTGTGGAAGATGTAATCAAAGATATAGAACAAGCGTTGGGATCGCTGTAATCCAGGCGATTTAACAATAATAAAAAAAGACCTTAAAAATAGTATTTAAGGTCTTTTTTTGTAAAAAACTACTAGGGTTTATTTTTTGGTAAACGTATAATTAGCAGTTCCTGAAGCTTCTGTTGTTACACCAGCATTGTTTACGGTGTCCTTATAGTCTATCGTAAAGCTTAATTTGGTGGAAGTTAATTCAGTAATGGTTGTTGATTGTTTTTCATGAGAATTCGGGTCTTCTACTATTAATTTATTTCCTTGGATTTCCCATAAGCCAACAAGGTCAAAATTGACTCCAGTAACATCTGTCGTAGAAGTTTGTCCTTCAACAGTAGTAGTGGTTACAGCAGTGTATTTCCCGGTGCTGGCAGCTATTTTAGGAATCTTAGTGAAGATAACTTCTGTACTAAAATCTTTTCCTTCTGATGTGAAATCAGTAGTCAAAGTAGCTCCCTGAGCGGTGGTAATACTTTTTCCATTTGTAACACTAAAGGCGGTTAATCGCCATTTCCCGGTAAGTAAAGACTCGTTGTCTGTAGCATTGTCATCATCACTTGAACATGAAGTGAATGCTAGAAAAGGAATAATTAATAAAAAAAAGATCGTCTTTTTCATAATTAGAATTGATTTGTAGGTTTTAAAAGTTATGCTAAAATATGCTATTAAACGGAAGAACAGAATAAATGGATATTAATAATTAGTTAAAAAAAACTGAGGTAAAACCCGAAATATTAGGTGTTTATGGAGGTGTGTTGAGCTTTGTTTATAATGATTCTAATTTTACTGGGAATATGATAAAAATTGATAAAGAATGTGTTCTGTGTCAAATTAATGTATATATTTGCTGAATAATCTACTAATCCGATAGGGTAATAGAATTTTAAAAATGTTAGCAAGTCAAATGATATTAGATAAAGTAGCTGGAAGGAAAACATCGTATGAGTCAGATAAGGTTTCGGAGAAGCCAATACGAAGCATCGCTAAGGCAGTTAGCTGGCGAGTTGTAGGGACATTAGATACCTTGATTGTATCTTATCTTCTAACAGGAGAAATGATGTTGGCTACTTCTATAGCATCGATTGATTTTGTAACAAAAATGATTCTTTATTTCTTTCATGAAAGAATATGGAATCGTATAAAATGGGGAAAATAATTAAGTGTATCCCGAAAATGTCACATCTCAGAAAGTCTTTAGCATATTGAGAATAATCTGGGTCATAAGAGAAGAATAGTTTGTTAAGAGTGGAAAAAATTTGCTGTGTACTATGAAATTTACAGAAAAAGAAATTGAAGAATTAAATAAAGAGCTTAAGGATAAGACGCCTCAGGAAGTTGTTTCCTGGGCTTTGTCAAAGGCAAAAAAACCTGTTGTAACCACAAATTTTAGACCTTATGAAGCAGCCATTCTTAATGTGTGCGTACAGGAGAAAAAAGACATTCCGGTTATATGGTGTGACTCGGGGTATAATACACCAAATACATATAGACATGCAGAAAAAGTAATAGAGTTACTGCAGTTAAATGTACAGTTGTATGTGCCTAGACAGACGGCATCTCATAGAGATGTAGTAATGGGAATTCCCGATGTGGAAGATCCGATGCATAAGGTATTTACAGAACAAGTAAAGTTAGAGCCCTTTAGAAGAGCAATGGCAGATTTTACTCCAGATGTATGGTTTACGAATTTGAGAAAAGGACAGACAGCACTCAGAGATTCACTAGATATTCTGAGTTTAGGGAAAGACGGAGTCTTAAAAGTAAGCCCCTTTTATTACTATGATGATGAGAAGCTTGACGGATATTTATTAGACAATAAATTGCCGAATGAATTTAAGTATTTTGACCCTACAAAAGTAATAAGTAATAGAGAGTGCGGATTGCATACATTATAAGGGGAATTAGAAATAGATAAAAGATATTTTTAGAGTGATAAAAGCTCATTATAAAAACAAGAAATAAATAAATGGAAATAGTAGAAAAGAAAGACGAATACGGAGGAGAAATTTCTGATTTAGGAACTCAGGAAGGAGTAACAACTCTTAGTGTTAATCCTTTAGAGAGTGAAGCTATATACATATTCAGAGAAGTGGTGGCACAATTTGAAAAACCAGTACTACTATTCTCAGGGGGGAAAGATTCTATAACTCTAGTAAGATTAGCGCAGAAGGCATTTTACCCTGGAAAAATACCGTTCCCTTTATTACATATAGATACAGGGCATAACTTTCCTGAGACAATTGAATTTAGAGATCGTTTGGTAAAAGAATTGGGAGTAGAGTTAATTGTTCGTAATGTTCAGGACTCTATCGATCAGGGAAAAGTAGTAGAAGAAAAAGGGCGATATGCTAGTAGAAATAGTCTTCAGACTACAACATTATTAGATGCGTTGGAAGAATTTAAGTTTGATGCAGCCATAGGAGGAGCAAGAAGAGATGAAGAGAAGGCAAGAGCAAAAGAACGTATTTTTTCTGTGAGAGATGATTTCGGACAGTGGGATGAAAAGAACCAAAGACCAGAATTGTTTGACCATTTAAATGGGAAAATAGATTTAGGACAGAATGTTCGAGTATTTCCGATCAGTAACTGGACAGAGTTGGATGTTTGGAGTTATATAGAAAAAGAAGAAATAGAAATCCCATCTATTTATTTTGCTCATAAAAGAAAAACATTCATCAGAGATGGTATGATTTGGTCAGCAGAAGATGATGTGGTGTATAGAGACGAACACGAAGAAGTAGAAGAAAGAATGGTTCGATTCAGAACAGTAGGAGATATGTCCTGTACAGCAGCGGTGCTTTCAGATGCGATAACGATTGATAAAGTAGTAGCAGAAATCAGGGATTCGGAAATATCAGAAAGAGGAGCGAGAATCGATGATAAGAGATCTGAAGCAGCGATGGAAAAAAGAAAACAACAAGGATATTTTTAAGAGATATAAAAATAAACGTTGAAAATATAATGTTAGGACTTGCTTATAAAAGAAGGTCGATAGAATAAAAAGAATAGTGTCGAAAAGGTTGGTTTGTTAATGTAGAAAAAAAACAATCAACCATCAATCTAAAAAGATGGAAGTATTAAAAATAGCAACAGCAGGGAGCGTAGATGACGGAAAAAGTACGTTAATTGGTCGTATTTTATATGATACAAAATCCCTGACTACAGATAAATTAGAAGCTATTGAGGCAAAAAGTAAAGCAAATGGATTTGACTATTTGGATTTTTCTTTAGCAACAGATGGATTAGTAGCAGAGAGAGAACAGGGGATAACGATTGATGTAGCGCATATTTATTTTTCTACAAAACGAAAAAGTTACATCATTGCAGATACTCCAGGACATATAGAGTATACAAGAAATATGGTGACAGGAGCTTCTACTTCTCAGGCTTCTATCGTTTTGGTAGATGCTAGAAAAGGAGTAGTGGAGCAAACATACAGACATTTCTTTATCAATAATTTATTGAGAGTAAAGGATGTAGTAGTGGCTGTGAATAAGATGGATTTAGTAGATTTTTCTCAGGAGAAATACGAAGCTATAAAAGCAGATTTTGAGAAACTGATCCAAAAAAGTGATTATAAAGAACAGAATGTAACATTTATTCCTGTAAGTGCTTTAAAAGGAGACAATGTAGTGACGCCATCAGAAAATACCCCTTGGTATAAAGGGCAGACACTATTAGAGCATTTAGAAGAATTAGATGCACAGGATTTATTTGAAAAATCACAATTGAGATTTCCTGTTCAGACGGTAATTCGTCCTAAACAGGCAGAATTCCATGATTTTAGAGGATATGCAGGGAAATTGTATGGCGGTGACCTGGCAGTAGGTGATGAAATTACTGTATTGCCTTCATTGACAACTTCAAAAATAAAAGAAATTTACTTCTTTGATAAAAAGTTTGAAAAAGCAGGAAGAGGAAGTTCTTGTACAATCACCTTAGAAGATGATGTTAATATCAGTAGAGGAGATATGATTGTAAAAATATCCGAAAAACCAAAAGTAGAGAAACAACTTTCAGCAACATTATGCTGGATGGATAGTAAAAAACTGAACCCCGGAACTAATTATTTCTTACAAAGTGGAAGTAATAGAATCTTAGCAAAAGTTAAAAGCATTCAAGGAACTATTGCAACGGATTTTTCTGGAGAAGACGCTTCTAAAAATGAACTTCAATTAAACGAAATTGGAAAAGTTCAGATTCAATTAAGCAAGCCTTTGGCCTTTGATTCTTATACAAAAAATAAAGCATCTGGTTCATTTATCCTGATCGATTCTCAAACAAATAATACCTCTGCGGTAGGATTTGTAGAGTAGTTGATATCGAGTAGAATAGCACGTTTTTAAAAGCGATACAAAAAGTACACAAAAGTCATAACTATGCCCATTTTTGAAGGGTGTAAATATCAAAAAAAATGCAAAGTTTTAGAACCGAAATAGAAAACCCGATTGTAGAAAAAGATATCATTGAATTAGCCAATAAAATTCAATTATTCAAAGAAGGGAAAGTAGATGAGGAGAAGTTTCGTAGTCTTCGATTAGCACGAGGAGTATACGGACAGCGACAAGAGGGCGTGCAGATGATTCGCATCAAATTGCCTTATGGGAAGATGCTGAGTAATCAGTTACGACGTATCTGTGAGGTATCAGATGAGTATTCCAGAGGACGATTGCATATTACCACACGTCAGGATATTCAGATTCACTATGTAGATTTAAATAGAACTCCGGAACTTTGGGCAGAATTAGAAAAAGATGATGTAACCCTTAGGGAAGCCTGTGGAAATACGGTAAGAAACGTTACGGCATCAGAAACAGCAGGAGTTGATCCAAAAGAAGCTTTTGATGTTTCTCCATATGCAGATGCAATATTTCGTTTCTTCTTGAGGAATCCGGTTTGTCAGGAGATGGGAAGAAAATTTAAAGTTTCTTTTTCAGGATCAGATGAGGATACAGGACTTTCTTATATGCATGATTTAGGTTTTATCGCCAAGGTAAAAGACGGTGTTCGAGGTTTTAAAGTAATGTTAGCAGGAGGGTTGGGATCTCAGCCTAGACATGCAGATGTATTGTATGACTTTTTGGAAGCAGATAAAATTATTCCTTTGATGGAAGGAGTGTTGAGAATTTTTGATCGCCATGGAGAACGAAAAAGTAGAGCAAAAGCAAGATTGAAGTTTTTGGTAAAAGGAATAGGTCTGGAAGCGTTTAAGGAACTTTTAGAAGCAGAGCAAAAAGCAGTTTCTGTCGCGTCTGTTCCAATTGATTATGAAGCCTATCCGATTTCGGTTCCTGCAACGGTAGAAACACCTGAAGTCACTATAGAAGATAGTGAAGCATTTGAGTTGTGGAAATCAACGAATGTAATGGCTCAAAAACAAGAAGGGTATGTTGCAATCGGAATAAAAGTACTCTTAGGAGATTTTTATACAGACAAGGCAAGGTTACTTGCTGATCTGGTAGAGAAATACGGAGCTGGAGAATTGAGATTGTCGCTCCGTCAGAATATTTTGATTCCTTATGTTCGGGAAGATTTAGTACCTTTCTTTTATAATGAATTAAAAAAACTGGGCTTTGTAGCTCCAGGATATAATAAAGCGATTGATATTACTGCTTGTCCGGGAACAGATACATGTAATTTAGGGATTGCCAGTAGTACAGGGATTGCTAGAGAATTAGAGCGAGTAATCAAAGCAGAGTATCCACAATATCTAGAAAATCAGGATTTAGTGATTAAGATCAGTGGATGTATGAACGGATGTGGACAGCACAATATGGCTAATATCGGTTTTCAGGGGATGTCTATCCGAACTAAAGATAAACTGGTAGCTCCAGCTTTGCAAGTCCTGTTAGGAGGAGCAAATAGAGGAGATGGAAATGCTCGCTTCGCAGATAAAGTGGTGAAAATCCCTAGTAAAAGAGGACCGGAAGCATTACGTCGTATATTAAATGATTACGAATCCAATGCCAAAGACACTCCTTTTGTAGAGTATTATGAGGAAAAAGGAGAAAAATATTTTTATGAGTTGCTGACAGATTTATCAGAAATAGATAACCTTACTCAAGAAGATTTTATTGACTGGGGGAATGAAGAAAAATATGTCAAAGCGATTGGAGTAGGAGAGTGTGCCGGAGTTGTTATTGATTTGATCGCTACGCTATTTCTGGAAAGCGAAGAGAAGATAGAAAATGCAAAAGTATCTTTTGAAAATGAAATCTACTCTGATGCAGTGTATCATGCGTATAGCTCTTTAGTCAATACAGCAAAAGCATTGTTGTTGGCAGCGAAGAAGAAAACAAATAGCCATGCCAAAGTGATCAGTCAGTTTGATGATGAATTTGTTGCTACTGGGAAAATTAAGGTAGAAGAAGCATCTTTTGCCGAATTGGTGTATAAGTTGCAAAAAAATGCACCGACTCAGGATTTTGCAGTAGATTATATAAAAAGTGCAGAAAAGTTTTTGAAGCAAGTACAAGAATTCAGAGAAGCAGAAGTTGCTTCATGAAGCTGTAAAAAAAACTAAAAACAAAAGAAGGAGGGAACAGTGAAAAGGAATGTTGAATGTATAAAAGATAGAAAAACTATTTTTTCTGATGATATCGGAGATAAGGAGCGTGGAAGAAAAGTGATTTCTCCTTCAAGAAACACAAGTCCGAAATTAACTGTAGTAGGAGCAGGTCCTGGAGATGCAGATTTGATAACACTTAAGGCGATTAAAGCGTTGGTGTCGGCAGATGTAGTGTTATATGACTCATTGATAAATGAAGAATTACTGGAATATGCTTCTGATGCCGAAAAGATTTTTGTAGGAAAAAGAAAAGGCTGCTATGCATATCATCAAGATCAGATCAATGAATTAATTGTCAGTAGAGCAAAAGAAAAAGGACATGTAGTACGCTTAAAAGGAGGAGATCCGTTTATTTTTGGAAGAGGAGCAGAAGAAATCGACTATGTAAAACAGTTTGGTTTACAGACAGAAATGATCCCAGGAATATCGTCCTCATTAGCAGTGCCAGCTTATCAGGGAATCCCTTTGACTAGAAGAGGAGTTTCAGAAAGTTTTTGGGTAATAACAGGTACAACAAAGGCTCATAAATTATCAGAAGATGTTTATCTGGCGGCAAAGTCTAATGCGACGATTGTAATTTTGATGGGCATGGGTAAGTTGAATGAAATAGTTAGTATCTTTGCAGACGAAAATAGAGAAAGTACGCCTGTTGCGATCATTCAGAATGGAACAACTAAAGACGAAAAATTCGGTTTTGGAACCATTGATTCTATTCAAAAGGTCGTAGCTGAAAAAGGATTATCATCACCAGCAATTATTGTTATAGGAGAGGTGGTGAATAACAGAGTTGAGTTAGAGTCTATTTACCAAAGAGTAAATGAAGAAGTTGCGTCAGAATAAGTAATACCTGAGATCGTAATGGAAAGAAATAACTTATATCCTGTTTTTTTGAAACTAAAAAACCTTAAAGTACTGATTGTAGGAGGAGGAAATGTAGCAGAAGAAAAGCTTACTTTTTTGTTAAAATCAAGTCCTGATGCAAATATTACAATTGTAGCACCGGAATTTGGTCAGGGAACAAAGAAACTAGCAAGTGATTTTGGAGTGAAAATGATCACAAAAAAATATAAAAAAAAGTTTCTGAAAGGTAAGCATATAGCAATTGCAACCACAGATGTGCCAGCGGTGAATATAAAAGTATTCGAGGATTGTCAAAAAAAGAATATTCTTGTTAATGTAGCCGATAACCCACCTTATTGTGATTTTTATATGGGGGGAGTTGTGACAAAAGGGAATGTGAAAATAGCAATTTCTACAAACGGAAAATCTCCGACTACAGCAAAGAGACTACGTCAGTTTTTTGAAGAAGTAATTCCAGAAAATATTGATGATCTAGTAAAGAATTTAAACGAGTATAGAAAAACTATAAAAGGTGATTTTGGAGAAAAAGTGGAACGATTGAACGAATTCACCAAAGAATTAATAGCTAAAAAAGTTGAGAAATGATTAAGACAGATATTTTAATTATTGGAGCAGGTCCAACAGGATTGTTTACAGTATTTGAAGCAGGATTGTTGAAGTTGAAATGTCATCTTATAGATGCATTGCCACAACCTGGAGGACAATGTGCAGAGATTTATCCTAAAAAACCTATTTATGATATACCAGGATTTCCTGAAGTATTGGCAGGAGACCTAGTAGATAACCTAATGGAGCAGATTAAATCATTCGAACCTGGATTTACGTTAGGAGAAAGAGCAGATACAATAGAAAAACAAGAGGATGGAACGTTTATTGTTACCACAAATAGGGGAACAAAACACCATGCGCCAGTAGTGGCTATTGCAGGAGGTTTAGGATCTTTTGAACCAAGGAAACCACCAATTGCTAATATTGCAGATTTTGAAGATAAAGGAGTTGCTTACATCATTAGAGATCCTGAAGTATACAGAGATCAACGTGTAGTTATAGCAGGAGGAGGAGATTCTGCATTAGACTGGACAATCTTCCTGGCAGATGTAGCAAGTGAAGTAACTCTGGTTCATAGAAGAAACGAATTTAGAGGAGCCTTAGATTCTGTAGAAAAGGTTGCGGAATTAAAGAAGTTAGGCAAGGTAAACTTAATTACCGAAGCAGAAGTAGTAGGACTTCACGGAGAAGAACATATTACAGGAGTTACGGTAAAGCACAAAACAGAAGGAGAGTTTGTGAAAGATACAGACCACTTTATTCCGTTATTCGGACTATCTCCTAAATTAGGACCAATAGCGAATTGGGGATTAGAGATAGAGAAAAATGCAATCAAAGTGGATAATACATTAGATTATCAAACGAATATCCCAGGAATTTATGCTATCGGAGATGTGAATACATACCCAGGAAAGCTAAAATTGATTCTGTGTGGATTCCATGAAGCAACTCTAATGTGTCAAAGTGCTTACCAGAGAATTCACCCAGACAAAAAATATGTGATGAAGTATACGACAGTAAGTGGTATTGATGGATTCGATGGGAGTAGAAAAGAAGCTAAAAAAGCAGTTGTAAAATCAATAACGTAAAAAGAATAATAGAAACAATAGTTTCTATATTTTGACCAAACTAATTATTAATTCAATAATAGTAAGATTACTTTGCTAAAGTAAATCTTGGGAGAAAATATGTCAGACGTAACAATAAAAATAAAAGACAGAGAAGGAGTGGTTCATGAAGTACAAGCGCCAACAGATATGGCAATGAACCTGATGGAAGTATGCAAAGCATATGAATTGCCGGTAGAAGGAACATGTGGAGGGATGGCAATGTGTGCGTCTTGTCAATGTTATGTACTGTCTGATCATGAATTGCCAGAGATGGGAGACGATGAAGATATGATGTTAGCAGAAGCATTTCATGTAGAAGATAATAGTAGATTAGGATGTCAAATACCTATTACAGAAGCCTTAGATGGTTTAGAGATAGAATTGGCACCAGAATAATATTTTTTTAGAAAAGGTCATGGTATATGCTGTGACCTTTTTCAAAAAAATAAACTTGCAAAACAAAAGGAGATGCCTTTTCTTTGCATCAGATTTTTTAATACGCACTAATTGTCGTAAAAAAATAGTTCTTACACGTATTTAATGTTATCAAGAAAGGTGGAGGGAATAGACCCTGTGAAACCTTAGCAACCCTTTATCTGGTAAAGAAGGTGCTACATTCTATTCGCGCAGCGAAATAGATAACAATTCTATAAGCAGTTGTACTGTCCTCACTAATTTTCTTGATACCTTATAAATTCGCTAAAACAAATGCAATCATTGTTTTTAGTAAGAGTATTTATATTTTTTTATCACAGGACTCTTTTTCATTATTTAGAAAAGAGTGTGATACTAATTCGGCTTGCGTGTTATAATGCTAAAGAATACAGTTATCGATGAAAGATATACATAAGATTATAAAGGAACGCATTCTGATTTTAGATGGCGCTATGGGGACAATGTTGCAGCGCTATAAATTTACAGAAGAAGATTTTCGGGGAGAGAGATTCAAAGAGTGGCCGGTTCCTCTTCAGGGGAATAATGACTTATTGAGTATAACTCAGCCTGATGCCATTAAAGAAGTGCATAGACTGTATTTTCAGGCAGGAGCAGATATCGTAGAAACCAATACATTTTCAGGAACGACCATTGCGATGGCAGATTATGAAATGGAAGAGCTGGTATATGAGCTAAACTATGAATCGGCAAAAATAGCCAGAGAAGTAGCAGATGTATTTACAGAAAAAGAACCGCATAAACCTAGGTTTGTAGCAGGATCGATCGGACCTACTAATAGAACAGCCAGTATGTCTCCGGATGTGAATGATCCAGGGTATAGAGCAGTAACTTTTGATGAGTTGAGAATTGCTTATAAGCAACAAGTAGAAGCACTACTGGATGGAGGAGCAGATATACTGTTGGTAGAAACTATATTTGATACATTAAATGCAAAAGCGGCACTATTTGCTATAGAAGAAGTAAAAGAAGAAAGAGAGATTGAAGTGCCAATCATGATTAGTGGCACCATAACAGATGCTAGTGGACGAACCTTATCAGGGCAAACAGCAGAAGCATTTCTCATTTCTGTTTCGCATATCCCCATGTTATCAATAGGGTTTAATTGTGCATTGGGAGCTGATCAGTTAACACCTCATTTAGAAGTACTGTCGCAAAAATCTGAATTTGCTACTTCTGCACACCCAAATGCAGGATTACCAAATGCCTTTGGAGAATATGATGAAACTCCAGAACAGATGGCAGATCAGATTAAAGAATATTTAGATAAAAACTTGATTAATATTGTCGGAGGGTGTTGTGGAACAACTCCGGAACATATTAAAGCAATAGCTGATTTAACTAAAGATTATAAACCTAGACAGTTGTAGGGGAATTGTTCTTCATATGAGAAGAATATAAAAATAAATTATCATGGTTGTTAATACGAAGAGATTATGACAAAAAATAAGTCAGGGCAATCCATAGAAAAAAAATATCTGAAACTATCAGGTTTAGAACCGTTGGTTGTTACTCCTGATACTAACTTTATTAATGTAGGAGAGCGAACAAATGTAGCTGGTTCTCGAAAATTTCTTCGCCTGATTAAAGAAGAAAAATTTGATGAAGCATTAGCCATTGCCAGGCATCAGGTAGAAGGAGGGGCACAGGTTATTGATATTAATATGGATGATGGGTTGATTGATGGGAAAGAAGCAATGGTTCGATTTCTAAACCTGATAGTTTCAGAACCAGATATTGCCAGAGTGCCTATTATGATTGATAGCTCCAAATGGGATATTATTGAAGCTGGGCTTCAGGTTGTACAGGGGAAATGTGTGGTTAACTCAATTAGCTTGAAAGAAGGAGAGGAAGAGTTTATAAAACACGCTAAGCTGATAAAAATGTACGGAGCAGCTGTTATTGTAATGGCGTTTGATGAAGTGGGACAGGCAGATAACTATGAACGCCGTATAGAAATATCCAAAAGATCTTATGATGTTCTGGTTGATCAGGTAGGGTTTCCGCCAGAAGATATCATTTTTGATTTGAATATCTTCCCGGTGGCAACAGGAATGGAAGAACATAGAAAAAATGCAATTGATTTTATAGAAGCGACCAGGTGGGTTAGAGAGAACCTGCCACATTGTAGTGTAAGTGGAGGAGTGAGTAATGTCTCTTTTTCATTTAGAGGGAATAATGTGGTAAGAGAGGCGATGCATTCAGTCTTTTTGTATCATGCTATTGAAGCAGGGATGAATATGGGGATTGTAAACCCCGCCATGTTAGAGGTGTATGATGATATCCCAAAAGATCTTCTGGAATATGTCGAAGATGTGATTTTGGATCGAAGAGAAGATGCTACAGAGCGATTGTTGGATTTTGCAGAGACCGTTAAAGGAGTTAAGAAAGAAAAAACGGTAGATCTATCATGGAGAGAAGAGAGTTTGCAAGACCGGATAACAAGAGCATTGGTCAAAGGGATAGATGAGTATGTAGAAGAAGATGTAGAAGAAGCGAGACAAAGCTTAAGTAAACCTATCGAGGTGATAGAAGGTCCTTTGATGACAGGGATGAACGTGGTAGGAGACCTCTTTGGTTCGGGAAAAATGTTCCTGCCTCAAGTGGTTAAATCTGCTAGGGTGATGAAAAAGGCAGTAGCGTATTTATTGCCGTTTATAGAGGAAGAGAAAAAGAAAAATGCAACAGGAGATGTAGGAGGAAGTGATAGTGCCGGAAAAGTTTTGATGGCCACTGTTAAAGGAGATGTGCATGATATAGGTAAAAATATCGTCTCTGTGGTATTAGGGTGTAACAACTACGAAATAGTAGACCTAGGAGTGATGGTGCCTCCTGAAAAAATTATTCAGACAGCCATCGATGAGCAAGTGGATATTATCGGGCTAAGTGGTTTGATTACTCCTTCATTGGATGAGATGGTATATCTGGCTAAGGAAATGGAACGAAAAAACTTTAAAATCCCATTGCTGATTGGAGGAGCTACCACATCAAAGGCGCATACGGCAGTTAAGATAGATCCACAGTATAAAAATGCAGTAGTCCATGTTAATGATGCTTCTAGGGCAGTAACTGTAGTAGGAGACCTGTTGAATAAAAGGAGTAATCAGAAATATGTCGGAGATATAAAAGAGGATTATGAAAAGTTTAGAGAAGGCTTCCTAAAACGAACAAAAAGAAAAGAATACCTAAGCATTCAGGAAGCGAGAGAGAATAAATACAAAGTCGATTGGGATACCACAACGATTAAGAAACCTAATAAATTAGGAATTCATGTGATAGAGAATTTCGATATAACGACTTTGGAACCTTATATAGATTGGAGTCCTTTCTTTAGGTCATGGGACTTACATGGGAAATATCCAAAAATACTAGAAGATAAGGTGGTTGGAGAGCAGGCAACGGTTTTGTTTAAAGACGCCCAGGAACTATTAAAAAGAGTCTTTGATGAAAAATTGCTTTCGGCAAAAGCAATTTATGGATTGTTTGAAGCAAATACCATAAATGATGATGATATTCAGGTGTATGCTGATGGAGCACCAGCTGTGATTTTTAGAACCCTGAGGCAACAATTAAAAAAATATAAAGGAAAACCAAATCTGGCATTGGCAGATTTTATAGCTCCGGCGGATAGAGAAAAGAAAGATTATATCGGTTGTTTCTGTGTGTCCACAGGGTTTGGAACCCAGGAGTTAGCCACAGCTTTTGAAAAAGAGCACGACGATTATAATTCAATTATGATTAAAGCATTAGCAGACCGTCTGGCAGAAGCCTTTGCAGAATACTTACATGAGAAAGTAAGGAAAGAAGACTGGGGGTACGCTGTTGATGAACAGTTGTCTAATGATGAATTGATTAAAGAAACTTATATCGGGATTCGTCCAGCGCCCGGCTATCCTGCTTGCCCTGATCATTTAGAGAAGTTAACAATCTGGGAATTGTTGAAAGTAAAAGAAGAAATAGGAGTAGCGTTGACAGAGAGTATTGCCATGTGGCCAGCAGCATCAGTATCTGGATATTACTTTGGTAATAAAGAAGCATCTTATTTTGGATTAGGAAAGATAAGAGAAGACCAGTTAAAGGATTTTGCAGAAAGAAAAAATGTAGATATAGCATATGCTAGAAAATGGTTGAATCCAAACCTGTTAGAAGAGTAATTGACAGAAAGACCATAAGTAGCAATAACATAATTAACCAAGCAGCGAGAATGAAAGTAACAGAACATATAAAAAAAGCCAAAGGAAAAACATTGTTTTCCTTTGAGTTAATACCACCACAAAAAGGAAAAAGCATACAGGAACTATATAATAATATAGACCCGTTAATGGAGTTTAATCCACCATTTATAGATGTAACAACTTCTAGAGAGGAATTTATTTATATCGACAGGGATGGGTTGCTGGATAAGAAATTAACACGAATGAGACCGGGAACTGTAGGGATTTGCGCTTCTATAAAACATAAGTATAATGTAGATACAATACCTCATGTACTTTGCGGAGGATTTACTAAAGAAGAAACAGAGTATTTATTAGTAGATTGTCATTATCTGGGGATTGATAATGTTATGGCATTAAGAGGAGATGCTATGAAAGAAGAAAAGTACTTTGTCCCTACCAGAGGAGGGCATACATATGCAAATGAATTGGTAAAGCAAATTACCAATATGAATAAAGGAAAGTTTTTACATGAAGTTATAGAATCAGACAATAAGTCAGATTTTTGTATTGGGGTAGCTGGTTATCCCGAAAAACATATGGAAGCTCCTTCTCTCGATGCAGACTTAAGAAGATTAAAAGAAAAAGTTGATGCAGGAGCAGACTATATTGTGACTCAGATGTTTTTTGATAATAAAAGATATTTCTCTTTTGTAGAAAAAGCAAGAGAGCATGGGATTGAAGTACCGATCATACCAGGAATAAAGCCTGTGGCGGTACAGCGACATTTACAGTTACTACCTCAGGTTTTTAAACTAGATATGCCAGATGAATTAGTAAGAGCAGTAGAGGGATGTAAGACCAGAGAACAGGTGCGACAGGTGGGAGTAGAATTCGCTATTCAACAGTCTAAGGAACTATTAGATTATGGAGTACCGGTTTTACATTATTATTCTATGGGGAAATCTGATAATATTAAACAGATAGCCGAAGCGATTTTTTAAATATATGTTAGGATATTGTCCATATAGAGATAATTAGTACTTTTGACCGGATATCAAAAGAAAGAAATGTAGTCATCTTTAGGTAGATTGATTACATTTTTTGTTTGAATAAAAAGAGGTTACAAATTAAGATTTGAAATGTGAAAAAAGTTTTCTTTGGAGGATTTTTGATGTTAAGCTTTTTGTTAAAAGCTCAGGAGAGTGAAGTAACGAATGCTCGTAAGTATACAGTTGGGATTACTGCTTTTAGTGGCACCGTGTTGAAGCATAACCCTACAATATCTCACCTGATTACTGGACACCCATCGGGGATTTTATTGTCAGTTGATAGGAAAACATTTGGAGATCGGGAATGGCAACGTTTATATAACTACCCGGATTATGGTGTTTCATTTATTTACCAAAATATGGATAATACATATTTGGGAGAAAATTATGGGCTTTACGCACATTATAATTTCTATTTTCTAAAGCGAACTTTGATGTTTCGAATTGCGCAAGGGATAGCTTATACGACCAATCCTTATGATATAGATGATAATTATAGAAATATAGCATATGGATCGCATATAATGAGTTCTACATATGCATTGCTACACTATAAAAAAGAAAATATTGTAAAAGGAGTGGGGGTTGAAGCTGGTATTGGAGTGGTGCATTACTCCAATGCTAATTTTAAAGCACCTAATACCAGTACCAATACATTCCTGTTTACTGTAGGAGTTAATTATGCCGTAGATAATGAGGAATATACATTTGTAGAAAAGGAAAATGATTTGCTAAAAGGAAAAGAACCTGTGGGAGTAGGTTTTTTCTTTAGAGGAGGAGTCAATGAAAATGATGTAGTAGGATCAGGACAATATCCGTTTTATACCATAGGAGGATTTGTTGATAAACGATTAAATAAAAAAAGTGCAATTCAATTGGGAACAGAGTTGTTTTTTTCCAAAGCATTAGAACGTTATATAGATTTTAGGGCAGTAGGAGGATTTAATAATGAAACAACAGGAGACGAAGATGCTAAAAGAGTTGGGGTTTTTGCAGGGCACGAACTGCGCATTAATAGATTGTCATTGCTTACTCAATTAGGATACTATGTGTATTATCCATATGATTTTGAAGGAGAACTGTACAATAGGTTAGGACTGCAATTTTATATAACAAATAAAATAATCAGTTCTGTCACGGTACGCTCTCATGCAGCGAAGGCCGAAGCGGTAGAGTTCACGATTGGGTATCGTTTATAATTAGAGAATAAGAAGAAATGAAAAATATAAGCTGGTTGTTCGTTATAGTACTTTTTTGTGCATGTGATTCGGAAAATGCTCCGGATTGTTTTCAAAAAGGAGGAGACACCATAAGAAAAGAATTTGAGGTATCCGGGTTTTCCAGAATTTTAGTGAATCCAAATATAGAAATGATTATTAAGCAAGGAAATGAGTTTTCTGTGTATGTCGAAACAGGAGAAAACCTACTGGAAGAGGTAAGTGCAGTGGTAGAAAACGAGCGTCTTATTCTCAATAATACGAATGATTGTAATTTAGTGAGAAGTTTTAAGCAAACAACTTTTTATGTGACGGCTCCTGATATAACGGAAATACGGAGTGCAACACAATTTGATATTGCCTCAGAAGGAGTGTTGAGCTTCCCATCTTTAGGGATTCTTTCGGAAGATTTTGGAGAAGATACAGGAAGTACAAATGGAACATTTCACCTGACAATAGATAATAATAGGGTAAGTGTGGTAGGAAATAACGTGGCTTCTTTCTTCCTGGAAGGAAAAACGAAGGCTTTATCCATAAATATTGCTTCGGGAACAGGAAGGTTTGAGGGGGAACGATTCATTGCAGATGATGTATCTGTTTTTCACAGAGGAGCTAATAAAGTAATTGTTCATCCGGTGAATAAGCTGAGTGGAGAAATAAGAAGTACAGGAGATCTTATTGCTGTAAACAGACCGGATGAGGTAGCTGTAGAAGTTTTCTTTACAGGAAAACTACTCTTTCAATAGCGGTTATTCAGAAGTTAATTCCCGGAATAAGCTTTCCAGGCTTTTGTTTTGTTTTCTTAGCTGTAAAATCTTTAGCTCATTTTCGTTGGCAAAATCAAAAACCGCAGTACGCATATCAGTAGTAGTGTCAAAAGTTAGCTCATAAACAAGTCCATACGTATTTGTGACTGTCTTGATATTAGGAATTCTTTTTAGAAAAGCATCTTCTATTCTGTAATCAAATTCTACTTCAATAATCTGAGAAGAAGCATCTGTCAGATCTTTTAAGTAAGAGTCATTGACAATTTTTCCTTTTTTGATAATGATAACTCTGTCGCACATAGCTTCAACTTCCTGCATGATATGTGTAGAAAGTAAGATCGTTTTTGTTTGTCCGATCGCGCGGATAAGTTCCCTGATTTCGACCAGTTGGTTAGGATCAAGACCTGTGGTAGGTTCATCGAGTATTAATACTTTTGGGTCGTGTAGAAGAGCTGCGGCGAGCCCGATTCTCTGTCTGTATCCTTTTGATAACTGATTGATTTTTTTATGGGCTTCAGTTGTTAAACCGGTTAGGGAAATTACTTCCTCAATTCGCGAAGAAGAAATTTGGTGTAGTTGTGCTTTGAAAAGCAGGTATTCCCTAACATACATTTCTGTATAGAGGGGGTTGTGTTCTGGGAGGTAACCGATACTTTTTTGAACCAAAAGAGCTTCGGTAACCGTGTCATGACCATTGACAATCGCTGTTCCCTCTGAAGCATTCAGATATGTAGTCAATATTTTCATCATTGTCGATTTTCCAGCTCCGTTAGGACCTAAAAAACCAACAATCTCACCTTCTTTGATAGAAAAAGAAATAGTATCTAATGCTTTTTGAGATTGGTAATGTTTGGAAATATTGGATACGGAAATAGACATGAGATAATATTTTTTTCAAAAATAGGAAAATAGATACTGAAGAAGGCTACTCTTTTTTTGAATTCAAAAGAAAGTACATTTATTTGTATCTGATTTCTTGATGTACTAACGAAAGGAATGAGGGATTATGATAGATTATCCGATAAAAAATTCAGAAGTATGTTTGATCTCTTTTAAAACAAAAGTACTGTTTAGTACACCAATGTTTTCAATCTTAGATAGTTTGTACTTGACAAAATCATGATATTCCTCAAGGCTTTTTACGTTTATTTTTAAAACAAAGTCAATCTGTCCTGCCATATGGTAACATTCCTGTACTTCTTCCAGGCTTTGAATTTGTTCTTCGAATTTTTCTATAAAAGCCTCATCGTGATATCGCATTGATACCTGACATATAGTTGTAATAGAACGATTGATAAGATCCTTGTCCAGAATGGCAACATATTTCTTAATGTACCCCTGTTTTTCCAGCCGACGGATTCTTTCATAGACAGGAGATGGAGTAATGTTGAGGATTTCTGCTATTTCTTTAGCAGTTTTTTTAGCATCTTTTTGCAAAATCCTCAAAATTGTTAGGTCGGTTTGGTCTAAATATTCCATTATGTTTAAAAAGTTACTTCAAAATTCAGTTCGAATAGCTGTAAAAAGTAAAATCAGCTGCATATGAATACAAATAAAGCGAAAATTACTTAATTTTCTTCTGTATATGATTGTAAAAGCGATGTTTGTTACTTTTGTTAGTAAATAATGCTTTTAATAATAACTTGAAATATATGCAGACCGTTGTATTAGTAATTGGAGCAAATGGACAATTAGGTTCTGTTTTGACACAGGCCTTGCAAGAGAAATTTGGGAAAGAAAATGTGATCGCTTCTGATTTAAGGGAAAAAGAAGGGTATAGCGGAATTTTTGAAATAATTGATGCTACTGATAGTGAGCGAATTCAGGAAATAGTAACTCGATATAAGGTCACTCAAATATACCATCTGGCGGCTATTTTATCTGCTAAGGGAGAAGAAGCCCCTTTGAGAACTTGGGATATCAATATGAAAACACTTTTTAATGTGTTGGAAATTGCCAGAACAAATTCGATTGATCGGGTTTTTTATCCGAGTTCAATAGCTGTATTTGGGGCAAATGCAACTCCGTTGAATACGCCTAATAATGAGAATCTAAGTCCTACAACTGTATATGGTATTAGCAAGGCAGCCGGAGAGAACTGGGCGCAATACTATTTTGAGAAATACGGAGTGGATATACGCTCATTGCGTTATCCGGGGGTGATTGGATATCAGTCATTACCAGGAGGAGGAACCACTGATTATGCAGTAGATATTTATCACAAAGCTGTACAGGAACAAGAGTTCAGCTGCTTTTTGAAAGAAGACACGATGCTTCCAATGATCTTTATGGAAGATGCTATAAGGGCTACTATAGAATTGATGGAAGCCCCTAAGGAAAGTATAAAAATAAGAACATCTTATAATTTGGCTGGCGTAAGTTTTTCTCCGGATGAAATTATAGCGGAGATTCAAAAAATATATCCTAATTTTAAAGTAAAATTTGAACCTGATTTTCGCCAGGATATTGCTGCAAGTTGGCCGAGGTCAATTGATGATACCGAAGCAAAAAAAGACTGGGGATGGGAACCGGAATATACACTGGAAAAAATCACTCAGATAATGATCCAAAAATTAAGAGAGCAATATAAGAACCAAACGAATCTGATCTAAATTAAAAGCATTATGTTTTCTAATATAAAAGAAAGTTTACAAAAAGAACTTGAAGAAATTAAAGCTGCCGGATTGTATAAGGCAGAAAGAATTATTACAACTCCACAGGGAGCAGCAATTGATACAGAAACCAATAAAGATGTGTTGAATTTCTGTGCAAATAACTATTTGGGATTATCTTCTCATCCCGATGTGATCGAAGCAGGAAAGGCTGCGATTGATTCACATGGATATGGGATGTCATCAGTACGTTTTATTTGCGGGACACAGGATATACACAAGGAATTAGAGAGAAAAACGGCTGATTTCCTAGGAATGGAAGACTGTATTTTATATGCTGCTGCATTTGATGCTAATGGTGGAGTCTTCGAACCGATTTTAGGAGCAGAAGATGCTATTATATCAGATGCCCTTAATCATGCTTCGATCATAGATGGTGTTCGTTTGTGTAAGGCAAAACGTTTTCGTTATACTCATAATGATATGAAGGATCTCGAAGAACAACTGAAACAAGCTTCGGGATCAAGAAGAATATTGATTGTTACAGATGGGTCCTTCTCGATGGATGGAACAATAGCACAATTAGATAAAATCTGTGATTTGGCAGATGCGTATGGAGCAATGGTGATGATAGATGAATGTCATTCTACAGGATTCTTAGGGAAAACAGGAAGAGGAACTCATGAGTATAGAGACGTGATGGGGCGTGTTGATATCATTACAGGGACATATGGAAAAGCTTTAGGAGGAGCTTCAGGAGGATTTACAGCAGCAAAAAAAGAAATCGTGGAAATGCTTCGACAGCGATCCAGACCATATTTGTTTTCTAATACAGTAGCGCCTTCAATTGTAGGAGCTTCTATAAAAGTATTGGATCTGTTGACTTCTTCTACTGCATTGAGAGATAAACTGGAAGAAAATACAAAGTATTTTAGAGAAGAAATGACAAATGCAGGGTTTGATATAATACCTGGGGATCATCCTATTGTACCAATTATGTTATATGAAGCGACATTGGCGCAAGAGTTTGCAGCAAAATTGCTAGAAGAAGGAATTTATGTAATTGGTTTTTTCTACCCGGTAGTCCCTAAAGGAAAAGCGAGAATACGAGTGCAATTGTCTGCAGGACATGAGCGGGAACATCTCGAAAAAGCAGTGAAAGCATTTGTGAAAGTAGGTAAAGAATTGAAAGTGATATAAATACAAACGTTTGTTAGTGGTTGTTTTTATGTGAATACGGTAAGCAAACATCATTTTTTTTAAAAAATACCTATATAAAAATGCTATTAAGTAGAAAATTCGTGATAATTGCTGTTTTTAGTTGAAAAAAGCAAAAAGAATTTTAAAATTTAATTTTATTCTATAATTTAGCACTGTAATAATTAAGACAAGACATGATCAGTTTATTTACTTGGAGCCGATTTTACTTTTACTTCTTTTATAAAAAAAGAAGCGGGATGGCTATGTAAATAATTGAGACCAAATTTATACAGTAAAAATCCCGATGAAAATCGGGATTTTTTTTTGTAATTAATTGAAATGGTATGAATTTGATGAAAACAATGTTTTGAGAATAAGAATGCTTTAATACAATAGTAAGTTGAAACAAAAGGTAGCTATACAAGGAATAAAAGGGTCCTATCATCATGGGGTAGCACAAGCGTATTTTGGAAAAGAAGTAGATGTACTGGAGTGCATGTCTTTTCAGGAGTTAGTACATAGTGTAGAAAGTAAACAAAGTACGGATGCGGTCATGGCAATAGAGAATTCCATAGCAGGATCTATAATACCTAATTATGCGTACATAGATGAATCGGACTTACGAATCACTGGAGAATATTATCAGCCGATACATCATTGTTTAATGGCATTGGAAGGGCAGCAGGTACAGGATATAAAGGAAGTTTATTCACACCCGATGGCATTGTTACAATGCAAGGAGTTTTTCAAAACATATCCACACATAAAGTTGGTAGAAGATGTAGATACTGCAGATGTGGCTAAGAGGATTCAGGAGAATAAATGGAAAGGAATTGCAGCAGTAGCAGGAGAAACAGCAGCTGATATATACCAGTTGGATGTCCTGGCAAAAAATATTCAGACGATCAAATCAAACAGTACTCGATTTTTTATTCTCAATTCCAAAGAAAATCAGACGACAAATGAAGTGGCAGTTAACAAGGCATCTTTAAAGTTTGTAACAGATCACAAAAGAGGAAGCTTGGCAACAGTATTGAATGTGATGAGTGATTGTAATCTCAATTTGACAAAAATTCAGTCATTACCTGTTATTGATAAACCATGGAAATATTCCTTTTTTGTAGATGTAACATTCGAAGAGTATGAAGATTTTGGGAAAGCGATTTCAATAATGAAAATAATGGCATTGGAATTAAAAATATTAGGAGAGTATAAAAATAATAAAGGATAATAATGCAAACAGCCAAACGATTAGAAACGGTAGAAGAATACTACTTTTCTACAAAGCTTAGAGAAGTGCGAGCACTGGCAGCAGCAGGTAAACCGATACTCAATATGGCTATCGGAAGTCCTGATCTGGCTCCGCCAAAAGAAGTTATAGAGTCGATACAGGAATCCCTGTATCAAGAAGGAGCACATAAGTATCAGAGTTATCAGGGCTTGCCGGAACTTCGAAAAGCAATGGCTGATTTTTATCAGAATAAGTATGCAGTCTCTTTGGATCCGAACCATGAAATTTTGCCCTTAATGGGGTCAAAAGAAGGGATTATGCATATCTCTATGGCGTACCTTAATGAAGGGGATGAAGTGTTAGTCCCTAATCCGGGATACCCTACATATACTTCTGTAACCAAATTAGTAGGAGCTAAACCTCTGTTTTATGATTTGAATGAAGCAGGGGGATGGGAGCCGGATTTGGATTTTCTGGAAAAGAAATATAACCTCTCAAAAGTAAAAATTATGTGGGTTAATTACCCCCATATGCCTACAGGGGCCGCTGGAAGTAAAGAGTTGTTTGAAAAACTGATCAGGTTTGCAAAAAAACATGCCATTCTTTTAGTAAATGACAACCCTTACAGTTTTGTGTTAAATGAATCTCCTCTAAGTATATTGTCAGTTGATGGAGCAAAAGAAGTGGCGCTCGAATTAAACTCTCTGAGTAAAACATTCAATATGGCTGGGTGGAGAATCGGTAAAGTAATGGGGGCAAAAGAAAAGATAGAAGCGATTCTAAAAGTAAAAAGTAACATGGATAGTGGAATGTTTCAGGGGATTCAGCGAGGTGCGATCACAGCGCTTCACTTGTCGGAAGAATGGTATCATTCTATGAATGCTATTTATAACGAAAGAAGAAAATTAATTTGGTCATTGGCGTCTTCTTTAGGGTGTACCTATGATATAAATGCAACAGGGATGTTTGTATGGGCTAAATTACCAAAAGGAGTAGATGCAGTAGACTTTATAGATAGAATACTCTATGAAAACAGCATTTTTATAACCCCGGGAGATGTTTTTGGGAGTAATGGCAAAGGATATATTCGCTTTTCCTTATGCATTAATGAAGAAAGTATAAAAGAAGCGATGAAACGGTTACAGGTGGCAGTATGAAAGTATTTGTAATAGGAATAGGACTTATTGGAGGGTCCATGGCAATTGATATAAAAGCAGCTTTTAATGATGCAATAATTTATGGAGTTGATAGTAACAAAGAGCATATAGAGCAAGCACTGAATTTAGGCTTGATTGATCAGGCGGCAACGAATGTTCAGTTGAAGGAGGCAGAGGTAGTTATTTTGACAACTCCTGTTGATATAGCAGTTCGCTTATTACCCGATGTATTAG
Organism: Aquimarina hainanensis; assembly: GCF_042684685.1. NCBI lineage: Bacteria > Pseudomonadati > Bacteroidota > Flavobacteriia > Flavobacteriales > Flavobacteriaceae > Aquimarina > Aquimarina hainanensis. The sequence goes on along the minus strand of NZ_JBHULX010000021.1, from coordinate 221,257 downwards.
ATGAAATAAACGAAGAATGTTTGGTGTTTGATGCAGGATCTACAAAGAAGAATTTATGTGAGGTAGTGGCAGAACATCCCAGAAGAAGAAACTATTTGGCTACCCATCCGATAGCAGGAACAGAATTTTCCGGACCCAAAGCAGCTATTGCAAATCTCTACCGAGGAAAAACAAATATTATTTGTGAGGTAGAAAAGACAGCATTTAAACTGCAAGAAAAAGCGATGGAGATTTTTAATAGATTGGGAATGAGAATTCGATATATGGATGCAGCTTCACATGATAAACATATTGCCTATGTTTCACACCTGTCGCATATTAGTTCGTTTATGTTGGGGAAAACAGTGATAGAAAAAGAAAAAAATGAGAGAGATATCTTTGATATGGCAGGAAGTGGGTTCGCTTCTACAGTGAGGCTGGCGAAAAGCTCTCCGGCAATGTGGACACCGATTTTCGAACAAAATAAAGACAATGTGATAGAGACATTGGAAGAATATATAGCAAATCTGGAGAAATTTAAAAAAAATATAGAAGAAGATAAGTTTCCTGAGATCTATAAAGAAATGAAAGAAACCAACCATATAAAGACAATTTTAAAAGGAATTAACTGATAAAAAATACAAATCAAAAAATTAACCTATGGAGAATAAAAAGGAATTAAGGACTTGGTTAGATGATTACAATCTGGCGCATCCATTAGTGATAGGAGGTCCTTGTAGCGCAGAGACAGAAGAGCAAGTACTAAAAATAGCCCACCAGCTCAAGGATACCGATGCTACAGTGCTTAGAGCAGGAATCTGGAAGCCGAGAACACGCCCAGGAAACTTTGAAGGAGTAGGAGCGTTAGGGTTGAAATGGCTGCAAAGAGCCAAAGAAGAGACAGGGATGAAAATTGCGACAGAGGTAGCGAATCCACACCATGTAGAGCTTGCATTAAAGCACGATGTTGATGTGTTGTGGATAGGAGCCAGAAGTACAGTATCTCCCTTTATAGTACAGGATATTGCCGATGCGTGCAAAGGGATTGATAACCCTGTCTTAATAAAAAATCCGATCAATCCAGATCTGTCATTATGGTTAGGAGCTGTAGAGCGTTTTTATACAGCGGATGTCAAAAATCTGGGAGTAATACACAGAGGGTTTTCTACCTATGAAAAAACCAAATATAGAAATATCCCAGAGTGGCAGATACCGATTGATTTACAAAATAGATTTCCTGATTTGCCTCTGATTCTTGACCCGTCTCACATTGCCGGTAGAAGAGATCTGATTTTCGATCTATGCCAGACAGCATTGGACCTTAATTTTGACGGCTTGATTGTAGAGACACATTATGATCCGGATAATGCATGGAGTGACGCAAAACAACAAATAACACCAGAAACCTTAGTTCAAATTATGAAAGATCTTAGAATACGAAAAGAAGTAGGGGAGAATGAATCGTACCAGAAAGCATTAGATAAGTTGCGGGCAAAAATAGATGTGGCGGATAATCAGCTACTCGAAATTATGGCCAAACGGATGAAAATATCGGATGAAATAGGAAAGGTAAAAGCAAAACAAAATGTGGCGATCCTGCAGTCCAAAAGATGGAATGAAATACTGGGAAGAATGATTCTGGAAGGAGAAGAACATGGACTGAGTGAAGAATTCATTTTGAGAATTTATAAAGCAATTCACCAGGAGTCTATTAATCATCAGAAAAATATATCAAAAGTACAGACTGCATAAGATATAATTTGCATCTTTGTGCTCTATGACAGGTACTGTTTATAAATCTACAGGAAGTTGGTATACCGTTAAAACAGATAACGGGAAAGTGTATGAGTGTAGAATTAAAGGAAAATTTAGAATCAAAGGAATAAAAAACACGAACCCGGTTTCAGTTGGGGATCGGGTCGGGTTTTCTGTCGAAAAAAATACGGAAGAAAATAGAGGGATTATAGAAAGGATTGAGGAACGAACCAATTATATAATTCGCAAATCAGTAAACCTTTCCAAACAAACCCATATTATTGCTTCTAATATTGATACTGTTTTTTTGATTATTACATTGAATAACCCTCCAACGTTTCCTGCATTTATCGATCGCTTTTTAGTAACAGCAGAAGCATATGGAATTAAAGCAGTGCTGTTGTTTAATAAGATAGATGTCTATGACGAAGAAGAACTGTTAGAAGTAAAATACCTGGCTGCGCTTTACAGAAAAATAGGATATGAATGTATCGGCATATCTGCTAAAACAGGAAAAAATATAGCCAAAGTTAAAAACCTGATGAAGGATAAGGTTAGTGTTTTTTCAGGGCATAGTGGAGTGGGGAAATCTACATTGGTAAACGCGATAGAACCGGGACTTTCTTTAAAGACAGCAGAAATTAGTGATCAACATCAGCAGGGACAGCATACGACTACTTTTGCAGAAATGTTTGATTTGAGTTTTGGGGCTCGTATTATTGATACTCCGGGAATTAAAGGATTTGGAGTAGTAGATATTGAAAAGGAAGAATTAGGAGATTATTTTCCTGAGTTTTTCGAACTAAAACCTATGTGTAAGTTTAATAACTGCTTGCATATTAATGAACCAAAGTGTGCTGTAAAGGAGGCGTTGGAAAGAGAAGAAATTGCCTGGTCGAGATATAAGAGTTACCTTCAGATACTAGAAGGAGAAGAAGAACATTACCGAAAAAATAATTATTCAGAAGACTAATCACCGTTTTTTTTGAGTTGAGATATGAGAGTAGTAATTCAGCGAGTAAAAAATGCCTCCGTAGAAGTTGATAAAGAACTAGTTTCGGAAATAGGGCAAGGGCTATTAATTCTTGTAGGAATAGAAGATCAAGACACAGAAGAAGATGCAGTATGGCTATCAGGAAAAATTACACATCTTCGAATTTTTGAGGATGATAAAGGTGTTATGAACCGAAGTGTAAAGGAAATTGATGGAGATATTATTCTGGTTAGCCAGTTTACCTTACATGCAAGTACGAAAAAAGGGAATAGACCGAGTTATATCAAAGCTGCAAGACCAGAAACTGCAATCCCGTTATATGAAAATCTACTGAAACTACTGAAATTAGATTTGGGGAAACCGGTTGGCTCAGGTATTTTTGGAGCCGATATGAAAGTCGCACTTGTCAACGATGGTCCGGTGACGATTATCATTGATACAAAAAATAAAGAATAAAAATCATTTACAAATCGTTTAAAATGAGACATAAAAAGAGATATTGGCTTTTTATGGTGATAGTGCTATGTGGTTTATTTAAGCTGTTAGCACAAGATAAATCGCATTATCAGTCACTTGTGTTAGATTCAATGTTTACTAAAAATACTAATGCCGTTCTTAGGTATGAGAAGATAGTAGTGACAATAGAGAGTAGTAAGGCAGTAGTTGTAACAACTAAAAGAGCGGTCACTGTACTCAATAAATACGGAGATAAGTATACGGATACTTTTGAACGATATGACCCTTCAACTTCTATAAAAAAACTGGAAGCAAGAATATATGATCAATTGGGAAATGAGATAAAAAAAATTAGAAAAAAAGACTTTAATGATCATAGTGCAGTTAGTAATGGAACACTTTTTTCTGATAGTCGAGTGAAATTTATAGAATATACACCTGTATCTTATCCATATACATTAGAGTTCGAAAGTGAAGTGGTGTATTCCTCTACAGCATTCATTCCAGAATGGTTCCCTGTGAAAGGGTATAAAATAGGAGTAGAAGAGTCAATATATGAAATTAATAACCCAAATAAAATATCATATAGAAAACAGGAGAAAAATATTGAAAAATATGAAGTTGCTGTTAAAAATACTGGAGAAAGTATTAAATATATTTTATCCAATGTTCCAGTAGTGGAGGAAGAGATGTATAGTCCTGCATTTAGGGAACTGGTTCCTAGGTTACGAATTGTTCTGGATGAGTTTTACCTGGAAGGAAAGAAAGGAATTGGAACAGATTGGGAGACCTTAGGGAAGTGGCAGTATGAAAATCTTATAAGAGGGCGAGGAGACGTATCGGAGAAGACTATCCAAGAAGTTGAGGCATTAATGGAAGAAGGACTATCTGATAGGGAAAAAGCAAAACGTATCTATGAATACGTGCAAAAAAAAACAAGATATATCAGTGTTCAGTTAGGAATTGGAAGTTGGATGCCTTTTAAAGCTAGTGAGGTTGATAATTTAGGGTATGGAGATTGTAAAGCATTGACTAATTATACAATGGCATTATTACACAGTCAGAACATTCCCGCATACTATACAGTCCTATATGCAAAAGAAAGAAGAGATGTAGATCATGAATTGGCTGCTTTTGAAGGGAATCATGCGATATTAAATATTCCTGGAGAAAAAGAAGATATGTGGTTGGAATGTACGAGTCAAACTATGCCATTTAATTTTATAGGAGATTTTACAGATAATAGAGATGTGCTGGTGATTACTCCAGAAGGAGGTGTTATTAAAAGGACAAAGAAGTATGATGTAGAGGAGAATAAACGGCAAACAGTCAGTGAGATACATTTGAATGTAGATAGGTCAATGTCTGCAATGGTAGAAAGAACGTCAGAAGGTTTAGAGTATGATTGGAATAATGGAATTCAATTCCTGGCAAGAGATAAGCAGGATGTGTCTTATAAAGATGAGTGGGGGTATATTAATAATTTGAAAGTAAAAAATATTGATTTGAAGGATGATAAAGACGAGATTGTTTTTTTTGAAAAAATATCTGTATGTGCATCTTCATATTTAAAAAAAGCCGGAAGTAGGTTTTTGCTAATTCCAAATGTGTTTAAAAGAAATCAGGGAAGTTTACCGGTATATGAAGAGCGTAAAACTCCTTTTATAATAGAAAGAGGATATATACATATTGATTCATCAGCAATCCATTTACCAAAAGGATATACTCTTCGTAAGATTCCTTTAAAGAAGAGGATTGAAACTCCATTTGGAAGTTACTTATGGGAAGTAGAAAAGAAAAACGATTCTTTATTGATTTTCAAAAGATTCTTAAAGATTAATGATGGGGCATATGCAAAAGAAGAATATGAAAAATATCGGTTGTTTCAATCGGATGTAAAAAAATATGATAAATCAAAAATAATTTTAGAGAAACAAGAGTAAACCTAATAAATCAGTAACGTGAAAAAAAGTATTGTAATTTTTATTTGGATAATTTCCTGCGTAGGGGTAGCGCAGGATTACAAATTTGGAAAAGTTTCTAAAGAAGAATTAGAGGAAGTAATATACGTAAGAGATAGTGCTGCAGATGCAGCTATATTGTATGAAAAAAAGAAACTGTACTATTTATATAGTCAGGGAGAAGGTTTTAAGCAAGTGACAGAAGTGCAAAAAAGAATCAAATTATACAAGAAAGAAGGGTTTGGTCATGCGACAGCACAAGTATATTTATTCAAGGATAATAGTAATCGTGAAAAAATCCTTGGACTTTCAGGTAGAACATTTGAATTAAAGAAAGGAAAGATAATAGAAACAAAATTAAAAAGTGATGGAATTTTTAAAGGAGAGTATTCTGAAAACTATAACCAGGTAAAATTTACTATGCCAGCATTAAATGAAGGAGTAGTGATCGAGTATAAGTATAAAATTGTTTCTCCATTTACCAGAGGGATTGATCGGATTTATTTGCAAGATGAAATTCCTATCAAAAAAATTGATGTGGAAATTAAAATGCCAGAATATTACAACTTTAAAAAGAATATGACAGGTTATATTTCTTTTAAAGTAGAGGAATCAAAAGAAATTGATAAGATAACTTTTAATACAAAGGCAAGGTCTCAAAATGGGACGTCTTATAGACAGGATCAAATTGATTATACTGTTTCTATAGATAAAATACAGATGAGCAATGTGCCTGCTTTCAAAAAAGAACCTTATGCAGGGAATTCCAAAAACTATATTTCATCTATTGATTATGAATTGTCATTCGTGCAATTTCCTAATAGTCCTATAAGAACGTATTCAACAACATGGGTAGATGTGGCAAAAACGGTGTATCGAAGCTCTAATTTTGGAGATGAGTTAAAAAAGCAAAAATATTATAAAGAAGAATTAGATAAAGAACTGAAAGGTGTTTTGGATCAAAGTTCAAAGATTATTAAGGTCTATGAATTTGTAAAAAAGAAGGTGAAATGGAATGATAAAAATGGAGTAGGGACAATAGATGGAGTGAAAAAAGCTTTTAAAGAAGGGGTTGGAAATACTGCGGAAATAAATATAATGCTAATGTCAATGTTAAGGTATGTCGGAATTGATGTTAAGCCTGTGTTAGTGAGTTCAATTCGAAAACCTATTAGCTTATTCCCTACTTTAGATGGATTTGATTATGTGATTGTTAGGGTGAAATTCCCGGATGGAAAAATCTGGTACCTTGATGCTACAGATCCTTATGGACAACCCAATATTTTACCGAATAGAGTAATACAAGGGATAGGAAGAGTAATTGCAGAAAATGGGACTTCTCAATTGGTAGATTTTAGACCTAAGGAGCCTTCAAAAACGATGGTAAATGTAAAGTTCGATATTCAGGAAGATGGAACTGTTAAAGGAGTAATGAATACCCGATATATGAGTTATGAAGCACATAGGTTTAGGGAGAGAAATGGAGAGAAAGAAAATCGTAGCAACAGTATAAAAAAACGATTTGAACTTACGGAAATAAAAGATTATGAGCTAAAAGGAATAAAAGAATATGGGAAAGGAGTAAATGAACGATTTAGCTTTATAATAGAGAATGTTGTAGAGGCTGTAGAAGATGAATTGTTTTTTTCACCTTTGTTTTTTTTGAAACAGAAAGAAAATATATTTAAGTCGGAAGAAAGAAAGTTTCCGGTAGATTTTTCATATAGTTTTTCGAGAGTCTATAGAATCAATATAAAGATTCCCGAAGGATACGAAGTAATAGAAGTTCCGAAAGCTAGTGTTGTTAAGCTGCCAGATGGCTTAGGAATGTATTCTTTTAAAATGGATGCGACAAATCAGTATCTTCAATTAGTGCTTAATGAAGTGATTTTAGAGGCTGTGATTCCTTCAGATTATTATCCAACATTAAGAGAGTTTTATAACTCTTTAGTGGAAAAAGGAAGTGAGCAAATTGTTTTAAAAAAGAAGTAATTGTAGTTTGGGAAACAGGGCTTATATTTGATGAAAAATAATATATGAATATTCAAAATGCACAAAAAGCGGTTGATGAATGGATCAAGAATCACGGCGTAAGATATTTTAATGAATTGACCAATATGGCTCAGTTGACAGAAGAGGTAGGAGAAGTTGCAAGGATTATTGCGCGACGATATGGAGAACAAAGTGAAAAAGAGAGTGATAAAAACAAAGATTTAGGAGAAGAGTTAGCTGATGTGTTGTTCGTGGTTTTGTGTTTGGCTAATCAGACAGGAATAGATCTGCAGGCTTCTTTCGATAAAAAATTAGATATAAAGACCAAGAGAGATCACGAGCGTCATCATAATAATGAGAAACTGAAATAATGTTTAAAAAAGTTGTTACTTCTAGGAAATATTGGTTGTCAGTATTGTATTTAGGGATTGCATTTATAGTAGTATTTAGCCTCATAGAGCATGTGTCACAATTTAGAGGGGTTTCTTTATCAGGTTTTGTAGAAACAAAATTAGCGAATGGAAGATGGATGCGTTTTTTTCTGTCCAGAATTGTAGGAGGAGTTGCATATGGGATGATTATGTCCTATTATTTTACTGCTAGAAAAATTAAATCAAATAAATAAAAGATGGATGTAAGATTAGATTGTATATCAAATATAGAAAATAAAGAGCTGAAGATTACAGGATCCAAAAGTGAGTCAAACAGACTTTTAATCTTACAGGCATTATACCCGGAAATCACCATACGTAATTTATCGAATAGTGATGATTCAAAAGTAATGCAAAAAGCATTGCAAAGCACAGGAGAAGAAGTAGATATTCACCATGCCGGAACTGCTATGCGTTTTTTAACAGCTTATTTTGCATGTAAGGAGGGAAGAGAAGTATTGCTTACCGGAAGCAAAAGAATGAAGCAACGACCAATAAAAGTATTAGTTGAAGCGTTGCGACAATTGGGATGTGATATTGAGTACGAAGGAGAGGAAGGATACCCGCCATTACGGATAAAAGGAAGTATTCCTAATTCTAATGAAGTGTCCCTGAAAGCCGATGTAAGTAGTCAGTATATTTCTGCATTAATGCTAATAGCACCTTCCTTGCCAGAAGGGTTAAAGATATGCTTGTTAGGGAAAGTGACTTCCGTACCCTATATAAATATGACAATTAGTTTGCTTAGAGATATTGGAGTAGTAGCTTCTTTTGATGGAAATAATATTCAGATATCTCATAAAAAAGAAATAGCGCCGGTATCATTAGTTGTCGAATCGGATTGGAGTTCTGCCTCCTACTTTTATAGTATTGTAGCATTATCAGATAATCGATCAGTATCGTTAGGGAGTTATAAGGATCACAGCTATCAGGGAGATGCATCATTGGCTGAAATTTATCGGCAATTAGGAGTGGAAACAATTTTTTCTGAGCATCAGATAACCCTAAAAAAAACAGATACGCTAACGCAGGAGATTAAAGCACTTGATTTGTCCAATTCTCCAGACATAGCGCAGACAATTGCAGTTACCTGTTTTGGGTTGGGACTAGCGTGCTATTTAACGGGATTACACACCTTAAAGATAAAAGAAACAGATAGGTTGGAAGCGCTAAAGACAGAAATAGAAAAGCTGGGAGGAAAGGTAGAAGTGACAAATGATACCTTAAAATTATTTCCGACAGAAAATGTATTAGAGAATATTACGATTAATACCTATGATGATCATCGAATGGCGATGGCATTTGCTCCCTTAGCATTGAGGAAGTCGATACAGATTCACGAAGCAGAAGTAGTCTCTAAATCATATCCTGACTTTTGGTCAGATCTAAATGAATTAGGCTTTAAAGTTTCAGAGATTTAAAATATATCTGGGTAATTACTTGACAACCCCTGTTTTCAGATTGTATATTTGTCACTTCAAAAAAGTAAAAACGAATGAAGTTATCACATTTCAATTTCAATCTCCCAAAAGAGCTATTGGCTGAGTATCCGGCAGAAAACAGAGACGAGTCTCGTTTGATGGTTTTAAATAGAAAGGAGCAAAAAATAGAACATAAACAGTTTAAGGATCTTATTGATTATTTCGAGCCAAATGATGTTATGGTACTTAATAATACAAAGGTATTCCCTGCTAGATTATATGGGAACAAAGAAAAAACTGGAGCGAGAATTGAAGTGTTTCTTCTTAGAGAGTTAAACTCAGAAACTCGTTTATGGGATGTATTGGTAGATCCTGCTAGAAAAATACGAATAGGAAATAAACTGTATTTCGGGGATGATGAGAGTCTGGTAGCAGAGGTTATTGATAATACAACTTCCAGAGGACGTACATTGAGATTTTTATACGATGGTTCTTATGATGAGTTTAGGCAGAAGTTAACCGATTTAGGAGAGACACCACTTCCTAAATATATAAAAAGAGAAACAGAGCCTGAAGATGAAGAAAGATATCAGACAATTTATGCAAAAAATGAAGGAGCAGTAGCAGCACCTACTGCAGGATTGCATTTCTCTAAACACTTGATGAAACGTCTGGAGATAAAAGGAGTGGATTTTTCTGAGATAACATTACATGTAGGACTAGGAACTTTTAACCCTGTAGAGGTAGAAGATCTTTCCAAACATAAAATGGATAGTGAAGAAGCTTATATTACTGCAAAGGCAGCCGAGGTTATAAATGCAGGTATAAAGAACAAAAGAAGAATTTGTGCCGTAGGAACAACTGTGATGAGAGCTTTGGAAAGCTCAGTATCTTCTGAGAAAACATTAAATGAATTTAGAGGATGGACGAATAAGTTTATCTTTCCTCCTTATGATTTTAGTATCGCTAATAGTATGATTACTAATTTTCATACACCAAAATCAACGCTTCTAATGATGGTTTCTGCATTTGCAGGGCACGATTTGATAAAAGAAGCCTATGAAGAAGCCGTAAAAGAGAAGTATAAATTTTACTCTTATGGAGATGCAATGTTAATATTGTAATGTTTTTTTAACGAAGTATTTGCATATATAATAAAGTACCTCTAAAAATACTACAAAATTTATTTTTTTTGAGAGCTCAGTTTTACAAATGTTAAAATTGAGCTCTTTTTCGTTTTAACATCTATTTGTCTTAAAATTAAATTGTTAGGTTGTTTTTTATCTAAAAAAAAATTAATTTTGCACCTTGTTTTTGAAAAATTATACGGTTTTACCGTAAAGTTTTGTTAAAATAAAAATGTCATTTAACGATAAAAAATGAACTTTGTCGAAAAAAAAGAATTCACAAAAATATGGGGTAATTTTTGTTGTTGAATTGTCTAGTTTCGCAAAGTTTTCGGACAGTTTAATTTAATTATATATGAAAAGAATAGGGTTTTGTTTCGTTTTATTAATTTCTGTTTTTTCATTTGCTCAGACAAGAGTAGGAGAAGTTCAATTTAATAATTCGGATGTTTTTGAAGAAGAAGAACTGATGCTTAATGGAGCAGGAGCAAAAGATAAATTATATGCGATAGGATTATATTTAAACTTCGAAGTTGATGGAGTTGATGATGGAATCTTGGTAGCTGAAAAAAATGAAAATATGGCATTGACCATAAAAGTATTATCTAGCTCATTAAACTCGGATAAACTAAAAGAAGTTTTAAGAAATGGATTAGAGAGAGCTACTGATGGGAATAGCTATCTTTTAGAAGATCAGATCAGAAAGTTTTTTACGTATATTCCCAAAGAAGTAAATAAACACGATATCCTAAAAATTACTTTCAAAAAGGATAAAGGACTTACCGTGTATCGCAATATGGAATCACTAGGGACATTAAATAACCTGGATTTCAAAAAAGCATTTTTCAAAATCTGGTTAGGAGAAAATCCTACTGATGAAGAATTAAAAGAAGACTTATTGGGGAGTTTGCAAACGAATCCTGTATTGGGAAGATGGAAAGTTTATGATAAAAGAACAGGAGTGGCTACTAGTATTGTACAAATTTACGTTATCAAAAACAGTGTTTTTGGAGTCATAGAAAGAATGCTAAGGCAATCCGAAAGAGATGCGGTATGTTATGAATGTAAAGGAGATGATAAGAATAAACAAGTCGAAGGATTGGTTGTTTTAAAAAGATTACGTCCCAAAGGAGAGAATAAATATGCAGGGGGTAAGTTTACCAATATAAAAAATGGAGAAGTGTCTGATTGTCAGATATGGGTAGATGAAGATGAAGAAGATATTCTTAATGTTCGTTATAAAGGAAGTGGTGGAACCCACAAATGGAAACGAATTAAAAAATAAAGAGATGAAAAGAGTTTGAATTTCAAACTCTTTTTTTTGCAATAAAAAGGATTGAAAATAAGTCGATTTGGTATGGAAAATAAAAGATATCTGGAGGACTTCTTTATCTTTTATATTTTTGCAGTATTATGAAGGTGAAAAAAAAGGATATTAGGTCATTAACGAAAGACGAATTACGAGATTTTTTTAAAGAAAGCGGAGATAAAGCTTTTAGAGGGAATCAGGTGTATGAGTGGCTTTGGAATAAAGGAGCACATGACTTTGATGATATGACGAATGTCTCTAAAAATACCCGAAAAATGCTGGCGGAGCACTTTGTTATTAATCATATCCATGTAGATCAGATGCAAAGAAGCTCGGATGGAACGATAAAAAATGCAGTGCGATTACATGATGGTTTAATAGTAGAATCCGTATTGATCCCTACAGCTACAAGAACGACAGCGTGTGTTTCTTCTCAGGTGGGATGTAGCCTGGATTGCAAATTTTGCGCTACAGCCAGGCTCAAAAGAATGAGAAACCTTAACCCTGATGAGATTTATGATCAGGTAGTGGCAATAGATAAAGAAAGCAGACTTTATCACAACCGTCCTTTGTCTAATATTGTTTTTATGGGAATGGGAGAGCCATTAATGAACTATAAGAATGTATTAAAATCTATAGAGAAGATAACCTCAGAAGATGGATTGGGAATGTCTCCTAAAAGAATTACAGTTTCTACTTCCGGAGTTCCTAAGATGATCAAAAAACTGGCAGATGATGAAGTGCGGTTTGGTTTGGCAGTTTCTCTGCACTCTGCCATCGATGATGTCAGAACCAGGATTATGCCATTTAATAAAATGTTTCCCCTGTCCGATCTTAGAGAGTCATTAGAGTATTGGTATCAGAAAACAAAAAGTAAGGTTACCTACGAATACGTAGTCTGGAAAGGGATCAATGATCGTAAAGAAGATATTGATGCCTTGGTGAAATTTTGCTCCTATGTTCCCTGCAAGGTGAATCTTATAGAATATAATCCAATCGATGACGGAGAGTTTCAACAGGCAGACTCACATGCAATAGATCGTTATATCAGCTCTTTGGAAACAAAAGGAATTGTTGTGAATGTTCGAAGAAGCAGAGGGAAAGATATCGATGCTGCATGCGGGCAATTAGCGAATAAATCATAGATACAAAACATAAGAAATCTTAATATTTTCATAGAAATGCAATATCAATTAGCGAAAAGAAGAATACAAACTTATTTATGCTATCTTCGCAGCTAATAATCAGATCGAATTAAGAAGTAACTGTTGAAAATAGTTGAGCAAATAAAGCGACCTATCATAGATGAAATGGAACTTTTTGAGAAAAAGTTTTCACAATCTATGTCTTCTAAAGTGGCCTTATTAAATAGGATAACGCATTATATTGTAAACCGAAAGGGGAAACAAATGCGTCCGATGTTTGTTTTTCTGGTAGCAAAAATGGTGGCAGAAGGAGAACTAAATGAAAGAACGTATAGAGGAGCTTCTGTAATAGAGCTTATTCATACGGCGACCTTAGTCCATGATGATGTTGTTGATGATTCTAATATGAGGCGAGGTTTCTTCTCTATAAATGCCTTGTGGAAAAATAAAATAGCTGTATTAGTTGGAGATTATCTGCTGTCCAAAGGATTGTTACTTTCTATAGATTACGGAGATTTTGATCTGCTTAAAATTATCTCTGTAGCAGTCAGAGAAATGAGTGAAGGAGAGCTGTTGCAGATAGAAAAGGCTAGAAATTTAGATATAACAGAAGAAGTCTATTACGAGATCATTCGTCAAAAAACAGCTACCCTAATTGCTGCTTGTTGTAGTTTAGGAGCATGCTCAGTAGCTCCTGATTCTGATGCTGTAGAGAAAATGAGAAGATTTGGAGAGTTAATAGGGATGACTTTTCAGATTAAAGATGATTTGTTTGATTATGGAGATGAAGCAATAGGAAAACCTACCGGAATAGATATCAAAGAGCAAAAAATGACACTCCCTCTGATTTATACCTTAAATCATTGCTCAAAAGAAAAGAGAAAATGGTTGATTAATTCCGTAAAGAACCACAATAAAAATAAAAAGAGAGTCAAAGAAGTGATTGACTTTGTTAAGCTTAGTGGAGGATTGGAATACGCTACTAAAATAATGCATGAATTTAAAGAGGAAGCCTTAACAATTCTTTCATCCTTCCCAGATTCAGAATACAAAGACTCTTTAGAGTTGATGGTCACCTATGTTATAGACCGAAAAAAATAACAAACCATACTTTTTTTATATCTCAGGCAACTATTTTAATTTTATGAGCGTCTATGTATATAGAGCATAAAAATTAAAGGACTTGAGAATTGTTCAATTTTATAAAAACGAAACATTACTCATTAGCAAAGCTGCTAAAGGGCATAAAGAGGCACAGTATAAACTATACAAAAGTTATGCTGCCAAAATGCTTAGTGTGTGTAGGTATTATATCAAAGATATACACCATGCAGAAGAGGTGATGTTGTCAGGTTTTTTGAAGGTATTTATGAACTTGAAAAAATTCAAGTCCGAAGGAAGCTTTGAAGGTTGGATTCGAAGAATTATGATTAATGAGTCTATTTCATACTTGAGAAAAGAGAAAACACAGCTTTTTACCGAAGAAATAATAGGAGGTAAAGAGATTTCCTGGAATAATATAGAAACAGAACTGGAGGTTGAAGAAATTCAATCGTTAATCGATAGTTTACCTTCAGGGTATAGGATGGTATTTGTCCTATATGCTGTAGAGGGGTATAAACATCAGGAAATTGCCAAAATGTTGGATATTTCGGAAAGCACGTCAAAGTCACAGCTTTTCAAAGCGAGAAAGATGCTACAGAGAAAAATGATAAATCAAAACATAATGAATAATGGCACCGTCTAAGTTTGATGAAGAAATAAAGAAGAGATTAGAAGGACGTTCAATAACGCCTTCAGCAGCAACATGGACACGTTTGGAGGAGAAGCTGGATGCTGGTAAAAGAAAAGAGAAAGGATTTCAGCTGGTAAAAATGCTAGTTGCAGCTTGCGTGATAGGAATTGTGGCTGTTATCGTATTCCGATTTACAAAAAGAGAAAACATTTCTGATAGAATTACCAATACAGATACAATATTGTTAGAAAATAAAATAGATTCAGTTCAGAGCACCGAAATTGTTTTGGAAAAAATAGTAGAAGATAAAAAACCTATCGATAAAAAAACACCTCAAAATAACATTGTTTATAAGGAGAACAAGGAACAAAAGCAAGATATCAAAATACCAGCAAAAGAAAATATAGCGCCGTCAGAAGAGTCAAGGGGATTCGTGTTTGAAAAAACCGAAGAAGAGATGATTCAGCAGGAAGTAGCCAATGTGCTAAAAGAAGTAGTGGCGCTGGAGAAAGAGAAAGAAGAGGTGTCGGATGAAGAGATTGAAGCACTTTTGTACAAAGCGCAACAAAAAATTTTGTTAGAAAAAATAACAAAATCAAATAAGGTCAATGCTACTGCGCTTTTGCATGATGTAGAGCTAGAACTTGATGAAACCTTTAAGGAACGAGTTTTTGAAGCATTAAAAGTAGGATTTAAGAAATTACATATTTCGATTGTAGATCGGGAGAATTAATACATTCATTAATCAAAACCATTGCGATCTTTTCCCTGTGTTTTATATGCAGGGGGAGGACGTGTTGGAAATCAAAAATCATCATCAAAATGAAAACAGTTATTTTAATCGCCATGTGGATGGCAATGGCTTTATGCACCCATTTATTTGCACAGGATACAATACATAATAGTAAGATAGTGCAATTAAAGAAAACCAAAGAAGAAATAGTTGTAAGTGAAAAAAATAAGCTAAAAAAAGAAGTAGAGAAGATTAATCAACAATTAATTGATGGAGAAATTACGAAAGAAAAAGCAATAATGCTAAAAGAAGCTGCGGCAAATAAAAGAGCGTTAAATATAGAAAATCAACTAACAATCATAGATAATAAAATAGCACTTCTAATTAGGAATGGAGAGGTTTATGAAGAGGTAGAGGAAAGGAATAAAATTGAAAAAGAAATAGAGATATTTGGTTTTAAGATTAACGGTAATAATTCCAATAAAAAAGAAGTATATGACAGGAGAACGAATGAAAGTTTTGTTATCGCTTTTGGGTTGAATAATGTACTTACAGAGGGCACTTCATTAGAAGACTCTGATTATAGAATTGGAGGGAGTAGGTTTTTTGAAATGGGAATTGTATGGAAGACTAGAATTTTTGAAAAATCAAATTTTGCAAGAGTCCTATATGGAATTTCATATCAATCAAATGGACTAAAACCGACAGGAAATAGATATTTAGTAGATAAAGAAGGGCAAACAGTTCTGGAGGAATTCAGAGTAGGGTTGGACAAATCTAAATTTAGAGTAGATCATCTTGTGGTGCCGTTGTACTTGGAATTTGGTCCTTCTAAGTTTATAGAAACCCCAGAAAAAATAAGATACCGTATACACAAGAAGTTCAGAATAGGTGTTGGGGGATATGCAGGATTGAATATTAGTACGCGACAGAAGTTAAAATATATAGAAGAAGGTGAGAAAGTGAAAGAAAAAATTAAAATGGATTATAATACTAGCAATTTTGTGTATGGATTAGGAGGATATCTGGGTTTTGGGGATATGTCTTTGTATGCAAAATATGATATGTCTCCATTGTTTAAAAATGCAGTAGTAAAACAAAATAATATTTCTTTGGGAGTTAGGTTTGATTTGTAAAAAATATCTAGCTTAATATTAAAGCCTTATATGCTATCATATGAAGGCTTTTCTTATTTAAAAACAATTTTTAAAGGGATTTAAAACCGTAAAATTGAATGTTTTGTTGAGTCATATCATGTTATTTTTAGAGTTTTTTGTGTTAAAATTGTTAAAATAATGTAATATAATAGTTAATTCTGTTAAATAGTTTGATTTTTTATTTTACAAAAAACACAGAAAAAAAGAAGAAGCTTCAGGTTAAATTTGTTTTATGTAACTATCTGTTTTTTAATTGTTTAATGTTGTTTTGTTTCTTGTTTAAACGAGTTTTGTTTTAATGATCAGTGTAATGTATTGATTATTAACCCATTGCTATGGTAGTGTTTTTCCGTATATCATCTATTGAATGAATTTGTAATTTTGAGTCACACACAAATCAAGACTTAAAATAAAACTTATGAACATTACTCCTTTAGTAAGGCAAATCCCTTTTGCTTACACGTTGATTATCTAGTTATTGCGTCTGTTTTTTATTTGATTTCCGGATTTCGTAGTGTGTTGTCTTCCCCGGGCAAAATACGATGATAAACCTATGCTTATGCGATCATTGGTGTTTGTTTAACGAACAATTAACCAAAATTTAAAAAAATGAATGCAAAAAACTTTTTTCTTGTATTTTTTCTGTTCTCTGGTCTGGTACTATTTGCACAGAAAGGCGCTGTAAAAGCGAATTTAGTTACTTCATCCTCCTATATGAGGGAGATTCCAGCTCTGTCGTCAATGGATAATATCATTGCTGCAAAAGGCTTTGGACATGTTGCACCTCCAAAAAGAAGAGGAACAAATACAGTGGTTCCCGGAAAAGGATTCCCGAAAGGTGGAGATCCTTTATTGCAAAGCCAAAAAAATGCTTCACAAGTAAGAACTGCTGATGAAATAGCATCGTTTGATGCACATGCGGGAACAGTATTGAACGATGCCACAGGGGCAATTGGACCTAATCATTATGTGTATGCATTTAATTCCGGATTTGGGATTTTAGACAGGTCTGGTAATGTGTTAGTACCTGAAGCTTCTTTGGGAACTATTTTTCCAGGGGAAACCCTTGGAGACCCGGTAGTAATGTATGATAATTTTGCGGAACGCTTTATTATTATGGAGTTTAGTAATACGCCTAACGGTTTTTTAATTGCTATAGGAAAAGGACCGGATCCAGTTAATGATGGATGGTATACTTATCGTTTTAATACAGGGACATTTCCTGATTATGAAAAGCTTTCTATTTGGTCCGATGGATATTATATTACAGCAAACAAAGACCAAAATGCACCAGATTCCAACAACGTAGTATTTGTAGTAGAAAGAGATCAAATGTTAGCAGGAAATACATCGGCACAGATGATAGGATTTCCTTTGCCAGGAGCTAAAACAAACGGATTCTATAGTCCAGGAGGTTTTAATGCTACCGGAACATCCTTGCCGCCAGTGGGAGCGAAACATTCCATTGTATACTTACAGGATGATAGTTGGGGAGGAGTGTCTCAAGATCATTTAAAAGTATGGACCACCACTATAGATTGGACCAACCCTTCTAGTTCAACAATTTCACAACCACAGGAAATCACAACTACTCCCTTTGACAGTGTATTTGATGGAGGTTCCTTTCAGAATTTAGATGAGCCTGGATCTGGACCTGATATAGATGCACTACAGGCTACGATGATGTTTATGACTAACTATAGAAGGTTTGGAACACATAACTCAGTTGTGCTTAATTTTGTAGTAGATTTAGATGGGAATGATAGTCTGGCAGGAATTCGCTGGTATGAATTGAGGCAAAACAATGATAATGATCCTTGGACAATATATCAGGAAGGAACCTATACGCAACCAGATGGGCATAGTGCCTTTTGTGGAAGTATTGGGATGGATGCTTTAGGAAATATTGGATTGGCGTATACGATTGTTAGTACTACAAAATATACATCATTGCGGTATACGGGAAGATTAGCATCAGACCCGTTAGGGACAATGACAGTTGCAGAGAAGGTATCAGCAGATGGAGATAGCCAGAATAATAGAAGAGATGGTCGTTATGGAGATTACGGGCAATTGACAATAGATCCACTGGATGATAAAACCTTTTGGCATATAAGTGAGTACATGAAAGGACCCGATAATGTTCGGAAAAGTCATGTGGTAGCTTTTAGATTAGCACCTGCCGTTGTAGATAATGAACCTCCGACTGCACCTGCGAACTTAGCATCGGAAAACACTACTGCTAGAGAAACAACACTGAGTTGGACAGCATCCACAGATAATATCGGAGTAGTAGGGTATGATGTATATCAGGATAACACATTGATAAAGACAGTTACGGAGACTTCTTTTACTGTTGCCGGTTTAACTCCTTTGACAACCTATACTTTTTATGTCAAAGCAAAAGATGCTTCAAACAACCAATCAGAAGCTAGTAATACGATTAGGGTGACTACCTTGGATAGTACAGTAGGACCAGGGTGTAAAGATGGTATAGCTGCACCGTATAGCGAGAGTTTCGAAAATACAATTGGTGCATGGGAGCAATCTCAGGATGATGATATCGATTGGGAATTAGATGCAGATGGAACTCCATCAAGAAGAACAGGACCTGGTAAAGCGGCTAATGGAACTCATTATCTTTATGTAGAGGCTTCAGTAGAAGGTGTCGGTTACCCTAATAAAAGAGCTGTAATTACCTCTCCTTGTTTTGATCTTAATGATGCTGCTTCAGCAGTATTCTCTTTTGAATATCATATGTATGGATCTTCTGATATGGGAACATTAGAAGTAGAAGCATCTAATGATGAAGGAGAAACATGGACGAGTGTTTGGAATCGATCCGGGAATCAAGGAAATGTGTGGAGAAAAGCTTCCATTGACCTGTCTGCCTATATAGGATCAGGGTTACAATTAAGATTTAATAGAGTAACCGGAGGAAGTTGGAGAGCTGATGTGGCGATTGATGATGTAAAATTAACGGCTGGAGATACCGGATCTTCTTGTGCATCACAAGATGTTACGGTGACGATAACTTTTGATAATTATCCGCAAGAAACTTCTTGGAAAATTACCGATGGGACAGGAGCTGAAGTAGCTTCTAAGACATATTCGAATGCTAACCCTGATGGTTCTACAGTGGTGGAAAACATTAGAGGATTGAGTGAAGGGACTTATACGTTTACGATAGAAGATTCTTTTGGAGATGGGATATGCTGTAGCCAGGGAGAAGGGTCGTATACAGTAGCAAGTGCTTCTGGAGAGATTGTATCAGGAGGCGATTTTGATAGAATGGAGAGTAAGGATTTTTGTGTGAAGGCAAGCAAAAAAGCTAGGTTAGAGACATATGCATTAACTGATAAGGAATCGGTTGATCCTGGAGTTTTTTCTTTATATCCAAATCCTGCAAAAAATGTATTGAAGATTAATGTGAAAGGAAAAACGGTTGATCAAATTAAGGTATTTTCTATGTATGGAATGCTGGTGAAGGAAATTGAAGGAACTAAAGAAGAAATTGATGTGTCAGATCTGAGTGTAGGAACATATTTTGTGCGTTTTATGGCAGAAGATATAGAAGTGACCAGAAGATTTGTAAAAGAATGATAATAGCCGTTTTAAACATGGTAGAGGGTGCTCAAAAGAGTGCCCTCTTTTTTTTTGTTTGATGGGTTTGGCTGGTAATAAATATGAATTGTCTTATTTTTGTCTATCGTTCGTATAATAGAAATAGAGTTCTGGAATAAAAGTTTATGATTCATAAAACCACAGTGGATGCTGTATTTGAAACAGCTAGATTAGAAGAAGTTATAGGTGATTTTGTGCAGCTTAAAAAAGCAGGGAGTAACTTTAAAGGCTTAAGCCCATTTAGTGATGAGCGTACTCCGTCTTTTATGGTTTCTCCTGTAAAACAGATCTGGAAAGATTTCTCTACGGGTAAAGGAGGGAATGTTGTAGCTTTCTTAATGGAACATGAGCATTTTACTTATCCCGAAGCAATTAAGTACCTGGCAAAAAAATATAACATTGAGGTACTGGAAACAGAACAGACAGATCAGCAAAAACAACAGTCGAATGAAAGAGAAAGTATGTATTTGGTTAGTGAATATGCCAATACGTTTTTTCAGGACTGTTTGTTGAATACCGAAAAAGGAAAAGCAATTGGGTTAACGTATTTTAAAGAAAGAGGGTTTACAATCGAAACGATTAAGAAGTTTGGATTAGGATACTCTCCTGATGAATGGGATGCTTTTACGAATGAAGCAATTAAAAACGGATATCAATTGAGTTACCTGGAGAAAACAGGGCTTACGATTGTCAAAACTGATAAGAAGTTTGATCGGTTTAAAGGAAGGGTGATGTTTCCTATTCAATCTATGTCAGGAAGAGTATTAGGATTTGGGGGAAGAATTCTGACCAATGATAAAAAAGCAGCAAAATACTTAAATTCTCCAGAAAGTGATATTTATCATAAGAGCAAAGTGTTGTATGGGATTTACCATGCAAAACAAGCAATTGCTAAAGAAGATAACTGTTATTTGGTAGAAGGGTATACGGATGTAATCCAGTTTCATCAAACGGGAGTGTCAAATGTGGTATCGTCCTCTGGTACTGCATTGACGAGCGATCAGGTGCGTTTGATTAATCGGCTGACAAAAAATATAACTGTGTTGTTTGATGGAGATGCAGCAGGGATTAGGGCATCAATCAGGGGGATTGATTTGATTCTCGAACAAGGGATGAATGTAAAAGTATGCGGGTTTCCCGAAGGAGAAGATCCGGACAGTTTTGCAAAACAGAATACCGAAGAGGAATTAAAGAATTATCTCAATGAAAAATCGCAGGACTTTATCAGTTTTAAAGCATCTTTATTGCATCGGGAATCAGAAAATGATCCGATAAAAAGAGCAGAGTTGATAAGGGATATTGTAACGAGTGTATCTAAGATTCCGGATGTTATAAAGCAAGAAATCTATGTACAGGAATGTGCTAGAATTATGGGGGTTTCTGAGGATGTCCTGTTTGATACATTGGCTCAGATGAATCAAACGGAAGAAAAAGGAGGAAAGGATAAAAAAACTAAAAACAAAAGGTCGATGGCTGTGGTTCCGCAGGAAGAACCGCAACAGCCCAAAGTAGATGAGCAATATCAGTTAGAGTGTAAGATTATAGAAATACTGTTGCTTTATGGACAGCAAGTAGAAGAATTTGAAGATTGGGTGTTAAAAGAAAATGAAGAAGGAGATCTGGAGATGGAACCAGAAGTGTATAAAGCAAAAGTTTTTGAGAAAATATATCTGGACTTACAAGATGATGAGGTGGAGTTTGCAAATAACAGCTTTAGAGATATCTATGCGTTGTTGATAGATCGGTTGAATCAGGATGACGACTTTAAGATAGAAAGTTTTATTAATCATGTGCCTCAGGAAATAGCTTCAGAAATAACGGCTATAATGATGAATGAAGAACGCTACGCTTTACATCGTTGGGAAGATCAGGAAATTCATGTAAAAAAGAAAGAGTATTCAGTAGCTCAGTATACCCGGGATATTATTCTTAATTTGAGAAGGTTTTTGATCAGTCAGAAAATAGATGAGCTTTCACAAGAAGTGAAAGCCCAGTATGACAAAGATCATCGTGAAACAATTCAAGATGTTTCCGATTATCTTACATTGCGAAAAATTCTTTTTGAAAAATTAAATCGCGTAGTTTGATTAGCTGATATGTAACAATCTCGATTGATGGATTAAATCCGCGAGATTATCAACTTTTAATTTTTTAAGTAACCTTGTTTTATAGGTGCTTACCGTTTTTTCATTAATAGATAAGGTAGCCGCTATATCTTTGTTTCTTTTTCCGGAAGAGAGTAAATTAAGTACTTCGATTTCTCGGGAGGAGAGTTTCTTATACTTTACTACCATATTACTTTCTTTGGTGTTTCCATCTGCTAATTGTTGTGTGAGGTTGTCGTTTAGGTAGATACCTCCTCTAGCTACTCTATCGATAGCCTTTCTTAGAGTTTTGGTAGATACTGTTTTGGACAGATACGCAGAAGCCCCTGCTTTAATGGCGCTCAATGCATACATTTCCTCAGGATGGGAACTAAAAATAATGACCTTGATTTTAGTGAATTCCTGCTTTATTGTTCGTAATGCGGTAATTCCGTTGATTTGTGGAAGGTCTAGCTCCATGATGAGAATATCAGGAGTGTTTGATTTAAGAACATCATACATTTCATTCCCATTACTAACCTTACCTATAATTTCAAAGTTTTCAGCATTTCGTAGTAAAGAAGAAATTCCTTTTCTTGTGATTGGATGATGATCAGCTATTAGTACTGTTGTCATTCTTGTTTACGATTGTTAATGTTAATTTTAGATTAAGGGCAAACATTTATTTGTAGGGGTAGTAAAGTATTTTATCATCTGCAAAATTACTAAGAACTCCCACTCGTAAACTTATTTTTATTAATTTATCGACCAAGTGTTCACTATATTAGATTAACGGGTATTTTACATACCGGAATTGGATTCATTTTATGTTGGTTTACGGTATTTAAGCGATCAAAAATAGTGAAAACCTCTAATTCTCTGCCGTTAAAATCATTGGCAGTTTTTCCTGAATCTTTCATTTTCATAGCCCACTCTAGCTCGTCATAGCTTGCTCCGATTTGATCTTCATCGCTTCTGCTGTCTCCAAATAATCCGTCTGTTGGAGCTGCATTTTGAATGGAGTCAGGAACTTTTAACTCTTTTGCGATTGTATATACTTCACTTTTTAGTAAATCAGCTATTGGACTCAGGTCGACTCCTCCGTCTCCGTATTTAGTAAAGAAGCCAACGCCAAAATCTTCTACCTTATTACCGGTTCCCGCAACAAGTAATCTGTGTAAACCGGCAAAGTAATACAGTGTAGTCATTCTAAGTCTGGCTCTGGTGTTGGCGAGAGCAAGATCAAGGGTGGCAGATGCCTCTGTCGCAGGAGTGATATTTTTGAATTGTTCGAATACAGGAGTTAGATCTGTACGAGTATCAGATACATTAGAGTATCTTTCTTTTAATTGACTGATGTGTTCCTGAGCACGATCAACCTGACTTTTAGCCTGATGAATAGGCATCTCTACACAAAGTGTTTTTAAGCCTGTTTTGGCGCATAGAGAAGAGGTAACGGCACTGTCTATTCCTCCGCTGATTCCAACAACAAAACCTTCCATTTTAGCGTTAGTAGCATATTCTTTTAACCAATTAACAATGTGATCGATTACTTTTTCTGTTTGCATATATTTACATTTAATAATTCTTTAATAAGTACCTTTGCTGTCATAAAATTAATAAAAATAGGGAGCGTTTCTGTAAATAAAGAACAAAGTAACAGGTTTATTCAGATTATTGAAATGAAAATAAAAAAAGTACTAATGTGTTTATTATACGTAGCGATGATTTCGTGTAATAAGAATAAGGGGGTAGAAGAGGATATTGCTAAAGTAGATGTAACGATAGAGGTAGAGCGGTTTGATGAGCTCTTTGCTGCAGTAACATCAGAAAACCTGAATGAACTGAAAGAGCGCTTTCCTTTTCTTTTTCCTGAGCGGTATGAAAATGACGTGTGGTTGAAGAAGTCAGTTGATACCTTGCAGGTCGAAATTAATACTGAGGTGTCAAAGAAATTTTCTGATTTTTCTACAGTAAAAAATGAGCTGCATTCTTTTTTTCAACATGTAAAATTTTATTTTCCAGAAGAGAGAATTCCGAGAATTGTCACTGTTACATCTGATGTAGATTACCGAAATAAAGTGATTTTGCATGAAGGATTGTTGATTATTTCTTTGGATACGTATTTGGGAAAAGATCACTTTTTTTATGAAAACATTTCGGTGTATTTAAAGCAAGGGTTTGTAACGGAGCAAATTGTACCAGATGTAGCCTCAATGTATGCTAAAAAAATGATAAGGTTAAGTAAAGACAGAACTTTCCTATCGAATATGATTTATTACGGAAAAGAACAGTATCTCAAAAAATTGTTTCTGCCGGTGCACTCCAAAGCTTCATTGCTCGGATATACAGAAGAACAATATGCGTGGTCAGAGGCTAATGAAGAAGAGATTTGGAAGTATTTTATAGATAGACAGTTGTTGTACAGTACAGATACTTCTTTGTTGTCAAGATTTTTGTTTCCAGCTCCTTTTTCTAAGTTTTATCTGGAGGAAATCGATAAGGAGGCTCCGGGAAAAATAGGGCAATTTATAGGGGAGAGAATTGTTTCTTCGTATATGGAAAATAACGACGTATCTTTGCATCATCTGTTGATGGTAGATGCCGAAACAGTTTTTAAAAAATCAAAATATAAACCAGTAAGATAATGGCGAGTGTACATAAATCGGAGATTAAGATAGATATTGAATTAGATGAAAATAGAGTTCCGGAAAAATTAAAATGGACTGCACAAGATGGGGGTGTAGAAAATGAAGAGACAAAAGCAATGTTATTGTCTGTTTGGGATAGTGCTAATAAGGAGAGTCTTAGAATTGACTTATGGACCAAAGATATGCCTGTTGATGAAATGAAGATATTTTTTCATCAAACATTAGTGTCAATGAGTGATACGTTTAACAGAGCAACACAGGATCAGAAAATGTCAGATACTATGAAGGATTTTTGTGATTACTTTGCAGAAAAACTGGAGCTTAAAAAGAAATAAAGAAGGTATTGTTTAATGCTGCATAAAAAAGCTGAAAAAATACATTTTCAGCTTTTTGTGTTTTTATGATGATTGTAATTGTTTGTTGATATTGTCGATATAGGCAAGTAATTCTTCTTTTCCTTGACCAGAAGAGGAGGAAGTGATAAAATAAATAGGCATTTCTTCCCAGTACTCTAATATTTTCTTTTTGTACTCTGCTATCTGGACCTCTAGTTTGTTTTTGGATAACTTGTCAGCTTTCGTAAAAATGATAGAAAATGGAATTTGATTTTCTCCCAGCCAAAGCATGAATTCTACATCTATTTTTTGAGGTTCATGTCTAGAGTCTACTAGAACAAAAGCATTGACAAGCTGTGTTCTTTTGGAGAAGTAAGAGGTGATAAATTTTTGAAACACCTTCTTGGCTGATTTAGAAACTCTAGCGTATCCATATCCGGGTAAATCGACCAGGAACCACTTTTTGTTAATGATAAAATGGTTGATTAACTGTGTTTTTCCGGGGCGCCCTGAGGTTTTGGCTAGATTTTTTCTATTGGTAAGCATATTTATCAAAGAAGACTTTCCTACGTTAGATCTTCCGATAAAGGCATACTCAGGGAGTTTTTCTTTCGGGCATTTAGCAACATCGCTGTTACTTATTACAAATTCAGCGCTGCTTATTTTCATAGTTTTCTTATTAAATACCTCGTTCTTTAAACCAGGAATGAAGTAATTGGTTGAATTCTTCTGGATGTTCCATCATTGCAGCATGACCGCATTTGTCTATCCAGTAAAGGTCAGAATCAGGTAATAGTTTGTTGAAATCATTTGCTACTTCTGGTGGAGTAACAGTATCATCTTTTCCCCATATGATACATGTTGGGGTGTGCATATTAGGCAGATCTTTTGCCATGTTATGTCTGATTGCACTTTTGGCGATGGATAGTGTTCTGATTAATTTGTTTCTGTCATTTACAGTTGCATAAACCTCATCTACGATCTCTTTTGTAGCAATGGCTGGATCATAAAACACATTCTCGGCTTTCTTTTTAATATATTCATAGTCACCTCTTTTAGGGTAGCTTTCCCCCATGGCACTTTCATATAATCCAGAACTACCGGTTATGACTAAGCCTTTTACATTTTCAGGGAACATTTTTGTACATAACAAGGCAATGTGTCCTCCAAGAGAGTTCCCTAGCAGGACTACTTCTTTGTATCCCAGATGATCTATGAAATCTTTTAGGTATTTAGCAAAAGTGCCCACTTTGGTTTTTAAGATTGGTAATGTGTATATAGGGAGTTCTGGTATAAGAACTTTGTATCCGTGATTAGGAAAGTAAGAACTAACACCATCAAAATTGCTAAGACCACCCATTAAACCGTGTAAAATAACAATTGGTGTTCCTTCTCCTGTCTCTAGGTAACTAAACTTTCCGCTTTTTTTTAATCTGTAATTCATTAATATTTCTTACAAGAATTATCAGCAAATATAGCACTTTCATAGTTAGATCAAAGCTTTTTGTTGATAGTGTATCACGAATTTATGTTTTTTTAATGTTCGGTGAAATCCTTTTGCGGGAGCGAAGGAACTTGTCTTTTTGTATTGGGTTGATAGACAAAAATTTAAAGAGTCATTCGTCTTGTAAAGAAGTATTTTAACGATAACTTATTAACAATGTGGTAGATTGTGGTAAAAAGTGGTAATATTTTCAATATATTTGAAATATAAAAGAAGGCAGGGAAAATCAAGTGGTAAATCTAATCGGCACATATGAATGTAAGGCAGACGCTAAAGGGCGTTTGATGATGCCTGCTGCTTTTAAGAAGCAGTTGGCTAGTGTGTTAGAGGAAGGGTTTGTTTTGAAGCGCTCAGTTTTTCAGCCTTGCTTGGAGCTATATCCAATGCAGGAGTGGAATCAATTAATGGCGAAAATAAACAAGCTAAATCGCTTTAAAAAGAAGAATAACGACTTTATAAGAAGATTTACGGCTGGAGTCAAGGTGGTAGATATAGATGCTACAGGACGACTTTTGATTCCAAAAGATTTGATCGGTTTTGCTAGTATAAAAAAAGAAATAGTTCTTTCGTCAGCAGTGAATATTATAGAGGTGTGGGATAAGGATCTTTATGAAAAAGCAATTGAAGATGCTACAGATGATTTTGCGGATTTGGCGGAAGAAGTAATGGGTTTTGAAGACGAGATAGATGGAATATCATAATTCGGTATTGTTAAAAGAAACAGTAGATGGTCTGGCTATTAAGCCAGATGGGGTGTATGTGGATGTGACCTTTGGAGGAGGAGGGCATTCAAAAGAAATACTAAGTCGACTGGGGGAGAAGGGGAAATTGTTTGCATTTGATCAGGATAAAGATGCATTGGTCAATGCGTTAGAGGATGACCGTTTTGTGTTGATTAATGAGAATTTTAGATACATAAAACGCTTTTTGAGATTTTATGGTGTAAGAAAGGTTGATGGTATTTTAGGAGACTTTGGGGTTTCTTCTCATCAGTTTGATGTTGCAGAAAGAGGGTTTTCGACCCGATTTGAAGCAGAACTGGATATGAGGATGAATCAGGATGGAGCACTGTCTGCTTTTCATGTAGTAAACGATTATGACGAAATGGATTTGAGAAGAGTGTTGCTGCAATATGGAGAATTGAGGAATGCGCCTAAGTTAGCAAGGGCAATAGTAACAGCAAGAATTGAGGCTCCTGTTAAAACAAGCGCAATGCTAAAAGAGGTGTTAAGACCTTTTTTAGTAAAACATAAAGAACACAAGATATTAGCACAGATTTATCAGGCAATCCGTATAGAGGTAAATCAGGAAATAGAAGTGCTGAAAGATTTCTTGCTGCAAACGGAAGAATTGTTAGACAAAGGAGGAAGGATAAGTTTGATATCATATCACTCTTTGGAAGATCGATTAGTAAAGCGATATATCCGTAATGGGATGTTTGAAGGAGAACCGGAAAAAGACTTGTATGGTAATGTAACGGTGCCTTTCAGAAAAGTAGGAGGATTGGTGGTGCCAACAGAAGAAGAGGTTAAAGAAAATAACAGAGCGAGAAGTGCGAAACTTCGAATTGCTGAGCGTATATAATATATAGGTATACGTTTTGACGGTTTAGAAAATAATGAAGCAGACAATTTATGACATATTAAAAGGAAAGTTCTTGATAGCGGATGATGCTATGAAAAACTGGAGAATGTTGTTGTTTTTGTCCTTTTTGGCAATCATAATGATTGCAAGTTCTCATAATGCGGAGAGTAAAGTGCATGAGATTGCAAAATTAAATAATGAAGTAAAAGAGCTTAGGACGCAGTTTGTAGATGGAAGAACAGAATTGATGCGATTAAAAATGGAGTCTTCTGTAATCGAAAGAATGAAGAAAAAGGGGTTAAAACAACCTTCTACACCTCCTAAAAAAATTATAGTAACCAAGTAAGTATTTTGGCAGTAGCAGATAAGAACATATTGAATCGATTGTATTTTGTAGCAGGATGTATGCTCATCTTTGCTATTGCTGTTGTTGTAAAATTGGTGAATATTCAGTTTGTAGAAGGAGATGAATATAGAAATAAAGCACAACAACGGGTTTTTAAAACTTTTGATATCCCTGCAAATCGTGGAAACTTATACGATTCCAATGGTAATTTGCTGGCTACTTCAGTACCAAAATACGATATCCGATTTGATGCCTTGGCGGTAAAAGAAAAAGATTTCAGGAAATATATAAAACCACTATGTGAGGCATTGGCTAAAGAGATGGGTAGGTCGGTTTCGTATTATGATAAGCTGTTGCGCACAGCGAAATCGAATAAAAACAGATATCTGCTGCTGGCGCGTAATGTTGGGTATTCCAGATATATGCGATTTAAAAAATTTCCGTTGTTGAAATTTGGAGCGAATAGAGGAGGATTGATTATTGAGCAGCGAACAGTGAGAGAGCACCCTATAGGGAAAATTGCAGAAAGAACAGTTGGATATGAACGTAGAGATGATCAAGGGTATTATACCAGAGTAGGTCTGGAAGGAGCATATGGTCCTTTTCTTAGAGGAAAAGAAGGAAAAAGAAAAAAACAAAAAATAGCAAAGAACCAATGGAAGCCAATAGGAGATGCGAATGAGGTAGAGCCAGAAGATGGGTATGATGTGATTTCCACTATTGATGTGAATATTCAGGATGTGACACATCATGCTTTATTGGCGCAATTGGAAAAGTTTGAAGCAGAGCACGGAACAGCTGTTGTGATGGAAACAAAGACAGGAGAGATAAAAGCTATTTCTAATTTAGGAAGAGGCAAATCCGGGAAGTATTATGAGAAGTTGAATTACGCAGTAGGTGAGTCACATGAGCCGGGATCGTCTTTCAAACTGGTAACGATGGTGGCAGCCTTAGAAGATAAAGTGATTGATTCTAGTTATGTGGTAGATACAGAGAATGGAAGAGTAAAGTTTTATGATCGAGTTGTAAAAGATTCTCATTGGGGAGGGTATGGAAAAATATCTGCAGCAAGAGCTTTTGAAGTTTCTTCAAATACAGCTTTTGCAAAAATTGTTTTTGAACATTATAAGAATAATCCTAAAAAGTTTGTGGATCGCCTGATAAATATGGGGCTCAATGATAAATTAGGGCTGTCTATAAAAGGAGAAGGAACCCCTAAGATACCTTATCCGGGAGAAAAAAATTGGTATGGGACTACCTTGCCATGGATGGCTTTTGGATATGGAGTTTCTTTAACTCCTTTGCAAACCTTGGCGTTTTATAATGCAATAGCGAATAATGGGGAGATGGTAAAACCACGGTTTATCAAGCGAGTGATGTCCTGGGATAAGATTAGAGAGCAATATGATAAAGAAGTGTTGAACCCCGCAATTTGTTCAAAAGAAACCGCAAAAATAGTTCAGGAAATGATGAAGAATGTGGTGGCACGAGGAACAGCAGATAATATCAGGACAGATAATTTTATGATTGCCGGGAAGACTGGAACTTGTTGGGGGAATTATGGAAAGCATAAAGAGAGAGAATACATTTCTTCGTTTGCAGGATATTTCCCGGCAGAAGACCCTAAGTATTCTTGTATAGTCGTGATTCATAAACCTAACAAAGAAAAAGGGTATTATGGGAATATTGTTGCTGGACCGGTTTTTAAAAGAATAGCAGAAAAAATTTATAATGATATCCCTGTAGAAGATAAGATTTCTGCTGAGGTTGTGAGTAACAAAAAAGTAGAAAGAAGCTATAACGGATATTATGGAAAGGTTCAGAAATATAAGACGATCATGCCTAATGTAAAAGGGATGCCGGCAATGGATGTAATCTCACTATTGGAGAATATGGGGCTTCGGGTAGAGATAAAAGGAAAGGGGTTTGTGAAAAAACAATCAATAGAACCGGGAAAAAAAGTAAAGCAAAACCAAAGAATCAGTTTAGAGTTGTCGTAATGGAATTAAAGGAGTTATTATATAAGGTATCAATAGAAAAGGTAGTTGGTGATACGGCAACCCAGATTAGTGCTGTTCATTTTGATTCCAGGAAAATAGATAAGGGGAATGCCTTTGTGGCAGTTAGAGGGACGGTATCGGATGGACATGATTTTATAGCGAAAGCGATAGAAAAAGGAGCAATTGCGATTGTTTGCGAGGATATACCACAAAACATAAAAGAAGGAGTAACATATGTAGAGGTAGAAAATGCAGCAGAAGCATTGGCAATTATGGCTTCTAATTTTTATGGAGTGCCATCGGAGAACCTAAAGTTGATTGGGGTTACAGGGACAAATGGCAAAACCACAATTGCTACGTTATTATTTCAGCTGTTTAAAAAAGCTGGATATAAGGTAGGGTTGTTATCTACAGTGAAAATCATGGTAGATGCTCAGGAGTATAAAGCAACTCATACAACGCCTGATCCTTTGATGATCAATAGGTATTTAAAAGAGATGAATGAGGTAGGGGTAGAGTTTTGTTTTATGGAAGTAAGCTCTCATGGGATCCATCAAAAAAGAATAGAAGGATTAGTGTTTGAAGGAGGGGTTTTTACCAATCTGTCACATGATCATTTAGATTATCACGAAACTTTTAAAGAATATAGAGATGTTAAAAAAAGTTTTTTTGACAGTTTGCCTTCGGGAGCATTTGCATTGACAAATAAAGATGATAAAAATGGAGCATTTATGCTTCAGAATACAAAAGCCAAACAATATACGTATGCGTTGAAATCATACGCTGACTATAGGGGTCAGATCTTAGAGAATAGCATCGGCGGGTTGTTGCTAAAATTTAATGATAATGAACTTTGGGCAAAGTTGATAGGTGATTTTAATGCATATAATTTGTTGGCGATATATGGAACAGCAGAATTGTTGGGGCTGGAGACCTTAGAAATTTTGCGTTTGTTGAGTGAGTTAGAAAGTGTGAGTGGTAGATTTCAGTATATGATATCTAATGATAAAATTACTGCGATTGTAGACTATGCACATACACCAGATGCATTGAAAAATGTATTGGATACTATTAATGAAATACGAACAAATAACGAGACTTTGATTACAGTTGTGGGGTGTGGAGGTGATAGAGATAAAACTAAAAGACCAGTGATGGGGAATATTGCTTCCTCATTGAGTAATAAAGTGATTTTTACCAGTGATAATCCCAGAACAGAAAAACCAGAAGATATTATTGCAGATATAGAGAAAGGGGTCGAGCCTCAACACTATAGAAAAACATTGTCAATTACAGATCGGGCGCAAGCTATAAAAACCGCTTGTCAATTGGCGATGGCGAATGATATTATTCTGATTGCGGGAAAAGGACACGAAACATATCAGGAGATAGATGGGGTCCGTAATGACTTTAATGATTTTGAGATCGTAAAAGATGAATTAAAGCGAATGGGGAAATAAATGATTTGTATTGACGTGTTAAAAAACAGTATTTAGAAGAAGAGAGCTATGTTATATTATTTGTTTGAATATTTAGAGAGTGAATATCAGTTTCCTGGAGCGAGTCTTTTTCAGTTTATCACTTTTAGAGGAGCATTGGCAATAATTCTCTCCTTGATGATCTCAACGATTTATGGGAAACGAATTATTAGATTTCTTCAGAAAAAACAAATGGGAGAAAGTATTCGTGATTTGGGATTGGAAGGACAGGTGGAAAAGGCAGGAACACCGACTATGGGAGGGGTGATTATAATTCTGGCTACCCTTGTGCCTGTACTGCTTTTTGCTAAGATAGATAATGTTTACATTATTTTGTTAATAGTGACTACGTTGTGGATGGGGGCTATAGGTTTTATAGATGATTACCTGAAAATACTCAAAAAAAATAAAGACGGATTAAAAGGTTGGTTCAAGGTAATTGGTCAAGTTGGTCTTGGAGTGATTGTAGGATGTACTATGTATTTTCATGAAGATATAACCATAAAAGAGGAGATTGTGTCTTCTGTAGAGACAGTAGAATCGGTATCAGGAACAACGGCAGAAAGCGATTTTAATCCAGCGATCAAATCGACAAAAACAACCATTCCTTTTTTTAAAAATAATGAATTTGATTACGCTAGTTTGATCACCTGGATAAGTCCTTCGCTAGCTAAATATGCGTGGCTTATTTTTATTCCTTTTGTGATTTTCATTATCACGGCGGTTTCTAATGGAGCAAATCTGACAGATGGAATTGATGGATTGGCGGCAGGGTCTTCAGCGATTATCGTGTTGACACTTGCGTTGTTTGCATGGGTGTCTGGAAATATAATTTTTTCAGATTATCTCAATGTGATGTATATCCCTAACTCAGGAGAGATGACCATTTTTGTTACAGCTTTTGCTGGAGCACTTGTTGGGTTTTTGTGGTATAATACGTATCCGGCACAAGTGTTTATGGGAGATACAGGAAGCTTGACGATAGGCGGGATTATCGCCGTGTTGGCAATTGCGACAAGAAAAGAATTTTTAATACCGATTTTATGCGGAATCTTTTTTATAGAAACCCTTTCTGTAATGATTCAGGTAAGTTGGTTTAAGTATACAAAAAAGAAATATGGTGAAGGGAGAAGGGTTTTTCTAATGTCTCCTTTGCATCATCATTATCAGAAAAAAGGAATTCACGAGAGTAAGATTGTAGCCAGATTCTGGATTGTTGGGATTATTTTGGCGATCATTACCGTGATCACATTAAAAGTCAGGTAAAAAATAAGAATTTCTATGCCTGAAAAAATATGAGAGAAGAAAAAAGACATATAGAAAAACGACTGGTAGTACTGGGAGCAGGAGAGAGTGGTGTCGGAACTGTCATCTTGGGAAAGAAGGAAGGGTATACAGTTTTTGTGTCTGATAAAGGGAAAATAAAAGAGACCTATAAAAAGACATTGGATGAGTTAGGAGTGGCTTGGGAAGAGGAACAGCATACAGAAGCTAAAATTCTGACTGCAACAGTGGTGATGAAAAGTCCGGGGATACCTGATACGGTGCCGCTGGTTGTTCGGTTAAAAGAAAGAGGAGTGCCTGTTGTTTCAGAAATTGAGTTTGCGGATAATTATACAGCTGCAACCATTGTTGGAATTACTGGAAGTAATGGTAAGACCACTACTACAATGATGACACATCACATATTGAAAACCGGAGGGCTTGATGTAGGAGTGGCAGGGAATATAGGATATAGTTTTGCGAAGCAAGTGGCAACTACAGAAGTGGCGAATTATGTACTGGAGCTAAGTAGTTTTCAGTTAGATGGTATAGAGAAGTTTGCACCACACATTGCTGTTTTGACAAATATTACTCCAGATCATTTAGATCGATATGAGTATAAGTTGGAGAAGTATGTGGCTTCAAAATTTAGAATAATAAAAAATCAAACAGAACAAGATTATTTCATCTATGATGCAGATGATCTAGAGATAAAAAAATATCTGAATACGCATGAGATAAAACCTCAGTTATTGCCTTTTTCATTGACGAAAAAGTTTGATCAGGGGGCGTATTTGGAGGAGAAAAATATAGTAGTAAAAATAGATAACAACGAATTTATTATGTCAACATCAGATTTAGCGTTAAAAGGAAATCATAATGTAAAAAATGCAATGGCAGCAGCTACTGTGTCGCAATTGTTAAAAATAAGAAAGAGTACGATACGAGAGTGTTTGGAAAATTTTCATGGAGTGGAACACCGATTGGAAAATGTGTTGAAGATTAATAACGTGCAGTATATTAATGATTCGAAAGCTACAAATGTCAATGCGGCATATTATGCATTAGATGCAATGAAATCATCTACGGTTTGGATTGTAGGAGGTGTTGATAAAGGAAATGATTACAGTCTTTTGTATCCGTTGATCAACGAGAAAGTTAAAGCGATTATTTGTCTTGGGATAGATAATGAAAAAATCATCAATGCTTTTGGAAATTGCGTGGATAATATAGTAGAAGCTAAATCAATGAAAGAAGCAGTAAAGGCTGCTTACTCAATTGCAGAGCGAAATGATAATGTTTTGTTATCCCCGGCGTGTGCAAGTTTTGATTTGTTCAAAAACTACGAAGACAGAGGAAGGCAATTTAAAGAAGCGGTAAGGGAGCTTTAAGAATACTAAAGAAAGGGGAATATGACAAAAATAATGGCAAATATAAAAGGTGATAGAGCAATATGGGCAGTAGCGGCGCTATTGGCACTATTCTCTTTCTTGCCGGTATATAGTGCTAGTAGTAATTTGGCATATTTATATGGGAACGGAGATACGTTTACCTACCTAGTGAAGCATTTCGCACATTTGATGCTGGGATTTGGGATTATTTATGCAGTCCATAAAGTGCCGTATCATTATTTTAAAGGGTTATCTATTATTATGATACCTGTAGTTATTGTGTTGTTATTGTTGACGATGGCGCAAAATACAACTATAGGAGGTGCGAATGCGAGTAGATGGATTAAAATTCCGTTTGTGGGGGTCACTTTTCAGACATCCACATTGGCGGCTGTAGTGCTGTTAGCCTATGTAGCCAGATATTTGTCAAAAATAAAAGGGAAAAAGATCACGTTTAAAGAGACTTTATTGCCACTTTGGTTACCGGTATTTGTTGTTTTGATGTTGATTCTTCCAGCAAATTTTTCTACAACGGCTATTATCTTTTCAATGGTCGTTATGTTGGTGTTTTTAGGGGGGTATCCTATCCGATATTTGATGATAATCATAGGAACAGGAGTTGTAGCACTCGCCTTTTTTGTGTTGACCGCAAAAGCATTTCCGGGGATGTTTCCGAATAGGGTAGATACCTGGATAAGCAGGGTGGAGAATTTTGCAGATAATAAAGATACGCAAGAAGATTATCAGATAGAAAGAGCGAAAATAGCCATCGCCAGAGGAGGAGTTATAGGAAAAGGACCAGGGAAGAGTGTGCAAAGAAATTTTTTGCCACAATCATCTTCGGATTTTATTTATGCAATCATCATCGAAGAGTGGGGGCTGTTAGGAGGAGTGTTTTTGATGTCATTGTATATCTTGTTATTGATGAGATTGGTAATTGTGGCTCATAAGTGCGAAGAAGTATTTGGTACATTGCTAGTGATAGGAGTGGGGCTTCCGATAGTTTTTCAGGCAATTATTAATATGGCGGTAGCTGTAGAGTTGTTTCCGGTTACCGGACAGACATTGCCTTTGGTTAGTAGTGGAGGAACATCTATATGGATGACTTGCCTGGCTATAGGGATTGTGTTGAGTGTGAGTAGAAAAAGAGAAGCCGTAATTGAAAAAGAAATAAAAAATAAAGAAGAAGACCCGGTAGAGGTTCTGAGAGAAGCAGTATGAATGAACAACCACGAATCATATTATCCGGTGGGGGGACAGGAGGACATATTTTTCCTGCTATCGCTATCGCGAATGAATTTAAAAAAAGATATCCAGAAGCAAAGATCTTATTTGTAGGTGCTAAAGATAGAATGGAGATGACCAAGGTTCCGGAAGCAGGGTATGAAATTGAAGGTTTATGGATTAGTGGAATTCAGCGAAAACTAACGATTAGTAATTTGTTATTTCCCTTTAAGCTGCTAAGTAGTTTGTGGAGATCAAAAAAAATACTCAAAAGTTTTAATCCAGATGTGGTGATTGGTACTGGGGGGTTTGCTAGTGGTCCTATTGTGAAGATGGCGAGTAGTGCGGGAATTAAAACCGTAGTCCAGGAACAAAATTCGATTCCTGGGATTACTAATAAGTGGTTGTCAAAAACAGTAGATAAAATATGTGTCGCTTATGATGGGCTAGGGGCATACTTTCCTGAAGAAAAAATAATAAAAACAGGAAATCCTGTGCGTCAGGATTTGTTGAAGATTGATGCAAAAAAGGAAACCGCCATTACTAAGTATGGATTGGATGATGAAAAGAAAACAGTGTTGATCCTTGGGGGGAGTTTAGGAGCTAGAAGAATTAATGAGCTGATTGCTGCTAATCTCGATTTTTTTGAAGAGAAAGGAGTGCAGCTGCTATGGCAATGTGGAAAACTGTATTATGAGGAGTATAAGGTATATTCCAAAAGAAAAGGGATTCAGGTACATGAATTTTTAGATACAATGGATCTGGCATATGCTGCAGCAGATGCTATTATATCCAGATCAGGAGCAGGTTCGGTGTCTGAGCTTTGTATTGTAGGGAAACCAGTTTTGTTTATTCCTTCTCCTAATGTAGCAGAGGATCATCAGACCAAAAATGCACAAGCTATAGCTGATAAAGAAGGAGCAAAGGTTTTAAAAGAAAGTGAACTGGAAGAATTTTTTCAAAAGCGAATTATGCAATTGTTAGAATTGGAAGCAATGAAAATTAAATTAACACATGCAATTAAAAAATTAGCATTGCCTAATGCTACATCAGATATCGTAGACGAAGTGGAAAAATTAATGCAATCTGACAAATAGAAAAGAGATAGATGGATCAGCATATTGAAGATATAAAGAATGTGTATTTTGTTGGGATAGGAGGTATTGGAATGAGTGCTTTGGCTCGTTATTTTAATTTCTCAGGAAAAAATGTAGCAGGGTATGATAAAACACCAAGTCAGATTACAGAAGATCTAAAAGCATTGGGAATTGAAATTCATTTTGATGATGATGTAGCGCATATTGCAGAAGGTTTTTTGGATAAGGAAGAGACATTGGTAGTGTATACTCCTGCAATTCCATCAGATCATTCAGAGCTTACTTATTTTGAGAGTCAAGGTTTTCTGATAAAAAAGAGAGCAGAAGTGCTAGGGATTATTACCAAAGGGAAATATACCTTGGCGGTTGCGGGAACACATGGGAAGACAACCACTACAGCTATTTTAGGACATTTGTTAAAAGAAAGTGGAGCGAAGGTGACTGCCTTTTTAGGAGGGATTAGTGAAAACTATAACTCTAATTTGATTCTCGAAGGAGATGAGGTTGTTGTGGTGGAAGCAGATGAATTTGATAGATCATTTCTGCAATTGTATCCGGATATAGCAGCAGTTACTTCAATGGATGCTGATCATCTGGATATTTATGGGCAGTCAGATGCTCTGGATGCCTCATTTGTGGAGTTTTCATCACGGGCAAAAGACCATTTGTTGGTCAAAAATGGACTAGTATTAGGCGGCATGACTCTTGGTATTGAAGATGATGCAGATTATTGTATAAAAAACATAAAAATAGAAAATGGGTCATATGTTTTTGACTTAAAGACACCAGAAGAAATAATTGCAGATTTAAGATTTGATTTGCCTGGTGAACATAACCTGTTGAATGCTATTACAGCCTTTGCCATGGCAATGCTTTATGGCTCCCCAACCAAATTGCTGGCAAAGGCTTTATCTTCTTTCAAGGGAGTGAAAAGAAGGTTTAGTTATCAGGTAAAGACAAAAGAAAAAATATATATAGATGACTATGCGCATCACCCGACAGAAATAACAGCTTTACATCAAGCAGTGAGACAAATGCATCCTGATAAAAAAGTGTTGGTAGTGTTTCAGCCACACCTGTTTAGCAGGACGCAAGATTTTGGAGTAGAATTTGCGGCGAGTCTCAGTAAGTTTGATACAGTGTTTATGTTAGATATATATCCTGCCAGAGAATTGCCGATTGCAGGAATAACAAGTCAGTGGCTTCTGGAAATGATTGATATGGAAGATAAAAAAATGGTGGTAAAGGAAAATTTAGTCGCTGATATTTTATCAAGTGATGCAGAAGTTATTCTTACTGTAGGAGCTGGTGATATAGGAGAAGAAGTGGTGAAGATTAGAGAAGCGTTATTAGCATGAAAAAGCTATTGGGTTACATAAAATTTGGGGTTCTTTTTTTGTTAATAGTGTTGTTGTATGCTTTTACAACAGCTAGAAATCACGAAAGAAAAATTGAAGAAATTAAGGTAGAATTTATCGAAGAACAGAGTCCGTATGTAAATGAAACCATGGTTAATAAATTGTTAATACAAAATCAGAATCGGGCTACGAGCGTAGGGAAAGAAATTTTAGCTTTGAATAAGGTAGAAAAACAATTGGATCAACACGAAATGATTCAAAATTCAGACGTGTATCTGTCTGTAGATGGGAAACTTAAAGTAAGTATAAGGCAACGCACCCCTATTGCTAGGGTAGATGCGGTTACGCCTTTTTATGTTGACACGAAAGGTGAAATAATGCCCTTGTCGAATAATTATTCGGCACATGTGCCATTAGTGTATAATGTTTCTGAAAGAGAAGTTTCAGAAATATTTCCGCTTTTAAAAGAAATCAGAGAAGATGAATTTCTGAAAAGGCATGTGGTAAGTGTGTATAGAAACAGACAGGGAAATTATGAGCTTGGATTTCGTGTGTATGCGTTTAAAGTGAATTTTGGTAAGGCTGAGAATTTAAAAAGTAAGGTCAGTAATTTTAAAGCTTTTTATAAGAAAGCGATTAAAGATAAAAACCTTAAAGAATATAGGACAATTAGCTTGCAGTTTAGGAATCAGGTAGTGTGTACAAAAAAATAATACCAATATGGATAGAGAATCAAACGAAATAGCGGTAGGATTAGATATAGGAACAACAAAAATTGTTGCTATGGTCGGGCGGTATAATGAATATGGCAAAATGGAGGTTTTGGGAGTTGGAAAATCAAAAAGCCTGGGAGTACATAGAGGAGTGGTAAATAATATTACACAAACAATCCAGTCTATTCAGCAAGCGGTGCAGGAAGCAGAAGGGATTTCGGGGCATAAAATAGAAAAAGTAACTGTAGGGATTGCAGGACAACATATTAGAAGCTTGCAACACAGTGATTATATTACCAGAACAACAGCTGATGAAGTGATTGATGAAAGGGATATCGATATGCTGTGTAATCAGGTACATAAACTGGTGATGTTACCAGGTGAAGAAATATTACATGTATTACCACAGGAGTACAAAGTAGATGGTCAGGCAGAGATAAAGGAACCCGTAGGGATGTTTGGAGGAAGGTTAGAAGCGAACTTTCATGTGGTTGTCGGACAGGTAACCTCCATTCGCAATATAGGAAGATGTGTTAAGAATTCCGGGTTAGAATTATCAGATGTAACCTTAGAACCATTAGCATCTGCGGATGCAGTACTCAGTCAGGAAGAAAAAGAAGCAGGAGTAGCTTTGATTGATATAGGAGGAGGAACTACTGATTTAGCCATTTTTAAAGATGGAATCATTCGTCATACCGCTGTAATTCCTTTTGGAGGAAATGTAATAACAGAGGATATAAAAGAAGGGTGTTCTATCATAGAAAAACAAGCAGAATTACTAAAGATTAAGTTTGGATCTGCCTGGCCGGGAGAGAATAAAGACAATGAGATTGTTTCTATACCGGGATTACGAGGTAGAGAACCTAAGGAGATTACATTAAAAAACCTTTCCAAAATCATACATGCCAGAGTGGTAGAGATTGTGGAACAGGTGTTTTTAGAAATTAAAAATTACGGATATGAATCTCCTAAGAAAAAATTAATTGCCGGAATAGTACTAACAGGGGGAGGATCTCAGTTAAGACATCTAAAGCAATTAGTAGAGTACATAACCGGAATGGATACGAGAATTGGGTATCCTAATGAGCATCTGGCAGGGAATAGCGATTCAGAAACTACTAGTCCTATGTATGCAACAGCTGTTGGGCTTGTGATGGATGGATTGGCACATATAGAAAGAAATAAAAAGACTCAAAAAGTAGAAGTAGAGGTACAGCAGAAAACTGAAGAAATGACACCAGATAATACTGAAGAGTATGCTGTAGAAAAAGAAGAGAATTATAAGGAAGAGGAAGTGAAGCCTCGGAAGAATATATTAGAGAAATGGACGGAAAAATTCAAAGATTTTTTGGATAATGCCGAATAATTATAACGATATTTAAGAAAAAGAGAGAACTAGAAAATTAGCAAATTTATTATGAGTAGTAATGAGGAGTTCGGGAATATTTCATTTGATTTACCTAAAAATCAGTCGAATGTGATAAAAGTGATTGGAGTAGGAGGAGGTGGTAGTAATGCCATCAATCATATGTTTCAGCAAGGCATCAAAGGGGTTGATTTTGTAATATGTAATACAGATGCGCAAGCATTAGAAAATAGCCCTATCCCTAATAAGATACAATTGGGAGTATCTTTGACAGAAGGGTTAGGAGCGGGAGCAAATCCCGAAGTAGGAGAGCAGGCAGCAGTAGAGAGTTTTGAAGAGATTAAGAGAATGTTGGATACCAATACAAAAATGGTATTTATCACAGCAGGAATGGGAGGAGGAACAGGAACAGGAGCTGCTCCGGTTATTGCTAAAATGGCAAAAGAATTAGATATTCTAACGGTAGGGATTGTAACCATACCTTTTCAGTTCGAAGGTCGTATGCGTAACCAGCAAGCTCAGTTAGGAGTAGAAAAATTAAGAGCACATGTAGATTCCTTAATTGTTATAAATAATAACAAGCTAAGAGAGGTGTATGGAAACCTCGGATTTAAAGGAGGATTCTCTAAAGCGGATGAAGTGTTATCAACTGCTTCTAGAGGAATTGCAGAAGTAATAACACATCATTATACGCAAAATATTGACTTGCGTGATGCAAAAACAGTGCTTAGCAATAGCGGTACAGCAATAATGGGGTCTGCTAATGCCTCTGGTGCTAACCGAGCTAATGATGCTATTGTAAAAGCATTAGATTCTCCATTACTGAATGACAATAAAATTACAGGAGCAAAAAACGTATTGCTGTTAATCGTATCCGGGAAAGAAGAAATTACTATTGATGAGATAGGAGAGATTAATGATCATATCCAGCAAGAAGCAGGACATGGAGCAAATATCATTATGGGAGTTGGAGAAGATGAGTCCTTAGAAGATGCTATTTCTGTAACAATTATAGCCACTGGATTTGATATAGAACAGCAGGATGAAATTGTCAATACAGAAACAAAGAAGATCATTCATACATTGGAGGACGAACAAAAGGCAACACCTCAGGATCTTACACCAAAATCGACTAGTACGACAACTGCAATTCCAGTAACTACTCCTGTAGAAGAAAAACCAGTGCAAGACCCACCGGTTATAAAACACCAGTTGATTGATGAAGAGGAGGAAAAATCCTTGTTGATACCAACAACAGATTTTATAAAAAATATCAATGTAGAGAGTGAAGAAGTAAGTGCTTTTTCAGAAGCAGAAGAAGATTTTGTGATTATTAATGCACAGGATATTCTGAATCAGATCGAAGTAAATGATGCAGATGAAGTAGGAGCAGGAACGAATGAAGGAGCAGATCAGTTTACATTAGCTTTTGATATGCCAAGTTCTACGAACGCCGCTCCACCACAAGAAGAGGTAAACGCGAAACAGATAATTTCGGAAGAATCTTTTGTGGCAGAAAAAGAAGTGGAGGAAGAAAAACCAATTGTTTTTGATCTTACGGATGATATTATGGATATGGAAGTAAATGAGCCTATTGAAGTAATTCCGGTAAGTGAAAATAAAGATGGAGAAGTATTGAAGTATAGTCTGGAGGATTATATGGAAGAAGAGAAACGACTTACTGATGCTAAGCCCGTAAAAGAAGAAGAAACTGTAGAAGAGGAGCTTATTTTCGAAAAGAAAACAGTACCCCCTGCAGAACCGGAAGAGCAAGGAGAAGTAGATCCGGTAAATCAGCCTATCTCCGAAACATTAAAAGCAAGAGCAGCAGAACGAAGAGCAAAGATGAAGGAGTTTAACTATAAGTTCAGAAATAATGTAGCAAACATTGATGATATAGAGAAAGAACCAGCATATAAAAGAGCAGGGATTGATGTAAATTCTAAACCGGATGCTTCTGAATTATCCAGAACCTCTTTAGGAACGGATAGCAATGACGATATTCAGTTAAGAAGAAACAATTCTTTTCTTCACGACAATGTAGATTAAATAAAATAATAGATTGTAGATAAAAACCGATAATCCGTATAGAGATTATCGGTTTATTTTTTATCTTCGCAATCCTAAATAATACAGTAATTTTAAATCTTAGAATTAATGAGTTTACAGCAGGAAGTGATGACCGCAATGAAGGAAGCTATGAAAGCAAAAGATAGTAATGCGTTAACATCGTTGCGTGCTATAAAATCTGCTATTTTGCTAGCGCAGACAGAAAGTGGAGCAAAAGAGGAGTTATCAGAAGATCAGGAATTAAAATTATTGCAGAAATTAGTAAAGCAACGAAAAGATAGTGCAGCTATTTTTACAGAGCAGGGAAGAGAAGATCTTGCCGAACCAGAATTAGCGCAGGCAAAAGTTATAGAGCAATTCTTGCCAGAACAATTGAGTGAAGAAGAAATCGAAAAAGTCGTAGTAGAAGTAATTGCTGCTACGGGAGCAGCAGGAATGAAAGATATGGGGAAAGTAATGGGAGCCGCAAGTGCTAAGCTTGCCGGAAAAGCAGATGGAAAAACAATCTCTACTATCGTTAAACAAAAATTAGTATAAGAGATCCGAATTAGGAATTATCTTTTTATAAAATGGCCCAGTAGTTCAACTGGATAGAATATCAGATTTCGGCTCTGAGGGTTGGGGGTTCGAATCCTCCCTGGGTCACATCAAAAAGAAAACCACGCCATTGGCGTGGTTCTTTGTTTTATGAAAAAACCCAAAACTTAAGGCTTTGAGGTTTTGAAATAAAATAAGGAACCAGAGCGATAGCTCATGGTTTTGTATTTGCAGTAGTGAGTTTATCGAGGATCATCAAAGATAATCCTCCCTGAGGCATAAAGTATTAAAAGCCAGACAACATTGTCTGGCTTTTTTGTTGGGGATTTTTTTATATTCTCAAGAATAGAGTCATTTAGGTCACTATATTTCTTAATATTTGGATATATAAGCTACCTTAGTGATTATATGACATTGTTAGATTTAATTTCAATCGACACAAAAACAAACTCTCTATAAAATAAAAAATGCAGGATACATTAGAGTTTTCAAAAGAAGCAATAAATATAATTGAATGTGTTAATAACACAAATGAAAACCTATTCATCACAGGTAAAGCAGGAACAGGAAAATCTACACTATTAAAATATATACAAAAGAATGACTCTAGTATTATTGTATTAGCTCCAACAGGAATTGCAGCAATTAATGTAAATGGAGAAACGATACATTCTTTTTTTAAATTAAAACCAGGTTATGAGTTTGATGAGGCTATGCACGTTCGTATAAATAATAATATGATTAGTCAATATGCAGCTATTCATACTATAATAATTGATGAAATATCTATGGTTAGGGCAGATATTTTAGATGCGGTTGATATTTTTCTGCAAAGAATCAGAAATACATCAGAACCATTTGGAGGTATTCGTATGATATTCTTTGGAGATTTATTTCAACTTCCTCCTGTAATATTAAATAATGAACGTGAAAAATTCTTACAAAAATACAAGACTCCTTATTTTTTCTCTGCTCATTCATTTATTCAAAAGGATTTATTCACTTCACCATTTATCCAAAAAACATTAGAACTCAAAACCATTTATCGTCAAAAAGACCTTTTATTTATAGATATTCTCAA
Organism: Aquimarina hainanensis; assembly: GCF_042684685.1. NCBI lineage: Bacteria > Pseudomonadati > Bacteroidota > Flavobacteriia > Flavobacteriales > Flavobacteriaceae > Aquimarina > Aquimarina hainanensis. The sequence continues at coordinate 177,356 of NZ_JBHULX010000021.1, read as the reverse complement.
TGCTGTTAGAGAAAACAAAACCAATGATTCTCATTTGAGTCTTTTAAATCAACAAGTTAAAACTTCTATTGAAGATGAAAATAGTAATTTTCAAATCAGTCTAGTACCAACAAACGCAATAGCAAATAGTATAAATTTTCAAAAACTGCAAACTCTTAACACATCTGAAATTAGTTTTTTTGCTCATCATACTGGCAATATTGAAAACCTTAAACCTAATGACTTTGAAGTGAAATTAAAGATTGGAGCTCAAGTAATGTTTCTAAATAACGACCCGAAAAAAAGATGGATGAACGGAACAATAGGTAATGTAACAAATATTGCTTCTACAATAGATGAAGAAACTAATGAAAATTATCAATTTGTTGAAGTAGAACTGGAAAATGGAAACATAACTGAGGTTTTACCCTTTACTTGGGAAATATCAAAGTATAGATTTAAACGAGGTCGATTTGTTCGTGAAGAAATTGGAACATTTACTCAGATTCCTATAAAATTAGCTTGGGCTATTACAATACACAAAAGTCAGGGAAAAACGTTTAACAAAGTAAAAATTGACCTTGGTACAGGAAGTTTTGCTCACGGGCAAACTTATGTAGCTTTAAGTAGGTGCAAAACTCTTTCTAATATTACACTAACAAGACCTATTTTGAAATCAGATATTATAATTGATGAACCTGTTATTGAATTTATAAAAAACTAACCCTAACAAGGTGTCCTAAAACATAGCTGGTAAAGGATTTTCGAGAGGTTTATGTATATTTAGAAAGTCCGCCAAATTTTTAATTTGGCTTTTAAAAAAGAGAAAAATTAAAAACAAAATATAAAAATTCAGCTCTTTATTAATTACCTTCTTTTCATGACAGGTCTGTTATATTGAAGCTCTTTTTTTAAAAAAACATTCTTCATTTTCAACTGACCGATCAGGGCGTAAAGCTTCTCACCGTCAACCTGATTATCAATTGATTTATTAATATCGCAACTTGGCACTGTTTTCTAAAAACTCCTTTTTCTATGGAGATATCATCACGGAGCAAAGATTAAGCTTTCAGAAAGCTCTGCCAATGTATAGCGTTCCCTTATAGCTTCTATTTCGACATTGGTATTGAATTGAGGGCTGAACTTTCTTCGTTTTCCTTTCATAATATTAGTTGAATTTAAACTTTCGTTTTTTACCAGGACATTGGTCTGACTTTAGGGGAGTATTACATTTTGATATTTAATGGTTTTGCAAAATTTAATCTGATTTAGTGTAAGATGAAGTTTATATTCAAAAAAAACTGAAAATAAAAAAAAATGTTTTTCGTTGTTAATGATATATGAAATCGTATTTTTTTTACAAAAAATCATTAAATAATGATAAAAAATAAAGCCGAAACCTTTGAATCTTTCAAAAGAGGAAATACACTAGCCTTCTGTGAGGTTTACACAAAGTATTATAATAAACTCTACCGCTATGGAATGTTTTTTTGTAATGATTCAAGTCTTGTTGAAGATGTAATTCAAGAGTTTTTTGTGAAAACACTTAAAAATCCGGAAAAACTTAATCATGTTCTTAATATAGAGGTTTATATGTTTCGGTCAATCAAGTTAAATGTGATATCAGAAAAACAAAAAAATAATCGTAGAGGGGTTATTCGGAAACTTTCAGTTGATCAAGAAAACTACGAAATATCGAGAGAGAAAAGTATCATTGAAGAAGAAACATCCTCTTTAAAAAAGGAATGGATGGTGCAGCAAATTAAAAATCTTCCTCCCTATCTAAAAGAAATTATTTACCTGAGATATTATGAAGGATTTAGTTACGAAAAAATATCACAAATAACGTCATTAAATAAGCAGGTAGCTAGAAATTATGTATCCAGAGCAATTCAGAAAATCCGTTCTAAAATTGAAAAAGGAAAAACATTTCTGTTTACCATTATATTTGGTTTTTCACCTCTTAAAAAATTCCGATAAATAAAACACCACAAGCATAATCTCTATTTTTTTTAAAAAAATAGGGTTACAAATTCCTTCTTTATATATCATACATATAAAACTCCTTAAAAATTAGATCAGGAGTGTTTAAATAAATTCTCTTAAAGTGATATTTATTTTGGTATGAGCTATTTTGAAATATATAAAGAAATGGATTTTGAAGAATTAGTAGAAAATACTGAATTTCAGAGTTGGGTGTATACTCCTTCTTCATCAAATAATGATTTTTGGAAAGGATTTTTAAAAAAATACCCAGAAAAACAAGCGATAGTAGATGAAGCAAAAATGTTTTTACTTTCTGGAAAATCCTATTTTGAACAATACGATAAAACTCATGAAGAAATACAACTAGAACTCACCGATGTATTTGAATTAGCTAACAAGAAACTTCCTCTGTCATTAAGATCAAAAAGAAAGGTTTTATTCAATAAAAGAAATCAACATCTTGCAATTGCAGCCTCATTTGCAGTACTGTTTTTTTTAGGATATTTTTTCTATAAGTCAAGTTATGAATTTAATAAAAACTACACCACCGACTATGCAGAATGGCAAACTGTTAAACTGCCGGATGCTTCCGTTGTAGAATTAAATGCAAATTCAACATTAAAGTTATCAAAAGACTGGAAAGATCGAGATACTCGTAAGGTTTGGTTGGAAGGGGAAGCATTTTTTGATGTAGAAAAGAACCTTACAACACATAGTAAATTTCAGGTTATTGTTAATGATCTAACTATTGAAGTTCTAGGAACAGAATTTAATGTTCAATCCAGAGGGGATCTTACCAAAGTTTTTTTAAAAGAAGGAAAAATAAAACTCTTAATGAATAATAAGGAAGAATATCTCTATCCAGGAGATTTTATTACATATTCTTCTAAAAAACAAACAATTATTAGCCGTAATAAAGTTCCTCAAGAATCATATACTTCCTGGAGAACAGGAACACTACAGATGAACGATACTGTAGATAAAATTTTTAAAGAAATAGAAAATATCTACGGTGTAAATATAGAATTAGAAGACGAAAGCTTATACAATGAGACTCGTAAAATTGGGATTCCTATGAAAAACTTAGATATAGTGATTCCTATTCTTGAAATTTCACTTGATGTTGAAATAATAAAAGATAAGAACAAACTAATTGTCAGACAAAACAATTAACCAACATAAATACCCCTTTTTTAGGCGTTAAAACAAAGTACTAATTATGAGAAAAGATCTTAAATATATCTTCTTCTGTTATTGTTTTATTATGGTAGGAACTCTTCCAATAGAGGCTAAAAATTACTCAAAGAGTAGGCCTCTTTCAGAGATTTTGGATGAGTTAGGTCAAAAATATAAAGTGTTCTTTACATATAATTCGGCAAAGCTTGATAATGTATTAATTGACTTTGATGTTAATGATAATGAAAAAATAGAGGTTACCATCAAAAGATTACTCAAAAAAACAAATTTTAATTACAAGTCTTTTGAGAATAAATACTATGTGGTTTATGAAAATACAAAAAGAGGGCGTAAATATCTAGAAAAAGCTCTGTATCACTTATCAGAGATTGAAAAATTAGAAAAAGAAGGAGTTCATATCAACAAGAAAGGTAAAAAAAGGTCACTTTCTTCACAAAGTAATGGTGCACAGGGATTTACTGTTAATGGAACCGTAAAAGATAAAAATGGTTATCCTCTGATGGGGGCTTCCGTATTAGTTAAAGGGACAAATCAAGGAGGGGTTACAGATTTTAATGGGGTGTTTAGTCTTATACTAACGAATAATCGAGCAATATTAGAAATTTCATATGTTGGGTTTGAAGACAAAGAGATTCAAATAAAAGGGCGCTCAACAATTGAAATCGTCCTTGAAGAAGATACAAGTGCATTAGAAGAAGTGGTGGTTGTAGGATATGGCTCTAAAGCTAAAAGAGAAATTGCCGGAGCTATTACACAAGTTGAGTTTGACGAATTAGAAAATACTTCAATACAAAGTTTTGATAAAGCTATACAAGGGCGTGCCACTGGAGTACAAATTGTTAATTCTGGAGCACCAGGAGGAGCAACTCAAGTTCGAATTCGCGGGATAGGTTCTATTAACTCAGGAAATAACCCTTTATATATCGTAGATGGTGTACAAGTAGTACAGGGACAATTTTCACAGGTTAATACTCAAGAGAATGTACTATCAACCATTAATCCAAATGATATAGTTTCTATAGATATATTAAAAGACGCTTCAGCTTCTATCTATGGAGCCCAGGCTGCAAATGGTGTAGTCATTATCACTACAAAAAGAGGATCAACAGGAGGTAAAACAAAAATAAACCTAAATGCACATTGGGGGATTAATAGTGTAATAAACAGACTTGATCTTTTGACTGGTCCTGAATGGACTGCTTTGGTACTAGAAGGATATGCTAATCGCTATGGGACAAACAGTAACCAATATCAAGATCAGCTAGCGTTTTTAGGGAACCCTTCAGATGCTCCTAATTATGATTGGCAAGACCTTTTATTTACTACAGCATTAGTAAGTAATTATCAGCTTTCAGTATCAGGTGGAGCTGAGAGAACAAGATATTTTGCATCAGGGTCATATAATAAAACAGAAGGACATGTAATTGGTACAGGTTTCGAACGTGGAACCTTACGATTTAATCTTGATAATGGTTTGGGAACTAAATTTAGAACTAGTTTGTCTACTAATTTTAGTTTAACTCAGAATCAAGCAACTAGAGATGATGGTTTTTTCTTTAATAATCCTGCAATAGCGTCTGCTTTTATTGTTCCTACAAATAACCCTTATGATGAAGACGGTACTATAAGAGAGCCTCTTTTTGGATTATATTCTGAAAATCCACTCGTAAATAAAGTTCCTAGTTTGTTTGATGAATCCTCAACTACTTATAAAATTTTGAGTTCTTTCTCTTCAGATTATGAATTCTCAAAAAATTTCATCTATACATCAAAATTTGGATTAGATTTTCTTACTAATAATTATAAATATTTTGCTAGTCCCAAAGCCAATGTAGGAGCAAGTTCAAACGGGGAAATAGTAACAAGCAATAATAGAAACCTCAATTGGCAGATCGACCAACTATTGACTTATGACAAGATGTTTAATGATGTGCATAAATTTGATGCACTTGTTGGTGTAAATTATCGGCAAGAAAAACGAAACTTCTTTTCGGCTACCGGAACTGAGTTTATAGTTTCATCATTGACTTCAGAAGGAAATGCTTCTGTTCAGCAAATAGATGGTTTCGATACAGAATGGAGAATGGCTAGTGTTTTTGGAAGAATAAACTATGTCTTCGATGATCGATATATTTTTTCAGGAACTATAAGAAGAGATGGAGTTTCAAGATTTGGAAAAGACAATCGATGGGGAACTTTTCCTGCAATTTCTCTAGGATGGCTTATCTCTTCTGAAAAATTTATGAGCAGATTTCAAGATGCTATTACCGAATTAAAAATTAGAGGTAGTTATGGAGTTACTGGTAATGCTAATGTAGACAATTTTGCTTCAAGAGGATTCTTTGCCACTAGTACGTTTGTAGGAAGAGGTGTTTTGCTACCTGATACAGTAGCAAACCCTAATTTGGCTTGGGAAGAGTCTGAAACTTTTAATATTGGGTTTGATGCAAAGTTATTTGATGGGCGGGTTGAAGCTTCTGCGGATTATTATACCCGAACTACAAATGACTTATTGTTAGAAAGACCATTAGCAACCACTAGTGGCTATAATCGTGTTTTTGATAATGTTGGTGAAATAGAAAATAAAGGTATTGAACTATCTCTGAATATGATAAATATTAAAACCAAAAACTTTAGATGGTCAACAGGTTTTAATTTGAGTATGGTTCATAATGAGGTAAAAGCTTTATCTGGGGAGGTAGAACAAATTAATGATGATGATTTTGGTTTAGTTCATAGGGTGGGGGAATCCTTAGGATCATGGTATGCTATACGATGGGCAGGCGTAAATCCTGCTGATGGAAGACCTATGTACTATGATAGAAATGGAGAGCTTACTTTTAACCCAACTGATGATGATCGTATTGTAGTAGGAGGAAGTATCCCTACGTATTATGGAGGATTCACAAATAATTTTTCCTATAAAGGACTCAGTCTTTCTGTATTATTTCAATATTCAGGAGGAAATTATATCAGAAATCGTTTGGCATTTTCTACAAGAGCTTCAGGAAGTTTTGCTGATCGAAATCAACAGCGAAGTGAATTAAATAGGTGGCAAAAACCAGGTGATATTACTGATGTACCTATAGCTTTAAATGGCTTTGTTTATGATGCACGACCAGGTAATGCCTATAGCTCCAAACATATTGAAAAAGGAGATTACATCCGCATGAAACAAATAAATATATCATATGATTTTCCAGAACTCTTACTAAAAAACTTGAACCTTCAGAGTATGACGGTTTATTTAAGTGGTAATAATCTTTTTACCTATACTCCATATTCGGGAAGAGATCCGGAGCTTTTAGGAGGAGATGATACGGGAGATTATCCTCAAGCCAAATCATACATATTGGGAGTTAATATTGGATTTTAAAAAAGAATAATTATGAACACTTTATACAAGAATATTATTTGGTCTTTTCTATTAATGTGTATTTTGATTGCATGTGATGATGTTTTGGAAACAGAACCAAATGATAGAGTATCTAATGAAAGAGCAGTTAGTGATTTTGAAAGTGCAGAGGCTACTTTACTAGGAGCCTATGATAGACTTCGAAGAGTTGATTATTACCAACGGGATTTCATTGTGATTGCAGATGGATTAGCAGATAATATTAGGCAGACTATAAACAATACTTCCCGGTTAAATGGAATATCCCAAAATCAACCCTACGCACATTTTACATTTTGGCAAAACGCATATGAAACCATTAATTCTGCCAATTTTGTAATAGAAGGAGTAGATAATCTACCAGATGCTACAGAAGATCAAAAAAAACAATTAAAAGGCGAAGCGCTATTTCTAAGAGCATTAGCTCATTTTGATCTGGTCAGAGCTTATGCCCGTAACCCAAATCATTTGGTAGGAGAGCCATTGGGAATCCCCATTATTACAAATCCTTCGGATATATTTGCACTACCAGCCCGTAATTCGATAGATCAAGTATATCAACACATAATAACAAGTCTTACCAATGCTTTTGATTTAATAGGAGTAACCACAGGAGTATCAAATAGAGCTTCTAAAGTAGCTGTACAAGGATTGCTTTCTAGAATATACCTTTATCAAAAAGATTGGGAAAATTCTATTATTGCAGCAAATTATGTTATTCAAAATGTAGGTTTCGATATTGAAACAGATGATTATTCTTCAATATTTTCGGAAGCTTCAGAAACAATTTTTGGATTGTCTTACAGTGATATAGAGAACCCTGGGTTAAATGGTTCATTACAAGGGCTTTTTTATATTGATACCAATACTGGTATTGGATATGGTGATTTTGTAGTAAGAGATGATTTATATAGCCTACATGAAACTGACGATATAAGACTAAACTTATACGTTCCTGCTATTAAATCAGGAGAAAATGTAAATTTTATTGGAAAATATTTGGGGTATCAAGGTGCATTTGGTTTGGACAATATCCCATTACTACGTCTCTCTGAAATTTTCTTGAATAGAGCAGAAGCTTTGGCAGAAAATAATGACTTATCTGGGGCAATAAATGATCTGAACAAAATAAGAAATAGAGCTGGATTGCCTAATGAATCGGTGGGTTCTAAAGAAGAAATCATTAATGCTGTTCTTAAAGAAAGGAGAATAGAATTGGCTTTTGAAGGTCATAGAATATTTGACCTTAAAAGAAGAGGACTCGATATTTCTAAAGGGATACTAAACATAGATTGTACACAAGAATGTAATATTTCTTATGAAGATTTTAGGGTATTGGCAAATATACCTGTCTCTGAAACTGATGTTAATGACAATCTTATTCAAAACCCGGGTTACTAATCCAAAAACAATATATTATGAAAAATATATGGGCAATACTTTTAATTTTTATAAGCATATGTTCTTGTGTTAAAGAAGAAAATTACCTATATAAAGGTAATTCAATACTTGCCTTTTCCATAGGAGAAGCTACAGAAGAGTTTGCTTATGATGAGGTTTTAGAGAAAACAATTACAGTTGATATTCAATTAATAGGACAACAACAAGAAAATGTAATCACTTCAGAGATTAAACTAGATGAAACAAACCTTACTTTACCAGAAGAAAAGATTAGCTTTCCTTCCTCAATCAATATCCCTACAAATAGTAGTAGTACTAGTTTTGAAATTACTATTTACCCTGATAAATTAGAAGAAGAAGAAAGAGCTACAGCTGTATTTCAGATAGAGGCTAATGGTATGAGTATGGAATCCAGTAACTTAAGTACGTTTGTTCTCAATATTAAAAAATTACCTGTTCCTGATTGTAATGAGGATTTGACCTCTTATTCAGGAAAGTATAGTATTACTACAGGCGATAGTTTTGGATATTCCTGGAATTGGGATAATAGAAATGATTTGTGGTTACAGTTGGATCCTAATATAACAAATAGAATGTCGAGTACTAATTTTTATGGGTGGACTGATTCTCAACCTGTTTTCTTCGAGTTTTCGTGTACAGATGCCACTATAACTGTAGTGCCGATTACCTCTTATAGCACTCCGGGAGGCTATACCTTTGATATTACAGGGGGTAGTGGAACCTATACACCTGGAGGAGAAATTACAGTGACTTATCAATGTTCGCATCCCACAGATGGGGATTTTACAATTACTGAAAAGTATATTAAATCTGTATTTTAAAACATAACATACTTATAGTATCAATTTACTATATAGACAAGAAATAACTTCGAGTATTTATGAATTGAAGTAATTCAATCCGAATAAAATAAATTATCAGAACATTTACTACAAGCTATCCAAAATTTAAATTTTGTCAGGTGGGGTGGACACCAATTTAACACTATTAAACAATTATATGTTTAGTGTTCATAAAAAAAAACTGCTCTAAAAAACAATTCATACAAAACTATTTTTAAAACAAACGTAATGAAAAAAGCAACATTTTTACTAGCCATGGTCATATCGACCAGTATTTTTGCAATTCAATCACATCACACACACAAATTATTAGAAAAGAAAAATGAATATCAAGACGATGGTGATCAAAGTAGAGTTTTCAATTCTTCAAAAAATAATCATTGTTTATTAAAATTTCGAATTCCAATAGAATTAAGATATTTACCATACGGGTATAACACTTTATATTTTATAACCAACTATGTTGACCAAGATCCTAGTATAAACTCTATCAAAGATTGGGGAGGTGGAGAATGGACGTATGATAGTCATAGAGGTACAGATTTTGCACTGTGGCCATACCCGTGGCTTACAATGGATATGGGATTAGCATTTGCAGTGGCGGCAGAAGATGGAATTATTATTGAAAAAGTAGATGGAAACTTTGATAGAAATTGCGGTGTATTAGCTGATATTGACGAGAATGCTCCCTGGAATGTAGTAAAAGTAAGGCATTACGATGGTACAATTACTATATATGCACATTTAGAGAAATATTCATTAACAAGAAAAGCAGTAGGGCAAACTGTAAAAAAAGGAGAGTTTCTAGGGAATATAGGTAGTGCCGGATATTCTGATGCTCCTCATTTACATTTTGAAATACAAAAAAACGGAGAAATATTAGACCCCTATCTTCATGATTTGTGGGAAACAAAACAAAGTTATTTAAATCCTATTGTAATAGGAGGAGGCGTACATCGTCATTACCCAAAGCTTAACCCAGTAACAGTAGGAGGAGGAATTCCAAATGGAGTAGAAACTGTAGATGAATGTAGTGATCCAGAGACAATTTACTCACATTATAGGTTTAAAAGTGGAGAACAGATATGGGTAACTTCTTATATCGCAAATCAAACACCAGAGCTAAAGTTTGAAAATGAAGTTAGAAAAGTAAAAAATAATGAGCTTCTTTTTGGATGGGATCCAAGTATAGTAACAGAACCTTTGAGAAACAGGAATTTTTGGGGGTATGTCTGGGCTACTGATGGAGGGTGGTACTATTATGAAGCAAAACTTGGAGATACAAGTATTTCTAAGACTTATTTTTATGTTGAGTACAGGAAGATATTAGGGTTAAAAATATTGGATTTTGATCCTAATGGAGATTTTTTTCATAATACCACAACTGAGAATAGAGATTTTAAGGAAGGAGAAGAAAGAACATTTGTAACATATTTTCATGATGCAAATGTAGGAGATCAAATCCAGGGAGAAATATACTCCCCTGATGGAACTTTATATAGAGAATGGGGAGGGACTATTGAGAATAAGGAATGGACTTTTTGGTCTGAAAAAGTAACTTTTGATAATGGTGATTTTGGACCAAATAAATATTGGGTATTTAAATCGCAATATAATGAAGATGAACCTGAATATACTTTTTTTACGGTTTCTAATGATATAACCAATAAATCAGATAATAGTCTCGATGAAGATCAAACATTAGAAAAAGAAAAATTAATTATCTCTCCGAATCCTGTTAAGGATATTGTTCATATAAAAATTCCTGATAATTTTTATAAAAATGATTTAGAGATCAGTATTCATGATCTAAGAGGAAGAAAAGTATATAACACTCATCTAAAGACTAAAGAAGAAGGAAATAATACAATGTTAGATTTAAGTTTTTTAAATGAAAATTTATATTTCCTCCTTATTAAAGACCCTAATTCAGGAGGAATTGTTTTCAAAGAAAAATTAGTAAAACTAAAATAAAATAGTATTAATATAGTTACAGTTGAGTTTGTTAGTTAGGATAAAACCCTTGTGTATATAGTTGTTTACAAGGGTTTTATTTTTTTTGTATACAGCGTTTCAATAAATTGTTCCATAAAATGGATCTCACCAGATTACCGAAGATGATCTCCATTTTTTATTTACTTTTTTAATAAATTATAAAGATCTATTTTTAATAGATTCAAAGTTTATATCCCACTACTATCTATATTTTGGGAGCTAAGGCATTAATTTTTTTGTATCTTTTATTAATAATTTTAAAAAATGTTAGGAGCTTTTTTAAAACAATATTTTGATCCCATTATTAATCTAAATCTTCAAGTTTGGGAAAATTTTGCAACCTTAGGAGAAGTAATAGAATTCCCGAAAGAGACTGTTCTAAAAGAGTCGAACAGTATAGAAAGGTATTTGGGATTTGTTCTTGAAGGAAGTGGAGGGAATCTTCTTTGGGATAAAAATAATTTTGTTTGTACAGACATTAGCTTTAGAAATGATGCGATAAATGACTTTATTTCTTTTACTTTACAAAAAGCATCCCCAATAGAAGTAAGACTGTTTGAGGATAGTAAGATTTTTAGAGTTTCATATCAAAGCTTCCAACGGGTATTTGAAAAAGGAAACTATGGGGAAGAAGTTTCAAGGCTGGCACTTGAATCAGCCTATATCGAAAAGCAACAGCAACAGATAGATCTTTTAACCAAAACAGCTAAAGAAAGATATCTCGAAATTATTAAGAAAAATGGAACTGATAAGCATATAAACTTAAAATACATTGCTTCTTATTTAGGGATTACACCACAAAGCCTTAGTAGAATTCGTTCAGAATTAATTTTATGACAATTAACAAATGGTAACTTTTGTTTAATCATTACAAATTACATTTGACAAGAGAAGTTATTTTTAAACACAGTAACCTGTTAATATAAAGCAGGTTAAAAACAGCTTTTAGTGTCATGAATAGAATAGTAAAAAATAGATCTGTTATTCCTAAATCCAGATTACTAGTAATTCTTTTGGGCTTTCCTATAATTTCTTCAATAATTTCATTGCTCCTTTTAAGAAGAGACCTTCTTACTTTTAAACAGGTAGATTTTTTTAGTGTTTTTTGGGGGATTATTATAGTTTGGTATTTAGTTCAAATTGTCATAATAAAAAGAATATTAAATTCTTCATGTTTAAGTTTCAATGATATTGGCTACAGATTTAATAAAAAAGAAACTTTATATTTTATTCTGGGGTATCTGATTTTTGCCTTTATATTATTTGGTGTAATAGAATATTTATTAGCTTCTATTGATATTACCAGCACTAAACTGAATTCACTATCTGATTTTTCGAACCTTACTCCTAAAACATCTCTACAACGATTCATATTTATAATAGCGGGATTAGTTGCGGGTATTTCAGAAGAGTTTGTATACAGAGGTTTTGCGATTAATGGACTAGAAAATCATAACATAAATAAATGGAGTGCCATTCTGATAGCTGCTATTCCATTCGTTTTTCAACATGGTTTAAAATCCTTAGATCAGTTTTGGTGGTTTTTTATAACAGGGATAATTATGGGACTCATTTACGTAGTTTCTAAAAGAAAATTATACATCAATATTATTATCCATTGGTTGGTCATTCTTTCTGCAATGCTAGCTATACTACAGGTTTTATAACAATAATTAATTAGTATATCAGCTTTTGCATAGATCGTTTAATCATTTATTTCTTGATACGATTATGTGATTACAGGTAGAAACCATCTAATTCATGTTTTGCCTCGATTTTAACCTACAAGTCATTATAGGAGATTAAAATATACTCTGAAAAATCTTTATATCCCCCCTAAAAAAGAAAGAATAGAAAATAAAGTAAATGTTTCACAAATAAATTCAAAATACTCATGAGAAATTCAATAAATACCGTTTCGTTTTTTATGTTAACCGTCTGTTTTTTTGTTGGTTATGGTCAAAATACATTTCCGTCAAATGGGAATATAGGCATCGGGACTTTAAACCCACAACAAAAATTACATATTCATGGCAGTACTCCCAATATTACTTTAATCTCAGGAGCTGCTCCGGGGATTATATTTTCTCCGATATCTACCAACAATTTAAGTCTGGCAGGTATCGGATTATCTACTATAAATGGGCATTATCATACTACTTCACTAATAGGAGATTTTAATATTAGAAGTGGAGGAGGTAAAGACATTGTATTTGGAACTCTGTCAACAGCAAGTGCTACTAATGGAAATGAATGTATGCGTATCAAAAACGATGGAACCTTGCAATTAAAAGGAAACAAAGGTGTTGTTTTTTCTGATTATGGTGGAGGTTTTAAAATGATTGATAACAGTTGGATTCGAACTTCAGGTAATAAGAGCTTCTACCATAATCGAGGAATTATGAGAACTGATGGGACATTTCAAGTAGGACGAGCAGGAAATCGTTTTATTGTAAAAACTAATGGTGAAGTCGGTATAGGAGTTAACAATACCAATGGTTATAAGCTTGCAGTAAAAGGAAATATTATCACCGAGGAACTAAAAATCAGAACATATGAAAGTTGGCCAGATTATGTATTCTCTCCTGATTATAGTCTTAAAACCTTAAAAGAAATAGAAAACCATATCAAAAAAGAAGGCCACTTACCTAATATTCCATCAGCAAAAGAAGTAAAAGAGAAAGGAATCAATATTGGTGAAATGAATGCCAAACTTTTGCAGAAAATAGAAGAGTTAACATTATATCTTATAGAAATTAACAAAAAAGTTTATGCTCTGGAAAGTGAAAATGTTCAGTTAAAGGGTTTGATAAATTCTTCTAAAATTTAAAATTATGAATAGGTTATATAATTTTTTAGGAGTAATTCTATTATTGATATATAATTACTCTTTTTCACAATCCTCGGATTGTCCAGAAAATCTAACTGTAACAACTGATGTATTATCAGGTCAAACAAGATTGTTTCAGTCCAGTAACTCAATTACAGGTGTGAACACTATACAAACTAATGCGAATGCTATATATAATGCAGGAGTGGAAATAACCCTGTCCGATGGTTTTGATGCGATAAAAGGAGCTGATTTTGATGCATTGATAGATGGTTGTATTTCCAACCCTAATAGTTTGCCCAATGACCCTTTGTTTACCCTACAGTGGGGACATCATAATTTGGGTAGTAATAGTCCAGAAAACCATCCGTATGCATTTTCGTTTCACACAGATTGTGCCACAGCAGAGATAACTCCTCCTATTGGGGTAAATGATATAGATACTAATATTCTGGACGTATGGAAGGATATAACGAAGGGATCAGAAGATATTACCATAGCGATATTGGATTCGGGACTGGATATACATCATCCTGATATAAACCCTAATAGAATTGTAGCCCCACAGAATTTTACAGAAACCGGAACCATTACAGATGTCACGGATACTGGTGGTCATGGAACCCATGTAGCCGGTTTGATTGCCGCAGAAGTAAACAATGGAATTGGTATTGCAGGTATAGATCAAAATTGCAAGATCATGCCAGTTAAGATAAATCCCAGTCCTGGAAAGTTTATTCAAATTTCTAAAGGGATACGATATGCTATTAGTCAAGACAGAGGGAGTAATAAAGCGAATATCATATCTATGAGTCTTGGCAAATCAACCGATTTCACTAAAGAAGAAGAAGTGAAAAATGCTGTAAGTGAAGCTATTGAAGCTGGGGCAATCTTAATAGCTGCAACAGGTAATGACAATACTAATAAAGTAGATTTTCCTGCCCAATATTCAGAGGTTATAGGAGTGGGAGCTTTAAGTCCTTGTAATACAAGAAAAAGTAGAACCTCTTGTGATCTGGATACTCGTAAAGAAGGACGTAATTTACTTTCATGGGGAAGTAATTATGGGGTGGGAATGGATATTCTGGCTCCCGGGACTTTAATCCCTAGTACAGACATTACAGGTATAAATCAAGGGTTATCAGGTTTTTGTAATTGTGCTCTTGGTAGTTGTTATACCAGTTGCATAAAGACAAGTAATTCCAACATATTTACCAATATTAATGGAGATTATGTAATCGATGGCTTTGGTACTTCGATTGCTACCCCTTATGTGGCAGGAATTGCTTCCCTCATGCTGGCAGCTAACAAGGATTTAAAGAACTACCAGGTGCAGTATATATTAAAAGAAAGTGCAAAAATCACTAGTGATGGTTTTAAAAGAGTGGATGCCCTATCAGCTGTAGAAATGGCAAAAAACTTTGATCCCAATATCGATTTTTTATTGCCTGATTTAAAAATAGAAGTTCTGTCAGAGATATCTGATGAAATTGATTTTACGGATACTTTTCCAATAGAAATTAAAATAACCAATAGAGGAGATAAAGTCATATCATCTTCCTCTTTGCAACTCAGTTTTAAAATAATTACTGATATCAATGATAATATTTCAAAATCTTTTGATATATCTAGTATTAGTGTTACCTCATTAGGAATAAATCAAAGTCAAATAAAGAATGTTTCCATTCGACCAATTTGTACTGATATTAGTGGGGAAATTAATGATATTTTAAATAGACCATCTTTTTTATCCATTTCAATAAACAATAATAACGATGAAATTAGCAAGCTTAATAACCAAATTGATATACCAATACAGTTCATAGAAAACCAAAAACCTGATTTGGTAATTGAAAACGTGACTTTGGCAAACACTTTATCGAATAGTTTTCTTGTTGAGTTTGATATAAAAAATTTAGGACAAGGACATTCTGAACTTGTAGCAAATACAAGTGTTCAAAATAATTTTTATAATTATTATCTATCGGAAGATATTTTTTTAGATAAAATTAAGGATAGAAAAATTTTCCCTAGGTTTAATCAAGTGAATCCAATATATGGAAATTTCTCTTTATGTCCTAAAACTTCGCAAACCTTAAGACCAAATCGTTTTAACCATAGTCCTGAAGGGTACCTTTTTATTGAGATAAATGCCAATAACATAATTAATGAAATAGATAGGACGAACAATATAATAATGATCAACCTCACCCAAAGTAATTCTGCGACTTTAATTTTAAGAAGTAAAAATCCTGTTTTAAATCCTGGAGCTATACTATCCATTTCTCCCAACCCGTCAAAAGATATGGTGTCAATACTAGTTCCCAAAAAAGGAATCATCCGGGTATTGGATATTACAGGAGTATTAATTTCGTCTTATCCTATTACTGATAGTCTATTAAACATAAATATAGGTTCTTATAAAAAAGGGCTTTATTTAGTAGAATATATAGATATAGGAGGTAATAGATCAATAAAGAAACTCATAAAAAAATAATAAACGATCAAAAAGTTTGAACCGTGAAAGTTCGGGTTCATTTTAATATTTAAAATCTTTGTAAGTAGTACTACTTACAAAGATTTTTTTACGATACAACTTAGTGAGCGATCAACGAATTTCTATTACAGAGTGAGTTACACCTGGTATATCAGATGTATCCTTGTTTTATTATTAGGGTATTTCCTCTTCGTACATTAAGGTATGTTCCCGCTTTTACGTTACCCATTTAATTTGGTACTAATCTTACTACCGAATTTTGGTATAGGAGAGTTTCCACAAGTAGAATTACGTCTATACTTCCTTTTAAGGTTGGAAAAAGGTAATCTCAGTGTGTTTTGTAAAGAAGTATTAATTCTGCAACATACTTTAGGCTTATTTAGATTAGAGCTGTACCTGAAAAAAATATAAAAATATATTAATAAGTCATATTGTTAAGTTAAATGAAGAAAATTACTGTCTGTAAGTGTATAGGAAAGATACATTTGCGCGCTTCATTTTAACCCAAAATCTATTATGAAAAAAATTACTATTTACTTTATTTTATTCGGGATCTTACAATCCTTTTCTCAAACAAAGGTTTGGAATGTAGCTGATAGGTATCCTGATTATACTCCACAACAGGGAACAGCCTTGTTAAAACAAATTATTACAGATGCTAAGCTTTATTTTAAAAGAAATAATGGGAAGTTACGTGTTTTGTTTGATGAAAAAACATACGTTTTTTCACATGAGTCATCTCCTGCAATAGCAATACATAACATTAAAAGAGGAACATTAGAGCTATCGGGAAAAGGCACAAATCATACTGTTTTTCAATTTAATCAATTTGATCAATTAGGGCTGGAAATTACAAAATCAGATAATATCCATATAAACAACATTCACTTTACAAGGAAAAAACTATACGCCTCGCAAGGAACGGTTATCAATACTGATATTAGATCAAATATTATTGAAATGAAGTTGCATAAAGGGTTTTATGATCCCATTAGATTAACAAACCCTAAAATTTTTCCTAATATAGCTAATAATCATGTAACAGTATTGGCTTATACGAGTAATGCTAATGATCCTCGGTTAAGTCATAAAACGGATCATTTAAAAATCAAAAAAATAACTCTAAAAGACAAAGACAAATCGATTTATCGAATCGAATTAGAAAATACTTCTTGTTGTCCATTGCGATCAACTCTGGTTGGAGAATATATAACAATAAAAGCGAAAATAGGGGTGCCTACTATTTTTATTAAAGATTCAGATAATATGCAAGTAGATAATGTTTTGATTACAAGAGCTACTGGGGTTGCTCTCAAGTTAAAAGGAGATTGTGATCGAACCGTTATTAACAATGTTGAAGTTGGAAGAAGAACGGATGATCAGTTTCATGGAAAAAAAGCGATATATTCCAATTTAGCCGGAGGAGTTATCGTGGAAAACGGAAAAATAGGAGCAAAAATCAGTAATTGTTTAATTTATGGAACAGCTGATGATGGGATAACCTATCATGCGGGAAATACGAATATTCTTCCTGATGGAGGACAAATTTATAACAACACTGTCAGAGATAATCATGGAAGAGGAATTATTGTAAGTCAATCAAAAGGAGGGATACTATATGGTAATACCCTAGAGCGAAATAGAGGTCAGGCATTATTGATAAAAACAGTTATAAAAGCTGATAATGCTTTGGGGAATGTAGCGGTTAAAAATTGGGATATATATAACAATACTTTTATAGAGAATTATATTAATGAAGTTATTTGGCTTACCACAGAAAGTTCCAATAACGGTAAGCATACCAATATCGTTATTAGAGATAATCACTTTTATAAAGTTCCTAAAAACAACTACCTGATTCGAATTGATCAAACAAATTCCGTAACGTTAAATAATAATATAGTTCACTCTTTTTCTAAAAAAAATGATGCTAGCAGGAGTAATGGAGCAGATCAATTTTTAATTAAAGTTGGACAAGCTAATGAAATATCAGGACGAAATAATAAAATTTTAGAGTGTACGGATAGAGGTATTTTTGATATAGATACTAATTTAAACGTGATTAGCAAGTGGAAAAAAGAATGTTCCGGTAAAAAAAGAAATTTACCTGGTATAGGAAAAAGCAAAGAACTATTCTATAAAAGAAACAATAATGTCTCTTATATAGGAAGCCTTTCTGATAACGCAAAAGCATATTTAATTTCTGTGTTTGATATTTATGGATTTGAAATAAAAACGCTTTCTCATCATAGCAACTCAGAAATAATTGAGTTAGATCAACTTCAAAAAGGAATATACTGTATAAAAGTAAATGCTATCGGCGAAGAAGAAACACTAATAAAAAAAATAATAGTTAATTAACCTCTTTTTTCCTTTTTTATAATACACAGAATCAATCAATACCTTATTGTTTAATAATGTTATACGATAAGGTGTTGATTGATTTCATTGAAAAAGTTTAAACCACTTCATTTATACAACTTCAGAATCTTACTTCTGAAATTTTTATCCTAAAGTCTTTTGTTGTGATTGTCTGATATTTATAGTATTGGAGTTGATTTCTTGTGTTTAGCTGTGATGGTGTGTTTTTGAGATTGAAGACTAAAGATGTAGTAAAAGGAAATAGGGATTTAAGTATTCCCAAAAAGCTAAAAGGCAAGATCAATATAAAGTTTCATGGGGTTCTACGACCTTTAGTAAAGATGGAAAGACGGGGCATTTTAGAGGAGAAAGAAGTTGAAGAAGGGGACGACTTAGCAAAATTACTTTCATTAGAAGAGATTTATTTTGATTTGGATACGTCAAAGATCCGACCAAATGCTGAAGTGGAATTACAAAAGATTATTGCAGCGATGAAAGAGTATCCTCAATTACGTTCCATGTGCTACCAAAAAACATCAGGAAAACAGAAGAAGTGAATTTAGTATTGTGAAATAATTACATATCCCGATAATTATAATTAAGTGATAAAGCCAGTATTTATTTTTATAAATACTGGCTTTTTACATATTTTTTATGTTGTTTCCCATTACTGTCTACATAGCTTTTTAGATATTATTTAGGAAATAACATGTATTATTATGTATCTAATTTTATGGTATACAAAACCCTGTCTATAGTTTTATCGGGGAAAAAGCTAATACTTTTCCTGTAGGGGCAATCGGAACTATAATAATATCATTTTCGGTTAAATAAACAATGTCTCCTGATCCTTGTTCGGTATCAATAATCTTTGTCGTTACTCCGTTTTCAAATGTGAATATTTTACCTTCTATCCAATCAGAAAGTAAAAAACCATTATTATAAGGATGAATACCATCTAGGTGACCAATATTATCTTTTCCTATTTGTTCAAAAGACTTATTAGCCATATTTATCTTTAACACCGTTCCTTTTGATGCTCCTAAAGGGTTTTGGTCATCAAAAGAACCCCAGGCTGAAATATACATGTAATTATCTTCAATCCATAGTCCATTCGGATTTTGAAGGTTTTCATCTTGTAGCCAAAGCTTAAAGTTACCTTGTTTATCTAATCTATAAATAGCAGAGGTAAACATATCAGAAACATAGACATTGCCCGTATTATCTTTGGCAACATCATTAAGAAATTGAGCCCCTTCTCCTTCATATTCATTAATTATTTCTGCTGAAGGAATATCAATCTCAATCAATACTGTTTTATCACTTACATACAGCTTGTCATCAATTATTAGAATTCCTTTTGGTTCATCCATCCCTGTTATCCATTCTTTTTCGATAATGGTACCATTAGGAGATAAAATTCCTATTGAGGCCTCCCCGTTTTCTCCCCCTAATTTTTGATTAGAAACATATAATACATTACGCTTCTTATCAAAGGCTACACTTTCAGGGTTTGGCAAATCGTTAATCTCCCAAACTAAATCCCATTGTACAACTCTTGGTTCATTGTCATCGTTACAAGAAATAAATAGAATAGAAATGACTAACAAATAAGTTGTTAATAAGTAAAATTTCATTTAGATAAATTTTAAAAATTGTTTTTAATAATAAATTTTGTCTGCTTATATTTTTATATATAAACATCTCTTTATTAGGAGTTTTAGTTTGTAAAATT
Organism: Aquimarina hainanensis; assembly: GCF_042684685.1. Taxonomy (NCBI): domain Bacteria; kingdom Pseudomonadati; phylum Bacteroidota; class Flavobacteriia; order Flavobacteriales; family Flavobacteriaceae; genus Aquimarina; species Aquimarina hainanensis. Next base: position 157,118 of record NZ_JBHULX010000021.1, on the reverse strand, counting down.
ATGATTAGAAAAAGCGTGATCAAAATACTAATTAACTATGTTTATCATAGTTTTTTGTAATGGATATAAAATTATTAAACCCCTTTATCCTTGGTGCACGAAGAAAATATTATTATTTCAAACTTATATCTGCTTAATTTTTTGATAAGGTTTTTCACGCTTTTTATTCTAGAGGTAATTAGATCAAAAGAATACAGTTTTTGATACATAATTTTCAAACCCCTTCAAACAATCAGGAAGTTGTTCTTTTGTCTTTTGGGATACAGGGGGAATATCTATACTTTTTTTTCAATTCTGTTATGTAAAAAAGTAAAAGAAAGATCGGCTAGTTTCTGGTCAATAAACTTACAAAAATTAGGTGGGTAGAATAAAAAATTCTCTGTTGTTATGTGTTGTAAATCTCTGATATCTTCTTGTAAGTTGTTTTTGAGGTACATGTCTTGATTTTAAATAATAATAAGATTGTAAGTTGCTTGTTAACAGTTGGTTTTGTGTTAATTGTTTAAATAGGATCAAATAAAAGAAAGATTTTTCTTGCAACAAAGTTGCATTATCATAATATTAGTGTTTTGTGCAGTATTTTTATTTCTCTTCATCGAAAAACTTTTTTCGTTACGAATAATTTAAGAAATTAGAGTGTTTTATTTGAATAATTCAAAAAAGATAAAATAACATTAACTCAAACTCAACAACAATGAAAACAACTAACAAAAGCCTTATTTTGTTGAGGGGTTTTAATGAGCAAGTATTGCCAAAATTAAATATAGTTATTGCTTCTGCAATACTATTTTTATCTGGTGGGCTTTTCGCTCAGACCCCTTCGCAAAAGGCAAAGATTATTCAACAAAGTAATCTGGTAAAATTAAATCAATTACAGTCTGAACTAGCAAGTAAGGCAGCATTACAGAAGAAAGAAGCTGTGGCAGCTGCCAAAAGAAATGGATGGCAGGTTAAAATAGCGAATACAGACGGAAGCTTTTCTGAATTACAAAGATTAGCAAAGGATGGAGCACCAATCTATTACACTACATTTAATGTAGATGCAGCAAAATCTACACGAACAAATCACTTAAACTCTGGAGGTTCCTTAGGACTAAACCTGGACGGGCAAAGTATGACGGCCCATGTTTGGGATGGAGGAGCGACAAGACCTAGTCATCAGGAATTTGATGGTGCAGGAGGGAATAACAGAGTTATTATTAATGATGGTGTTACAATACTTAATGGTAATAGTTTTCATGCTCAGCATGTTACAGGGACGATAGTAGCTTCTGGGGTACGAGCCAATGCAAAAGGAATGGCACCTCAGGCAAAAGCTAAAACACACGATTGGGAAAATGACAGCTCAGAAGCGACGACAGCTGCTGCCAATGGAATGATATTGTCAAATCATTCTTATGGTTTTAGAGCGGATCGAATTCCCGATCAATATTTTGGGGCCTATATTGAAGAAGCTAGAATATGGGATGAAATTATGTATAATGCTCCTTTTTACCTTATGGTAGTAGCAGCAGGAAATGATGGAAATGATAATAGTTCTAATGGACGACCATTAGATGGAAATTCTTCGTATGATAAATTATCAGGTCATTCTGTTTCAAAAAATAATCTGGTGGTTGCAAATGCTCAAGATGCTAACATTAGTAATGACGGAACTTTAAATAGTGTTACGATTAATAGTAGTAGTAGTGAAGGTCCTACTGATGATTATAGAATTAAACCAGATATTACGGGTAATGGTACAGGAGTATATTCAACTTTTGATAACAGTGATACTGCTTACAGGAGCATCACAGGAACCTCAATGGCAGCTCCTAATGTAACAGGAACACTTTTATTGCTACAGCAACATTACAATAATAATAATGGAAATTTGATGAAAGCAGCCACCTTAAAAGGGGTAGCACTTCATACTGCTGATGATATTGGTCCTTCTGGACCTGACGCCGTTCATGGATGGGGATTATTAAACGCTAAGGTTGCTGCAGAAGCTATTACTAATAAAGGAACTGCTTCGAAAATAGAAGAACTAACACTTACTAGTGGGCAGACGTATACTATCACTGTTGATTCCGATGGTAGTAGCCCATTACTTGCTTCTATTTCCTGGACGGATAGAGCAGGGACAGCTGTGTCTGCAACCAATTCTAATACAGCTGTATTAGTTAATGATTTAGACATTAGAGTGACTAAAGGTTCTGCTACATTTAGCCCATATAAACTTACTAGCATTACTACAAATGGTACAGGTGATAATACAGTGGATCCATTTGAGAGAGTGGATATAGCCAATGCATCAGGAACGTATACTATTACAGTTACTCATAAAGGAACATTAACAGGAGGAAGCCAAAACTTTTCTCTTATTGTTACTGGATTAACAGAAACAACTACTGTATGTACGGCAACCGTACCTGCCGGAGTATCTTCTTCGGCTGTAGGCGCAGATACTGCAACTATAGGATGGACAGCGGTAGCTAGTGCTACCTATGACCTTCGTTACAGACAAACCGGAACAACAAATTGGACAACTTCTGCCGAAAATGGAACCTCTAAAGTGATTTCTGGATTGAGTCCATCTACAACTTATGAAGTTCAGGTAAGAAGTAAATGTGCTGATGGAACTACTTCTGACTATAGCGCTTCAGTGAATTTTACAACGACAGATGTACAGCTTAATTACTGTAATTCTAATGGTCAAAGAGTAAGTGATGAATATATTAGTAATGTAAAACTAGGTTCGATTGATAAAACATCGACAGGAGCAAGTAGTGGGTATAGTGATTTTACTGCCGAATCTACTAACTTGTCTAAAGGAAATGCTAATACTATTACTATTACTCCTACATGGACTGGAACCAGGTATAATGAAGGGTACAGTGTATGGATTGATTATAATCAAGATGGGGATTTTGCTGATTCAGGAGAACAAGTATGGACAAAAGCAGCTTCACAAACAACCCCGGTAAGTGGTAGTTTTACAGTACCTGCAACAGCGAAAAACGGAAATACAAGAATGAGAGTATCTATGAAGTATAATGGAATACCAACTTCATGTGAATCTTTTACTTATGGAGAAGTAGAAGACTATACTGTGGCTATTGGAGGTTCTGATGCGGATACTCAGGCTCCTTCTGCTCCAACCGGATTAACAGCTTCTAATGTTACAGAAACAACCCTTACATTATCCTGGAATGCTGCTACTGATAATGTAGGTGTAGTAGGATATGATGTCTATCAAGGAGCTACTAATCTTGGATCAGTAACTGCAACCACGAGAAATATTACTGGATTGACAGCTAATACAGCCTACCAGTTTACGGTAAAAGCGAAAGATGCAGCAGGAAATGAATCTGCAGCAAGTAATACACTAAATGTAACTACCGCAGGAGCATCTTCTACATATGATGTAAAACTGCGTATTACTTTTGATAATTATCCCGAAGAAACCAGCTGGGAAATTAAAGATGCTAATAATCAGGTAGTGCATTCAGGAGGAACATATGGAGCGCAACCTGATGGCTCTACACTTACAATAACCAAAACACTGGATACAGGATGTTATACTTTGGTATTTAAAGACTCCTATGGAGATGGAATTTGCTGTAGTTACGGAAATGGTTCTTATGAACTGAGTAATAGTGCATCTGGTGAAGTATTAGCTTCTGGTGGATCATTTACTTCTGAAGATACTAAAAATTTCTGTGTAGGTACGACGCAATTAAATAGTATCAATAGTAGTAGTACTATTGCAAAAACAGATCTGAGAATTTCTGAATTTGTGCTTTCTCCAGTTCCTGCAAAAGACTATATCATGATTCGAATGAAGAATGCTAAAGATTCAAACTATAGAATTATAAATCATATTGGTCAAGTGGTAAGAAGTGGAAAAGTATCTGAAAACAAAGTAACTTTAAACGGTTTGCCAAATGGAATGTATTTCTTTTCAGTGATATCTAATGATAAAACACTAACGAAGAAGTTCATCATCAAACAGTAACACACTTTCAATATTTTTTAGAGACCCGAAGCAATTTGCTTCGGGTCTTTCTATTTGTAATACTGTTCAGGGATAACAATATAGTAAGTTGGTGTATTTTGAGTGTTTTTCGGGTTATGGATAATGAGTTTTTAGTTATAGAGATCGTTTTAGTAATCATTCTGTCGGGTTCACCAAAAAAGATATGTTGATAAAAAGGGGGACTCTTGTCCTGTTTTGTACACATAATATCTGTTAATTGTGTTGCTGTTTTTTGTTAATAAGAAAATACTTTAAAAATCACCTTTTTCTTTAAGTTGGATTTTTACTGTGATATATTGAATTCCTTTTATCTCTTTGACTTTGGAAATCCAACCGAATTTTCCTGTTTTTTTTGAGGCACTATGTTGCTTCTCTGTAAGCATTGGATCATCAGATAAGAATACTTTTGGAGCCCATTGCCTGCCAAATTCTTTGGATATCGTGGTGAAATGGATATGAGCCCCTTCACGCCCTAAATAATCAGGAGCAGGTCTAATTGTTTTAAACTCAAAATTTCCGTTTTTATCGGTTTTTGCCCATCCCTGCAATCTCCATGTTGTTAGCTCAACATCGTTTTTTCCAAAATCAAACCCATTACCATCTCTGTGGTAAGAGTGCACGATGATTCCTTCAGCGGGAGTAGTATCAGGATTATAGATTTTTCCCTTTATAATAAGAGGAATACCTTGTTCGTCTTTGGCAGCAATCCTACTGGCAGCAGGAATTTCTATAGGCTTTTTTTTATCGGCTTCGTTCCAGTGACGTAACCATCTTGGGTCTACCTGTCCCTGAATACTGAAACTAAGAGTAAAAGGTATGATTAACCATATAGTTTTATAAACCTCGACCCATTTTCTCAATGTTTTCATAAATGTAATGTTTTGCCTCAAAATTATTGTGAAGGAAAGCTTTTGTCAAGATTATCAGTGAGGTTAAATGCTTTGTGGAGTGAAAAATAAGCTTACTGGAGTAGATGTTGCCAGTTTGCTCTGTAATGTCGGCTCAAACGAACGGTTTCGCCATTGGAAAGCAAGGCATCGTAATCTCCGTTCTTTCTCGATACAAGTTCTTTGACTATATGTGTATTAATGATTGTAGAACGATTAACCCGCAAAAATGTCGAAGGATTTAAAAGAGTTTCGAATACTTTCATTGTTCGAGTATCAAAATAACGATTGGTGCTCGTAGTAATAACAGTATATGGCTTGTCTGTTGAAATAGTTTCAATAGACTGGGAGCTTATAGCGATGGTTTTAAGCCCGGTTTTTACTTTGAAATTTTGGGAATAAATAAGATTAGATGTAGTTTTTGGAAGCTTCTTTTCTAAAAAAAATACCACAAAAGGAGCGATAAAATAGTAGAGTATCAAAGCACTAAATTCATTGGATAAAGCATTAGTAAAGATGCGTACAAAACGATGTGAAGGAGAGAAAACAAAATAACTTACCGATACAAAAAAAGAGGTGAAGATCAGAATGTGCAACAAAGATAGGATGCTGCTTATTGCCAATCTGTAAAGAACTAACCAGATATTGTTTTTGCAATGAAATAGTGTCAATATCCAAATTTCTAAAAATGTGAAGGGGACGAGAAAAAACCAAATACTGTTATAAAGTAAAGAATCTGAGATGTAAAATCCAGTACCGTGAATTTGGCTAAATAAGTAATCTTGTAAAACAGACAGACCAATGATCAGGAAGAACAATCCGATCCAAAGCTTACTTCGGTTAGGTTTTGAAAAAACTTCTGAAATTGGTCTTTGCATGATTATTTCATTGTTAGGAAACATCTCGAAATAGAGATGATCTTAGAACCAGCTATTAAAATTACTGGTAAAACCAGACGATTTGATCTGTAAATATTGTAATAACATTCCCGGTTTAGATATCCAAAACTAATGAATTTTCTTTTTTTAGAAGCGATAGATCATTGATGCTCCCGAAAAAGATACTTTAAAAATAAGAGGGATGAATAAGTTTTGATAATATAGTGTATTGTGTGTAGGTGTGAGATGTGTGGAATTTGATAAACGCGAAGACCCTAGTTGTTTTATTGATATAGAACTATACAGGTTTGTACAGACCTGTATAGTTCGTTTTAAATATTAATGAGCGGTACAAGCTGATGATTGTGGATGCTCACAGCAGTATAAATCCATACCGGTTAAACCTTCACAAAGTTCAAGAGAAGTACTGCCAATTCCTCCTCCAATTCGTAAATTACCAGCAGCAGTTCCTCCAGTGATTGTTTGTTGTTCTTTTTTATTTAATTTTCTTGTTCCGATTAAGTTTAGAATGTTTTTTTTCATTTTGATTAGTTTTATATTTATTTCTGTAGCCATTTATAGACACCTACAGTTTGTGTCTTTTATTCTTCGCGAAAGAATGTTCTTGAGGTGTTGTTACACAGGTGTATTTTTTGTAATTATTAGATGTAGTATTAATGTCAGTGATTTAGTGTGCAGGTGCAATTACTGTTATTAAAAAGACTTGGTTTTTGTGTCATTTTATTTATTCGATAATTGAGGTTACTGCTTATTGTCTATAGCATTTTCTATATTCTTAAACTATGGTAGTTTATAAAAAAGAAATCGGGAGGTGGAATGATTGTCTTTGTGTTCAAGAAAATACCTTTGCTGAAATATCTTGGGGTAGTATCCATATGAATAGTACAATTTTTGTTATCTAATGTTTTGATTTACAAAGACAAAAATAAAAGAAGAATTTCTGAGACAATGGATAGATGTATAGCCGTAGATAAATACTTGATAAGCGTAGAAAGATAGCTTATAATAGTTAGATATGGAGGTTAATTAAGTCAGAAAGCATGTTTCTGTTTCGAACGGATACCTTTATACTTTCGTTATTACTAAGTATAAGTGTCTCTCTTTTATGGATTCGGGTAATATGAGCGATATTAACTAATGTAGAACGATTAGCCTTAAAGAACTGTCTTCCTTCCAAAAGCTCTTCATAATATTTTAAAGGTTTGGAGGTGAGGTGGTTTTTGTTACTAAAGACAATTGAACAATAACTGCCCTCGGCTTTACAGGCAACAATATCTTTTATTGGGACAAAAAGATTTTCATCCCCTAGATTAATGATGATTCTTGGGTTTTCTTTATCAAGAAAAGCATGTAACAGTTTTTTCTTTTTATTGATTGTCGCAGGAGGGAGCACTTTTTTAAATTTTTCTATAATAGGGGATAGCTTTTCTGCAGTTATAGGTTTTAATATATAATTAAAAGCACAGTATTCAAAAGCTTTCTGGTAGAAGGTGTCGTGGGCGGTTGTAAAAATAATTTCGAAATCAGTATATGAAGTACGTTCTATTACTTCAAATGATACCCCATCTGATAAATAAATATCTAAAAAAATAAGATCAGGTCGATAGGTTTCAATTGCGGATAAGGCTCCCGAAATACTAGTTTCAATGGCTAAAACTCGAATTTCAGGAAAAGCATCATTAAGGACGCTTTTCAGATAATTACTGGAGCATTCTTGATCTTCGACAATTATAGATGTAATAATACTGTTCAATTATTCTGATTATTTTTGAGATAAATATAATGTTTTCACATAATGATTAGAAAAAATCTATTAATAAGCGTTTTGTTAGTTGTTCTTTTTTTTTCGAAAAACAGTTTCTGCCAGAAAAAATATACACAACAGGAATTGGATACAATGACATTAAAACGACCTTTTAAAGCTGCAAAATTTAATCATTTTGAAAAGGCATTAAAATCCGATACGACCTTAATTGGATGGACATATTTTTATACGAGAAAAGCATATTTTTATCAAATAAACAGACGGCATGATTCTACTTTGTATTATGCGAATAAAGCCATAATGGTTTATGAGAAATTAAAGACGCCTCCTAAATCAGAAATTAACTATGCTATCATCTCTTACTACATAAAAGGCGTAATGCTGAATAAGAAAAAAGAGTACAGCGCATCCACAAGGAACCTGATTAATGCATTAAAAATTGTAGATGTGTATAGTCCAGCTCATAATTACAAAGGCTATATCGCTTATTTGATCGCATCAAATCAGCATTTACTGGGAGATGCTAAACTAAGATATAAATACGCAAGAATAGCGTTGGAGGATACGACCTTTAAAAAGTTGTCCAAAGATTATGGAGGGGGGTATCAGTTTTTGGCTTTTACAAAAGAAGATGCAAAAGAGTATGATTCTGCAGTTTACTATCATCGTCAGGCACTTTCTTTTGTGAAAAAAATAAATAATACCAGAAGCATCATTGCGAGTCACAATAATTTAGGACACTTATTTCTTCTCAAAGAAAATAAAGACTCGGTTAGATATCACTTTAATAGAGCAAATGAATTGCTGAAGCAATTCGGACTAGATAGTCTCGAAGAGGGAACTGTATATCAAGATAAGTTTGTAAAAGCTAATATGGCTTATTTGGATATTCTCGAAGGAAATTTTGTAGAGGCAGAAATGAAATTAAATGAAGTTTTAAAAAGTTTGGAAAGCAAGAAAATAGATAATTATACCAAAGAATTGAAAAATACGTGTTATGACTATTTGATTGAATGCTATTATAAAAAAAAGGATTTTAAAAGCATCATAGCAGTATCTGACAAAAAAGATGAACTTCTCAAAGCTTATGAAAATGAATTTGTAGCAGGAAAGTTACAAGAATTGGAAACGATTTATGATGTAGAGAAAAAGAAAAAAAGAATAGCAGTACTTTCTGAAAAGAATAAAGAACAGGAAATTATCGTTAGTCAGCAAAAAATTATTATTGGGGTTATAGGGGGATCTTTTATCCTTTTATGCCTGACAGGATACTTGTACATACGAGAACGAAGACTGAAAACAAATTATGAAAAAATATTGTTAGAGCATAAGTTATTGCGTTCACAAATGAATCCTCATTTTTTATTTAATGCGTTGAGTACTTTGTGTAACATGATCCGGGAGCAATCAAAAGACAGTATTCCTTATATCAATAAATTATCACAGTTATTACGAATGATTTTAAAAAACTCCAGGCAGGATTTTATCACTCTTGAAGAAGAAAAACAACTGTTGCAGGATTATCTGGACCTGGAATCAAATTTTAAAAATAATTTTGCTTTTGAGTTGAAGATATCTGAAGAATTAGATGAAGAAATGACCTGTATTCCACCTATGTTAGTACAGCCATTTGTAGAGAATGCCATTCAACATGGGATCTCAGGATTATCAAAAAAAGGAGTAATTCATGTTCATATAAAAAAAGCAGAAAAAGAAGAAACACTGCATTGTATCATAAAAGATAATGGAAAAGGATATTATTCTTCTAAAAAGAATTCTAAAGAAACTTCTTTTTCTGAAGCTATTGTAAAAGAACGCTTAGCGGTTTTTAAAAAAGAATTTAATACCAATTGTAGATTTGAAGTATTGTTGGGAAATGAAACAGGGACAGAAATTCACTTATTTATGCCTTTTGTAATGGATGAATAAATGAATGTTTTAAATAGTGAGAGCAGGGGTAATTGATAAGGAAGCTAAGGGCTTATGTATTGTGATAGGTTTTTGTTCCGGATTTCCGGGTGGTTTATAAGGTGATGAATGGGGTAAGTTGTTGTTACATAGGTTTTAAAGAATGTGTGTTGCGTTGTTTGTTTGATTGGATACAGCGTATTTATTACTACATTTGTAGTTATTAGATTTTGGAATTATATGGGGACAAAAAAGGAAAAAATTAAAAAATTGGTTATTGAATTATATCAGGAACATTATGGTATAGATCAATCGGAGAGTGATATTCTTTCTACAGATCCCAATGGTTTTGATAGGTCACCAGAACAATTTTATGAAGCAATTGAGAATACTTTTTCAGTACAGGCAGATTATGATGAAAACCCATATTATGGAGGATTAGGAGGAACTATTACCGAATTAATTGCTTTTTTGGAAACCCACGGAACTATTCCTGGTGAAATAAATGGACAAAATGAATTTATTCATGCCTTTTTCGAGAATTTTCATCTGAATTGTAAGAAGCTGGATGCACATCATGTTAATGCATATTTCGATATGTATGGAATGATGGAAAGTAATAGAAAGGAAAAAGAGATAAAGAAAAAATTCAGAATAGCGTTAAAAACCAATAACTGGGAAGATCTACTCTCTATTGGAAAACAGTATTCAGGACCGTTTGATATTACAGGGCTTACAACTATTGCAGAATTAATTGATTAAACCTCCTTGTGATACCATGCTCTAAATGAATTTTATAGCGTAATATTACCATTTTTTTACAAATACAATCAAACCCCTTGGTATATGCATTGCCTAAAAGAGATATGTAGGTAAGTAATATAATGACAAAGGAAATTTTGCCGTTCTCTAAGATGAAAAAGATGATGCCTCTGTCTACTTAGCATAAAACCACTTTTATCAGTGATGTGGTGCGGTGTAGTGTGCTAATGCTTAGTTAAATTATCATAAAAACACATAAAAAATAAAGTTTAGATCGATTGTTTGTTGGTTTCATATTTGTGTTTTTTTTGTGGTTACTGTGACTGTGTGGTAGGTTTTTTTGTATTTGTGTGTTAGTTTTAAATAATAAAGGTTTTTAAATGGGGTAACTGTTAGTGTGGGTTGAGATGTGAATGTCGAATGACTTTTTCATAATTTCGCCAGAATTTTTTTGAACCCTCTATTTTAAAATCTTTATTTTATGAAAAAAAATACATTTATACTTTTATGTGCCTTTATTTCGATGTTAGGGTACATTTCTTGTTCTGGTGATGATGGAGAGCAAGAAATACGATTAAGTAATGAGAATACCATTCTCTCTTTTTTGCTAACTGTTAATGAGGAAAACTTCCCATTATCATTTGAAAACGGAGAAGCCTCCCTTTTAGTACCAGCACTTACTGATATTACAAATTTAACCCCATCTATTCGAATATCGGATAAGGCAAAGATTAAACCTGCTTTAGGAACTCCTCAGGATTTTACAAAACCAGTAACATATACGGTGACGGCAGAAAATGGTGATGTCAAAAAATTTACGGTTCGTATTTCTATAGAGAAACCCAGTGCAGACAATAGTATTACATCATTTGAGTTTATCAATTTACCGGAAAACACCACTACTAATAAATTTGAGTTGTTAGAGAACGATCTTCCGAACACAGATGTTTTATCGATTAAAGTACCCTATTTATCTCCAATAAATGAGCTAAAGACCCGAATTGTTATTAGTGAACATGCTGTTATTGAACCAGCCTCAGGGGAGATATTAGATTATACAAAGCCTGTTGTTTATACTGTTACTGCACAAAATGGAGATATTAAAAAATATATAGTAAAGGTAGATGGCAGCCTGGATCAGGTGAAATTTAAAGAAGGACTCGTTGATGCTTTTAAAAATAAAAAACCAGGGGATCTTATCACTTTTAATGTCAGTGAAGCACATCAAATAAAAGATCGTATTCACGTATACCTTACGGATCTTCTTACACAATCAAAAATAACTATCCCTGTACAAGATGTTCAGGAAATTGATGAAGATACTCATACGATCACTACCAAGCTACCAGCTACTTATATAAATAGTGATTATCGATTAGAAATATCGATCGAAGACGGTAATAATGATGTTAGCGAGATATTTCGACTAGATAAGGGAATACCAAATTTTGTACAAGTGGAACCAGTAGATATGAATGGAAATTTTTCTACCATAGAAAAGTTGTTCTCTACTCATAGTACTAATTTTACTAAATGTGGTGATATAAGAAGCAAGTTTATAGCCAAAATGTATATAGACATCTCTAAGCGCATTTCTCATAATTTTTATTTAAGACAAAATGGGAAAGATTTTGTAGTTTATCCACAGTTTTATGAAACATGGAATGAAGAATCCTCTACAGTTGAAATAGACATTGTTTGTGATATGTTACAAGATGGAGCCGTTTCAGGGACTAATTATACATTTATTATAGAAACACCAGATGATGGAGTAAAACATGAATTTCCATTTGTCAACCATCAGGGAAATTCGATAGAAGTTATCCCTCTGGAGCCTCTTGTTATTCAGGGTATTGATAAAGAGGTTTATACCAAGGGAGACGAGATTTCTATGACGATAAGTGGCGATCTACATATAAATACAACATCAAGTAATCTGGTTTCTAAAGAGAATGAATTATCAGTGTCATTTTTTAAAATTGAAGGTGAAGGTGATCAGGAAGAGGTTAAGGAAAGATATGAAACGACAATTTCTTCTATAGAAAAAGCAAGTTTTAGAATACCGGATAATATTCCTGTTGGAACATACGGTATTCATTTAACATTTACGGATAATATAGGGAATAAAAGTTTTAAATCACTTGCTGATATTGTTATAGAGTAAACAATTTCCAGAATCATTTATCCATGATTATCAAGTTCGGTTATAGATAATGCTTTTTGAAATATAAATAGTTGATTTGTGTATAACTACTCTGGGATAAAATAAATGAATCTTGTATTAGAAAATAGAATAAAAGCAACATCAAAATGACAGATGTTGCTTTTTGTTTTCAAAAAAATAATTGACTTTCCAATAGTTTTCTAAATAAAACTACTTGTTCTCTTAAATAAAAAAACAGAAAGATTATTTATCTCGAATTCCTGAAGAAATAAAATAAATCCTTTATAGTATTTTGAAAGATGTTATTTTACCTTCTTTTACAAGAGAAGAAAGAGCTTCTTCAGTTACTGCAAGTGCTTCTTTATGTAGGTCATTAGTTAAGAAGTCATTGTTCACATTTTGATCTCTCTTAAAAACGAAGTTTAACCCGGTAGGAGTCACGGTTATTTCCTGTAAAATAAAATTTCTATTTTCTATTTTACTATTAATATATGCAGTTAGTGGTCCGATTACAGTGCTTGCTATATATATTCCTGCATATACTATTGCTGCAGCGATTACAGTTTCTAAAATATCGTTGTCAAGTTCTTTTTTTAACGTGTTTTTCATAGGATAATAAATTTTGTTAGTATTTATATTGAGGGTTTTATACCCTGTGTTTTTTAAAATTAAGGTGTTTTTTTTCTATAAATATTTCATTCTATTGCACCGGTTTATCCCTATTTTTTTGATAATAAACTTGTTTTTGTGCTGTGTGTTTACAATAAAAAAGGAAGGTTTTAAAATTTTGTAATAAGAAGAGAATACCGGGTTTTATGGAGTGCTGTGATTAAGATATTCGGGTTGCGGTATAATACATGTATATTTTAATTCTTGGGGCTAAGATTTATGTTCTAAAAAATGTTCCTGTGTTTGTGTTGAGCTTGTTTACGTTCTTTTATTTTTTGTAGAGGTTTCTTAATACACGAATAAAAATTCAAAAAAACGAAACTTTATTATGTAGTGTTTTGAATTTTGTATAGAATACTTTATCAATTATTTAAGAGGGGTAGTGAAAAAAAAACGGAGGAAACTCCTCTGTTTTTGGGGCTCAAAACCACCTCTTTTTTAAAAGCAAAAGATGTACTTTCGTTATAGTGTTAGCAACCGTAACCTGTTCATATATACATGTTTTTTTTAAGATAGGAAGATGATTTGGTATTGTGCTTATGATTGTATTGGCTTCTTTTTTTTAGGAAAATGAAGAAGAGTGGAGTGAGTAAAGACTGTATATAATAATAGTTGAATGGTTATTTTAGTAGATAGGGGGTAAGGGCTAAATGTTCTGAAGTAAGAATCAAAATTAATATTCATTTACTGAATAAAGCATCTTGTAGTTCTAGGGGAGAAGTTTTTATATGGTTGTTATCAGTTTACAAAATTGATCAAAGACAACCCAGAACATGTAGTTTTCTGGAAATACTAACTATAAAACAATTTTCAAAAATGAAAAAATTAATGATTTCGGCAAGCTTTCTTATTCTTATCGGTATTGTTACAGCAACTGCTCAATGTAGATGTTATGAAAAAACTTCTGTATACTACAGTGGGAACCCTGAAGGAGGAAAAGAAATAGGGTTTATCTCTAACAATAGATTCTATCAGAAGACAAGTGTTTATTATAGTGGGAACCCTGAAGGAGGAAAGGAAATAGGATTTGTTTCTAATAATAGATTCTATCAAAAGACTTCGGTTTATTACAGTGGAAATCCTGAAGGGGGAAAAGAAATAGGGTTTATGTCCAATGATAGAGCCTATGAAAAAACTTCTGTATACTACAGTGGGAACCCTGAAGGAGGAAAAGAACTTGGGTTTGTTTCTGGAGAATACGGATATGAAAAAACTTCTGTGTATTATAGTGGTAATCCCGAAGGAGGAAAGAAAGTTCTAATCACTAATGGATGTAATAATACTGAGAAAACAGCTGCTTTACTAGCATATCTGTCAATACTTAGAGGATGATTTTTAAAATCCCTAAAATAGGGCTTTACCAAAAAGTGGTAAAGCCTTATGGATGAAATTCTAATCTGACAGTAACATCAGGAAATTGAGCTGTAATAGCAGCTTTATCCTGTAGCCTCATTCCGGTCCGGTTATAAGCTTTCTTAATACCTCCATTTTTCATAAAATAGATTTGCGATTGATCACTATGTTGAAATCCTATAGTATGAGCTAACTCATGAGTCATGACTAAAAACCTTCTACAGGACGACCTGCTTTATCAGAGAAATCAGCCCTTACAGGAGAAAAACCGAACCCGATTTCAGTTTTCCCAGATATGATAATATCAGCTTACCCTCCGTTAGTTGTTCTGTGTATACTGATTCCAGCAAAGGAAGAGTTCCATTCATATTGTTCAGAAATACGCTGATACTCCCTAGCCTTAAAAACAGCTGAAAACCTAACAAAATGTTGCCCTTTTTTGAGTGTTAGCAGAATCTAAAAATGAAATATCCCTATTCCCTTTTTGAAGCACTTCCAGCTCTTCAATAATTACTGTTTCCTGATTACCTTTTCACAAGAAGTAAATAAAGCTGCAATGCACATGATGGCAGGTAATAATATGGTTGAGGATTTTAAAAATGTAGTTTTCGCTGTAAATTAAGTTTTAAGAGTTTGTTTTCATTTTATAAGATATTAAGTAATCTTATGCTTATCTGTATTTTTCGAATTAACATCTGTTTAATGGATGTTGATTTTATTCAAAAAAAGTAGTAACACTAAATAAAAATAATACATGATTGTATAGTAAGTTATTACAATAGTTATTGTTTAAATAACTCATATGGTTTAGGAATAAATATGTACTGGATAGGAATGGTAGGATTTTAGTAAAACATAAGGAATAGAAGATGACTGAGACAAACTAGAATAGAAAAGAATGCTAAGAAAAGAATACGGACAATACCGGAACGCTACGAAAGACATGTTTTGAGTAACAAGGGGGCATTAATTTGATGTAAAGATTTAAAAACGAAAGCCTTTTTTGATTTTATGTGTTTTCCGAATATTTTTGTGGGATAAAATAAATAAGAACATAGAGAAGCATCTGTATAAATTGTTGAAATGTTTAGATCTGATTAAACAGGTGATTCTAAAAAGAGGGTGTTGTTAATTAGTAAGTCGAATGATGAAGATTTTATATGGCTAGGAGCTCATTTTATGATAATAAAATTGTGATGTAAAATCAATTTTATCAGGGAAGAACTTAGCCAAAACAAGTAAAATTTATACATGGGGTGCAATAAAAAAGTTTAAAAACATAAAAGATTTACTAATTTAGCTACCCGCACAATAGAAATATTGTAGGAGACAGTGTCAGATTGTAAGCGGCGGCTGTTATCAACTGAAATCTCGTTTAACCAAAACATTAGAAATATAGACTATATGGAGGCATTAATTAATTTCACATGTAAGAGTAAACTTATAGATTTTTCCTTAATGCCCAAAAGATAATTTTTTTATGCACAGATATATTGAATACCTCAAGGAAATTGAAGAGCGAAAAAGTCAGGGACTTCATCCGAAGCCGATCGATGGAGCAGAATTACTAAGTGAAGTTATAGTACAAATCAAAGATGTAGCAAATGAACATCGAAAAGATTCTCTCAATTTCTTTATTTATAACGTATTGCCAGGAACCACTAGTGCTGCTGGTGTTAAAGCTGAATTTTTAAAAGAAATTATTCTTGGCGAATCTATTGTAGAAGAGATCTCACCTGCTTTTGCCTTCGAACAATTATCACATATGAAGGGAGGTCCCTCTATTAAGGTGTTATTAGATTTAGCTTTAAGTGATGATGTTTCTATCGCCAATGAAGCAGCAAAGGTACTAAAGACACAGGTATTCCTTTATGAAGCAGATACAGAGCGCTTAGAAGAAGCGTTCAAAAATGGAAATGAAATAGCCAAAGAAATTATCGAGAGTTATGCAAAAGCAGAATTCTTTACAAAATTACCAGAGGTTGCAGAAGAGATTAAAGTTGTTACTTATATAGCAGGAGTGGGAGATATTTCTACAGATTTACTCTCTCCAGGAAGTGATGCGCATTCCAGATCAGATCGTGAGCTACATGGTAAGTGTATGTTCGAACATAATAAAGAACGACAAAATGAGCTCATGGAACTCCAGGAGAAACATCCTGATAAAACAGTGATGCTCATAGCAGAAAAAGGAACAATGGGAGTAGGGTCATCCAGAATGTCAGGGGTGAACAATGTAGCTCTTTGGATAGGGAAACAAGCAAGTCCATACGTGCCGTTTATTAATATAGCTCCAATCGTTGCAGGAACCAATGGAATCTCTCCTATATTCCTTACGACTGTTGGGGTTACCGGAGGGATTGGGATCGATCTAAAAAACTGGGTAAAAAAGTATGATGAAGCAGGAAATCTTGTACTGGATGAGGATGGAGAACCAGTTCTTGAGCAGGCGTATTCTGTAGAAACAGGTACAGTGCTTACTATTAATACTAAAAAGAAGAAATTGTATAAAGGAGATGAGGAATTAATTGATATTTCTTCATCACTGACTCCTCAGAAAATGGAGTTTATAAAAGCAGGAGGGTCATATGCTATTGTATTTGGGAAAAAGCTTCAGACTTTTGCGGCTAAGGTATTGGGAGTAGAGATACCACCAGTATTTGCAGCTTCCAAAGAAATTTCTCACGAGGGTCAGGGACTTACCGCTGTAGAAAAAATATTCAATAAAAACGCTGTTGGAACTTCAGGCGCAACATTACATGCAGGATCCTATGTACGAGTAGAGGTAAATATTGTAGGTTCACAGGATACTACAGGATTGATGACTTCTCAAGAGTTAGAAATGATGGCGGCTACAGTGATTTCTCCAATCGTTGATGGGGCTTATCAATCAGGTTGTCATACAGCTTCTGTATGGGATTTGAAAGCGCAGAGAAATATTCCAAGATTGATGAAGTTTATGAACGACTTCGGTCTTATTACAGCACGTGATCCGAAAGGAGCATATCACTCAATGACAGATGTAATTCATAAAGTATTAAATGATATTACCGTAAATGATTGGGCAATAATAATAGGAGGAGATTCTCATACAAGAATGTCTAAGGGGGTTGCATTTGGTGCAGACTCAGGAACTGTTGCACTTGCACTTGCTACAGGAGAAGCTTCCATGCCGATACCAGAGTCCGTAAAAGTGACTTTTAAAGGAAAAATGAAGGATCATATGGATTTCCGGGATGTAGTACATGCTACTCAGGCACAGATGTTAAAGGAGTTTGGAGGAGAGAATGTTTTCCAGGGAAGAGTTATTGAAGTACATATCGGAACATTACCTTCTGATCAGGCTTTTACTTTTACCGATTGGACAGCAGAAATGAAAGCCAAAGCCTCTATTTGTATCTCTCAGGATGATACACTTATCGAATCTCTGGAGATAGCCAAAGGTAGAATTCAGATCATGATCGATAAAGGAATGGATAATGAAAAACAAGTACTTCAGGGACTAATTGATAAAGCAGATCAGAGAATTGCAGAAATCAAGTCTGGTGAAAAACCAGCTCTTACACCTGATGATAATGCTAAGTATTATGCAGAGTTTGTTGTTGATTTGGATATTATTGATGAACCAATGATTGCAGATCCTGATGTACATAATGAAGATGTTTCAAAACGATATACTCATGACACGATTAGAGCACTCTCTTTCTATGGAGGAGACAAAAAGGTAGATCTTGGTTTTGTAGGATCTTGTATGGTGCATAAGGGGGATCTTAAGATCGTATCGCATATGCTTAGAAATTTAGAAAAAAAACATGGAAATGTAGAGTTTAACGCGCCTCTTGTGGTGACTGCTCCAACCTACAATATTATTGATGAACTCAAAGAAGAAGGAGATTGGGAGCTTCTTCAAAAATATTCCGGTTTCGAATTTGATGATGCCGCTCCCAAAAGTACTGCACGTACAGAATATGATAATATGATGTACCTGGAGAGACCTGGGTGTAATCTCTGTATGGGGAATCAGGAAAAAGCAGAAAAAGGAGATACAGTAATGGCTACATCTACACGTTTATTTCAGGGACGTGTGGTAGCAGATTCAGATCGTAAAAAAGGAGAATCATTATTGGCATCAACTCCAGTGGTAGTGCTTGCTGCAATTTTGGGGCGAACTCCTACAATAGAAGAATATGAAGCGGCAGTAGAAGGAATTAAATTAACTCAATTTGCTCCACCGTTAAAGAAGCTAACTTCAGGTCCAGGTCATAAAATTTCTTATTAGGATTTGGAATTTAGTGTTTCTCCATCTGTATTCTTGATATGAGTGGAAACATAAAAAATAGTAAAGCCAGATAGAAATATCTGGCTTTACTATTTTTTATATACGGGAGTATTCTGTATTCCATACACAGTATCAAATATCACCACCCAACCACTTTTTGAAGGTGCCGATTTTTTCGATAGCGACTGTAACCTGTACTTCCTTAGTAGCCGGAGTGAGGTGTAAGATAATTTTTGATTTAGAGGAATAATACATTTTAGAAATAGAAGAAGTATGAATAATATATTTTCTGTTTACTCTATAAAACTCTTTTGGGTTTATCAGATGTTCAATATTTTTTAATGAATATTCAATAGGTAATCGTTCCGCGTTTTTTAATTTAATAAATGTCATTTTATCCTCTGAATAAAAATAGGCGATATCTTCTATTGTAATTGTTTTTAGCTGGTTTCCTGTTTTTACCAGAAAACGTTTTTTGTAGGAGTCTTATTGAGAGGATTAGTGATCTCTTTAAGAAAAAAGAAAAGAGGTTGTCCAATCAGGACAACCTCTTTTTAGCATTATAATTCACGTTATGTGGTATTGGCAGATTACTTTTTCACAAAAGAAGTCGTATAATTGGCTCCGTTAGAAGTAACCTTTAACGTATAAGTACCAGCGTTTAATTCTGAGATATTTATAGTAGACTGGTATTTTCCTTTGATAACAGTTCTACCAAGCATATCAACGATTTTAAACATTGCATTTTCTGTTGGATTAAAAACAATATTTAGTTCTTTGTTAGAAGGAACTGGATACACACTGATTTTATCTATTGGAGGTGCAATTCTACCAGATTTATTACCATTACAAGATGAAATGAATTTCCACCCTCTATACGTCAGTTCCCAAAGGTTTCCTCTGTGAACAACTTTATCTCCTACGCGATAGCGAACCCCCCATCTCCATGGAGCTACTCCATCACAAACACCAGTCGTATCTCCTGTAGTTGTTGCCGTAGCGGTGTTACTGTATCTTGATTTATTTCCTGCAGCGTCCATCGCTAATACTTTGAAAGAATATCTGGTATTAGCTGTTAATCCTGTTACCTGGTATCGTGTACCTTCTACAGTTGCGATCATGGTATTTTCCTGGTATACACCATATCCGGTTACACCTACATTATCAGTAGAAGCCCCCCAGCTAAGGTCAATGGTGGTTTTAGTGGCATTTCCGGCAGTTAAGTTAGTAGGAGCTGTAGGAGCTTGCGTATCCGAGGTATCTCCTGGTAGGGTAGTTGCTCTGGCGGTATTACTAAACCTTGATTTATTCCCTGCGGCATCCTTAGCCAATATCTTAAAAGTATACGCTGTCCCAGCTGTTAATCCCACAGCCTGGTATCTTGTTCCAGATACTGTTCCGATCATGGTATTTCCTTGATATACCTCATATCCAGTTACACCTACATTGTCAGTAGAAGCAGTCCAGGTAAGATCAATAGTTGTTTGCGTTACATTTCCTGCTGTTAGATTCGCAGGTGCTGTAGGCGCTTGTGTGTCTGAACCTCCTGTTTCTGTATAAGGTTTAATTCCTGTTTGTCTTTCGATCCAGGAAGCTGCGTTAGCAACATTCCCCCAAAAACCATAATCAGTACATGGAGTTCCTTCTCCACCACTTACTGCTCCAACTAAAATTCTTTCTGACTTGTCACTGTTGTATACAACTAGTGGACCCCCACTGTCTCCTCTACATACCATTCTTCCTTCTGTTTCCTCTACTCTGATGCGCTCATCAGATAATTGAACTACTCCAAACTTCAATAAGGCTCCTTGTAAGTGGTCTGGACTACCTGAATTAGGACCTAAAGCTCCCCATCCAGTAGCGTAACAATCCTTTCCTTGTTTAACATACCCTTTTGTAAAAACATCTGCAGAAGCATACCTGATAGATTTTGCATATTTTCCTGATAGATCTAATGGAGTGCTTAATTCTAAAAGACTCAAATCACATCCCGAACATGGAAAATTAATCACTCTTTTTACTGTTGATGTTTGCCCGGTAGAACGATCACTTCTTTTGGTGTACCCAACTCCAATTCTTCTTCCGACCATTCCATTAACACAATGTTTCGCGGTAAGAATCCAGGTTGGTCCGAGAATAGTACCTCCACAACCTCCTAAGTCTGCTTGATATGGATGGTTCTCAATTAAAACATCTTCCCCATTCTTAATTTTCATAGTTGGGTTTTTCTTAGATCCAGGTTTTCCCTGTGCTTGTAGTTGCGTTGTGATCACACAACATAACAAGCTTAAAATAAGTACATAAAACTTTTTCATGATTTAGTGGTTTTAAAAAAATTAAAATGATTTGTTCTTTTTAAACACCGCTTATTGCAAAATATTTTGAGGGCAAAATTGCATATTCGAACAGGAAAAATGTAAGATTTAACCTCTAAACCCAAAAAAAAGAGGTGCTAATGGGTATTTGTCTATAATTCATGTGCTTACGTCTGAATTTTAAAAATGAGTTATTGCTGAAATACAAATGAAGATTTATGTGTAATTAACTATATTTTAGCTTTTTAGGGGTTTCTTACAATAATTTTGTTAAAAAAATTACAACAAATTTTTTACCCTCTAGAAGACCTCAAAAATAAAGGAAGTAAGACAATTAATTCATCATGAGGTTTTCTTCTCCCTTATTTGAAAAGGAGTTGTCTTTTTGTTAATGTTAAACAAACAACTCAGGAGACTTTATATAATGCTTAATCAAAGAATTTCAGTTATTTAATAAGTGAGGTATCCCATGTCTTAGGTGTAATTTTATAACATATCCCTATAATTTTAACATACTACTATCCATTGAAAAAGGCAATCAAAACCATTATTGTTCAGACTCAATGTCGATTAGAAGATAAAAGTGATGAGATGTGACTTTTAAATGAGCTAAGTATAAGATTTATAGTTATATATGTTTTTTTGAAATAGGAGAAAATTAAAGGAAACATGCTATTGCAAAAGAGTCTCTTTTAGGGTCAAAAACTATGGTTTTATGATCTTGAAAAGATGTTAACTGGTTGATTTTGTGTTAAAATAGCATCTTAATATTAACATTTTTTTAGCCTATAAGTTTTAGGGGGGTATTCGTTTTTTGATGTCTTAGGGGGTAATAATACTTAATTAAACACAAATTAAAACAACTTATGAATCATGCGAAAAATTAATCTCATTTTAGCTATTGTAGCTATATTTTTCACAGGTGTATTAAAGGCTCAGGAAGTTTTTACTTCTAAAGAAAAGAAGCTGATAATAGAAAAATATACAAAAGGCGATAGTAACTTTAACCCATCACCTGCAGAATTAGAAGTTATTTATAATTATATAAAAAACAAGAAGTTAACAAAAGAAGAATTAGAAGAATATAAAGAGAAAAGTAAACGTAAAATAAGTAACGATGAATTAGAAAAATATCGAAAGGCGAATAGTAAAAAATCGCGAAGCTCGGCAAGTAATGCCACTATGGAACTTCCTGCTGATGCTAGATTTCCGGGAGAGTTCGAAGAAGTTCAAGGAATCTTTGTGACGTACCCTTATCATGCAAATGCTCCTGATTTTACATATTATGGAAAATTTTTTAGAGAATTGATCAATGGAATACAGCAAGCAGGAGTTAAGGTGTATATAAACGTACGAAAACAATCGGATAAAGATATTCTAATTCGTCATTTTAGAGAACAAGGAACACCACTTACTAATTATCAGTTTTTAGTGAACCCTTCAGATCAGTTTTGGACCAGAGATTTTGGTCCGATTAATTTTTACTATGGAGCTGATGATAAAATCGGTTGGGTAGATTTAAATTATGGAGGTAGAGGTAAGGATGATCAGTTAACCCCACTATGGGCCAAAGAAATGGCTATAGACTATACTTATATGCCGATCAGATTTGAAGGAGGAAATACCCTGATGGATGGACAACAGACATTAACTACAAGTAGTGCCGTGTTTGAAAATAATGGTTTGGACTATTCTAAAGCAGAAGTTGAAAATATGTTAAAAAAGTCATTTAACTTAAAAAAGTTATATGTTTTAGATAGGCTTATAGATGATGGAGGAACAGGGCATGTTGATTTATATTTGGATATGACGGATGAGAACACTTTCGTGTATACAAAGCAGCCTATGGAAATGGCTAATATATCAGAATATGTAGATTATCAAAATGTCCTGAATAACATTGAATTTTTAGAAAAACAAACAAGTTCGGCAGGAAAACCTTATGCTTTTAATACCATCCCTTTTCCGACTCGTGATGATGGATCTATATTTGATACAGCCAAAAGTATTAATGGGACCAACAGAACGTATAGCAATCATTTAATTGTTAATAAAACAATCATACAACCAGTATTTAACGATGGTCAAACCGGTAATATAGAAGGAGATAGAGCGGCATTGGATATTTTGAAAAAGAAATATCCTGGGTATAAGATTATTACTGTTGATGGTCGTGTTCTACAAGGTTTAGGAGGCTCTATACACTGTGTAACAAAGGAGTTTGCAGCAGAAAACCCTGTTAGATTTAAGCATTACGCATATAGAGGTGAAGTAAATAGATGTCAATCTTCGTATCCGATTGATGCTGTGATTACTAATAAAAGTGGAATAAAACAGGCAACATTGTTTTCAAGAGTAAAAGGAACAACTACCTGGACTCAAACAAGGATGACAAAAGAAGCAGCTAACCATTGGAAATCTGCTATTACATTATCTTCGGCTTCAAGCAATGACATGATAGAGTACTATTTGTCTGCTACCTCTAATAATGGAAAGACAATGACATATCCAATGACAGGTGCAGAAGGTGGGGCATATACGTTTTGGTGTGCTTCCAGTTGTTCGAAAGAAATTACTGCACATCCATCATATAAAGAAAGTTTTGAAAGTTCTTTAGGAGACTGGATTCAGGATACTGCGGATGATTTAGATTGGAAATTGAGTACAATGGGGCAAACAGAACCAATCAATGCTGCTGATGGGGATTATTATTTATTTATAAATAATTCAGAAGGGACTTCTAATAAACAAGCAATTCTCAAATCACCTTGCCTTAATCTATCAGGTGCTAGTTTTGCAAAGCTTACCTTTAAGCATTATAACTATGGAGGGAATGATACCGGTTCTTTATACCTGGAAGCTAGTGATGATAATGGATTTACCTGGGAGAAAATATGGCAAACACCAAATAATCAGACTACCACTTGGTCTCCTGTAACAGTTGACCTGAAAGAATACATTGGAGAAACAGTACAATTACGCTTTAATCGCACTACAGGGACAAATTCCCGTGCAGGAATTGCTATTGACGCGATATCTATTTCCACATTGGAAACACAGGCACCAACAACTCCGCTTAACTTAGCAGTATCCAATGTAGCAGCAACCAGTTTGACATTAACGTGGGCAGCAGCTACAGATAATGTAAAGGTAACAGAATATTTAGTGTATGAAGGGACAAAAAAGGTGGCAACGGTTAAGCCAGACTATACAAAGTTTAATGCGACTGCTCTAACACCAGAAACAGTATATACATATACCGTAAGAGCAAAAGATGTGGCAGGGAACATTTCTTCTGCTAGTAACATAGTGAATGTGACTACTTCCAGAGGAACTGCACCCAATACGGCTTGTGATAAAGTTCCTGATGCGGATGAAACACTGTTTTATGAGATAGGAGATCGTGCAAAATGGAAACCTTGGAGAGAAGAATATAAATCAGTATTTGAATTTACCAAGGCAGGCTGGGAAAGACAGTTTAAATGTAACGCAACAGGATCGGACACACAAGCGCCTACAGCACCTGCGAATCTAACAGCAGGCAATGTTACTAAAACTACCATTGACCTTAGCTGGGGGGCTTCTACTGATAATGTAGGTGTAACCGGATATGAGGTATACCAAGGAAATACCATGATCGGAACGGTTACTGGAACAAGATACCAGGCTGTGGGATTAACAGCAGGGACAGCGTATACTTTTAAGGTATTGGCTAAGGATGCTGCAGGAAATAAATCAAGGTCTAGTAATACTGTTACTGCCACGACAATATCAGAAGACACACAAGCGCCTACAGCACCTGCGAATCTAACAGCAGGAAATGTAACGCAAACAACTATTGATCTTAGCTGGGTTGCTTCTACTGACAATGTAGGTGTAACTGGATATGAAATTTATCAAGATGATGTTTTGAAAACTTCGGGAACTACTACCAGTTATCAGGTAATGGGATTAACACCTAATACTTCATATCGTTTTAAAGTCAGAGCAAAAGATGCAGCAGGAAACTATTCGGCATTTTCTAATATCGTTTCTGTTAAGACAATAGGAGATACGGGAGGTGATTGTCAGAAAGTAACAGGAGTAGTAGCTTCTGATATAAAAGATGTGTCAGCTACTATTGATTGGAATGTTGCAGATGGAACGACTACTTATATTGTGGAATATAAAAAGACTACTGCTAATGCTTATACAATAGTTGAAGCTACATCAAATACTTTAGGGTTGAGAGATCTTAGTCCGGAAACAACCTATCAGTTACGTATAAAATATACTTGTAAAGGAGCTACAGGAGATATCTGTGACGGGGTTGCCCCATGGAGTTCAGGAGTAGTATACCAACCAGGAGATAAGGTAGTATATAATGATACCTTGTACCAAAAGAATAGTTCGAATGGTTGGGATAATTTAGGGAGATGTGGTACTACAGGAAATGTACAAGGAACAGATGCTCCGTATTCGGATATAATAACATTTACAACCAAGAAAACTCCCGGAGGAGGAATTTGTGATGGAGTAGAGCCATGGAGATCAGGAGTTGTATATCAACCTGGGGATAAGGTAGTATATAATAATACCTTGTATCAAAAAAATGCTTCAGGAGGTTGGGATAACCTAGGTGCATGTAATGGAAGTAAGAAGCTAACTTCTCTGGCGTCATACCCGCCATCAGCAATAGAACTGATAATTTATCAGGAACCATTCTCTGGTACATTATCAATTTCTCTGCCAGAAGCACTACTTAAATCATCATCATATCGCATATTTGATGTAACAGGAAAGGTTATTATGAGCGGAGAAAAAGCTAAGAAAATAGACGTAGAAACAATAGAGAACGGAATGTATATTTTAAAAATAACATCCGGAAAGAACAGTTATGTAAAACGTTTCTTAAAACATTAATATCGTACTACAATAAGTAAATTAGGAAAGCGCCTTTATTAAAAAGGCGCTTTTTTTGTCTTTTAAAATTTAAAAGTACACTCATGAAAGTCAAAAAAATCAGGTCAGGTCATGATAGCCATTTATTCAGAAATCCAGGAATCATGTAACCATTTTTCTGTAATTCTGATTTTATCTCTATAGTTCCATTTAATATTCCGCTCAAATGTGATTATCGATCCATCAAAACCAACAATTACCCAGGCATAATCATCTTTAATTTCCCGGTGACATTTATATTTCATTCCAGAAATTGTCAACGGCTTCCCATTGACAACAATCTTCTCGTCGTGTTGGGCAATCCATAAATTTCTTACATTTATTGCTAGGGTAGAGTCAACTTTAACCAGAAATTCAATAGCAATTGCTTTAGTTTGTTCTTTAGAAATCATTTTTTGAGTTGCATATTTTGTATCCATATGGGTAAAACCTAAAATTTGCTTTTCCTTTTCAGAGATAATAAAGGAAAAATGCTCTTCACTGATTAATTGTTCTCCATTTTTCTGATATCGGAATAGGTATGCAGAAACTTTGTCCGTCATAACTTTTTTTACCGAATGAAAATGATAGTCATTAGGAATGCTTAATTTTTCTTGAAAAACCTCAATATAGGGCTTCATATCATTAAAAGAAATTTGCTGTGATATTAATTTAGTATGCATGATAAAAACAATTGTAATTAGTAATAATATTTTCATAAATTATCTCCTTAAAATGTAAATAAATGACATTTTAAGGAGATAAACAACATTTTATAGAGTAGATTTTTATGGGGAATGAGACACCTTAGGTGATTTGTTATTATACTTTTTTAACAAGAGGTTTTGCTAACAAAAAAGAAGTTATTAGGGGGTTACTTGTCGTTTTTGTTATTCTTTAGTGTCTTTTTTGTTTCATTGAGTAAGGTGGTTAGGGAGGAAGTTCCAGAAAATTAGCAATGTATTAACAATTTTAAGAGTTGATATTTCTTAAAATCCGTAAGTATCTAAGGGATAGGTGCTAATAAAATACAAAATATCTCATAAAGGGAAATTTTGACTAAATATGTATGTACCCCTCCGGCTAATTTTATACCTGAACTTTTAAAAACATAAACTCATATGAATTTATCAAAAATTAAAAACGACATGTTCCCGAAAAGCTGTGCATTGCTTTTATCAGCAGCTTTAACTTTTACATCTTGTAATAAAGAAGAAGATGGGATAGATCCAACATTAGGAGAAGAAAGCAACATTCAGATCGTTAAGGGAGAATACATTGTAGTATTTCACAATCAAAGTATTAAGAGTAATGCAGTAAAACAGGAGTCTTTAGGATTATTAAAAAAGTATGGAATTACCAGTGATCAGATCAAAAGTGATTACCAAAGTATATTCAAAGGAATTGTACTTCATGATATTTCAGAAGATACGTATAATCAACTTCAGGAAGATCCGGCTGTAAAAAGTGTAATTAAAAATATCCCGATGGAGTTTAATTTAACACCAGTTAACTTACCAACTCAGGAAAATACAGGGACAAAAATGAATGACCCTATTTTTGATAGGAGATTACCCAACGGAGAGATTGTACCATATGCTAATCAAAGGGTAGGATATGCTGATGGTCGAAGAGAAAAAATTTGGTTTTTTGATGGCGGAATAGCTGAGGTTAATGAACTGAATATTGATCGTAGATTAAGTCGTAATTTTATTGCTGGGGAGCCAGCAAATGCATGGCAAGATACACGGGCAGATAGTCATGGAACTCGGGTAGCTTCCATCGCAGCTGCAAAAATGAACGGATCAGGAATTGTAGGAGTAGCTTATGGCGCTACAGTTGTGTCTATAAGAGTATTTGGCACAGGGGCAACATTAGCATCGATTACTGAGGCGTATGATTATGTAGCCAGAAATATCGGTCCTAATGATGTTTGGAATATGAGCGGAGGACCTACCTCTTCATACCAAGGCTTGGTTCGTAGAGGGTTTAAAGATCAGGCAGATTTATTAGCGGCTGCTATTGCAAATCTGGGAAGGATTCGTCCCGGGGCAATTGCAGCAGGGAATGATGGAATCAATTTAGATCTAAACCCCTTCGTAGAATCTATGAATAGTACTGCAAATGATAATGTGTACATTGTAGGAGCGATAAATAATAGAGATCAGGTGTGGAATTCTTCCATGTTTGGAAGGGTGATTGATTACTGGGCTCCTGGAGTGGAAATGACTTCTATCGACCGTTTTGGAAATGTAGATGTAGGAGGACCTGGTGATTCAGGAACATCTTTTGCTTCTCCTGTAGTTGCTGCGGTTATTGCATTGACAAACAATAATCCAACAATCAACAGAAACCAAAATATTACAAGAAATGGTCATACCAAACCTGTACCATTGGCACAAATAATAAACATAATAGGTAGATAATATTTTCATTTCTTTTTTTTATAATTCCGATACTTATGAGGTGTTAATCAGCAGCTCATAAGTATCGCTTTTTAGAAAAACTTCTAAAATATATAATACTATACTGTATTTTCCGAGAAGGAATAAATGATGAAGAAGGATAATGGATGCAATAACATTAGCAAATGTGTTTTCTCTCTGGATAGGGATGTAAATTCTTATTCTTTTATGAAGAAATAAGCTTTGGGATATTATATATTTATATTTTATTACTTGATAATCGAGATGTGTAGGCTCTGAGTGGGACTCGAAATTAAAATTACATCTTACTATTATATTTTGTGCACTAGTAACAAAGGTAGTAGAAAGATTAAGTACGATATAGATGGAATATTTACAGGAATTTATTAAGTATTATCACATTACAGAAGAAGAGTTGATTTCTGAATTAAAAGAACATGCGTACAGCACTATTTTAAAAAAAGGAGAATATGCGATTAAAGAGGATGAGTATATCACACTTCTTAAAATTGTTGTCAAAGGAAGAATAAGAGTTTATCAGCAATATGAAGATAAAGAAATTTTAGTATACTATTTAAGAGCTATGGAAACATGTATTCTATCACTTTCTGCGTGTTTTGAGCATTGTAAGAGTAATGTGAATGCAGTTGCAGAAGAAGATACTGTTTTATTAAATATCCCTGTTCGCTTTGTAAAGGAGTGGAGTTTTAACTATCGATCCTGGCATGATTTTACGATTAATACATTTAGGGAAAGTCTTACTATCATGTCTTTTAACTATTCCAAATTGGCATTTGAACCACTCAAAAATCGCTTGTTAGACTACATTATCCAGGAATCTTCAGACAGTACATTATACCTTTCTCATTCGCAGTTAGCTAAAGAATTGGGGACGACAAGAGAAGTTATTTCTAGGATTTTAAAAAAACTGGAGCAAGAGAAAAAATTAGTGTTAGGGCAAAAAACAATTAAAGTTTTAATATAAACTTTTCAATAAGAAGAGAACCATATAGAAGCCCCCCTTTTTTACATCAAAAATAGAGAACCTGTTTTGCTAATGGTTGGGAAGACCTTAGCAGGAAAATTTCTAATTACTGAGTTATTAGACCTTGTTTTTATTGCTTGTGACATTTGTCACAGGTTTATCATTAAAAAACCCAGTTATTTTGCATCATAATAATAATGAACAACCTAATTTAAGTTTAAAAATTATGATGATGTATCTGAATAAATTAATGGTATTGACGGGGGTATTTACTCTATTTATAGGATCTTGTGTAGGACAGGAGCCTAAAAACCAAAAGATAAAAACAGCACAAAACTATATAGAACAGCCTCCGTTAGCACACCATCAGGTAGCGCTAGAAGTATTGACAGCTAGCAAAAAATGGATAGAAGAATTTAATAAAGGAAAAGGAGAAAAATGTGGGAAGAGCTATGCAAAAAATGCTTACATGCGTGTGATTCCGGTAGGGGGTAAAAATGGAAATAAAAATATATCACAGTTTTGGATTGATTTTATTAAGTCAGGAGCTTCCAATCTGGTATATACTGATGTCAATGTAGCAGTGATACATGAAAAACAGGTACTTTTATCTGCCAATTGGCAGATGAATGTCGGAAGAGGGGTAATCTATCAGGAAAAATGGGAAAAAGTAAATGGAACATGGGTAATTACCTATGATGATTTTGAAATCTTAGAACACTTTAGAGCTCCCAAAACAATACAAACAGACCCATTGGCAAGTCACAAAGCATTAGAAGGAGTTATTAAAGCGTCTATGCATTGGACAACAGGATTCAATACCCAAAATATTCAAACATGTAGTGATGGCTATACAAAAAATGCAACTTTAAACCCTTCTCCTTTTCCTGAGGTAATAGGGAAGAAAGGCATACAGACATTTTGGACAGAACTTATCAAAGGAGGTGCTAAAAATTTAATTTATCACTCCCCTACATTTACATCCGTAGCAGAAAACCGAGTAGTACTTTCATCTAATTGGTCGATGAATATAGGAGAAGGAAAGATTTATCAGGAGAAATGGATTTTAAAAGATGGAAAATGGTTATTGGATTACGACGATTTTCAGGTTTTAAAACAGTATTAATCGATATTATAAATATAACAAGAATGAGGTTTAATATATTTTTAAAGCCAGTTCTTTTTTAAGAGAAATAAAATGAAGTTTAAAGGTTTTTCATTACATATAAACCACCCAGAAGAGACACTCTCTTTTTATCAGGATATAATAGGGTTCAGACTTGTAGAACAATACCAAGTTGAAAATCATACCATTTTTTGTCTGGAAAGTAAAGCAAGAGGATATGATCTGGAGCTTATCTATAATCAGGAGAGTGAGAATATAAATTATGCACATGAGATGCAGGATAATTATTGGAAGTATAGTTTATTTGTAGATGATATTAAAAGAGTATATCATCGATTAAACCAAATAAAACACGCTACAGGAGAGGCATACCAATTCGGGGATATCGGGTATTTAATGCACACCGCGGATACAGAAAGTCATAAGATAGAATTTATTCAGAAAACATTTGAACAACATAGCAGGCAGACAGTATCTAATGATTTGTTCTTTTTAAAAGAACAACCGGTTTTAGGCCTACTGACGATTCGTACAAAAGATCTGGTAAAAATGCTGCGTTTTTTCGAGAGCATTCTAGGACTAAAGCTATTCGTACGAATGTATGTAGAAAAGGGAGAAGGGTTTACACTTTACTTTTTAGGAGATAGAGAATTAGTACCTCCGAATCCAGACATTGATGCTATAGAAAATAGAGAATGGATGTATCAACAAAATCATTTGTTTATTGAAATTCAATATTATTGGGGGAGTGAATATAAAGAAGGTTTTGATTTATGCCGAAATAAAAGAGGTCTTAAATCAATTAATTTTGTAGGGAATTTAGAAACCGTAAAAGAAAAGTTGTTACTCTATGAAGTGCAGTTTGTAGAAAGAGAAACCAGCATTATTTTTAATACACTTGATGCACATGAAATTATAGTAACCCAAGCAATATAAATATATGCGCGTATATAGGTTTTTAAATTTTTTCTCTATGTTGTACACTGTTTTTTACGCGGTTAGATATAAGTTGTAAAATTTATTCTTGAAGGTTAATATAGATTTTTTCGAAGGTTATACTATATATTTTATAACTTTTTAAGAAAACATTATTCTTTTTTAAAGAAAAAAAAATCGTGAGTTTTTCTTCCTTTATTCCTCACAAAATCAACTTAATATGAAACTTTATAGGAAAAAAACTTTTCGCCGATTAAGGACATACTGTTTAACTTTCGGGGTATTGACTACCGGACTTACAGGAGTTGCACAACAAACTCAAACAAGATCGTCTACTAATACTTTTTCAGGTTTTCAAGGACAGGTTTCTTTGAAGGATTCTCAAACATCTCCTCGGGACAACCCTAGAGCTCGTTGGGAATATCATATGGAAAAAATAGTAGATCCTTCTACAAAAAAGCTTCCGGAGGATATTCGAAAAAAGGAAATAGCTTTTGTCAAAGGAATTTTAGAAGGAAAAGAGTTGTCAAAATCGGTTGCAAAACAACAAAAATCAGGAAAACATAATTATTACTACTGGAAGCAACGAGGACCTGCAAATGTTGGAGGGCGTACGCGTGCATTGGCAGTTGATCGAACGAATGAAAACGTAATTCTGGCAGGAGGAGTTACTGGAGGATTGTGGCGATCAGAAGATGCCGGGAATTCCTGGAGACAAATTTCAGGTTTCTATGATAACCCTGCTATAACCAGTATTGTTCAGGATCCAAGACCAGGTAAAGAGCATATCTGGTATTATGGAGGAGGAGAGCGATATGGTTCAACCGGAGATGGCATCTCTTTTGAAGCAGGGGGGATTTATAAATCGGTGAATGGAGGAAGAAGTTTTTCGGTACTATCTTCCTCTGTAGTGCCTATGACTAAAAAAGCAAAAAAAGAATTTGCTTTCGTAAATAGTTTAGCAGTTGACGCTACTACCGGTAATTTGTATGTGGCTTCTACAGAAGGCGTTTATCGCTGGGAAGAAAACACTTTTGAAACCATTCGAACAATTGATCCTGTAAATCAACGTTTTGGATCAGGGTATAATATTGCCGTGTCTCCTACCGGTCAGGTATATGCGGCATATAATGGAGATTCTTCTTTTTATCAGAATCCTGACCAACCCTTTTTTTTCTCTTCAACAGATCAAGGAAATACCTGGAAAGATATTTCGCCACCTCTCGAAATGACTAAAAATTTTAATGGAAGAGCAATTATTGAAATAGATCCTTCTGATGAGAATCGAATCTATTTATTTGTTACCACGATGAGAGAGGATTATAACTCAGCAAACGTTTACCGATATCAGGCAACTGATAGAGAACCCTGGACAGATTTGAGTCAAAATCTATTAATGAATCAAGGTTTTGTAAATAGTTTAACCACGCAAGGAGGTTATAATATGGTCTTTGAAGTCCACCCTACAAATCCAAATATCATTTTTGTAGGAGGCGCCAATTTATTTCGTTCCGAAACGGGACTTACAACTCCTTTAGAGATAAAAGACAGAGTCGGGGGGTATTGTTCTGATACAGGAATGGAATACCATCATGCAGATCAACATGCCTTATGGTTTTATGAATCAGATCCTAATAAAATGCTTTCTGCAAATGATGGAGGAGTTCACCTCACGAATAATCTTATGGGCAAAGGATGTGAAGGAATGAAATGGAAATCTTTAAGTAATGGATATTATACAACACAACCATATCATGTTTCATTTGACCCGAATTCTAAAAAAGAAGAACTATTAGCAGGTTTTCAGGATAATGGAAGCTGGTATAGTGACTCCAGAAGATCAGATCATCCTTGGGATTTTATTCATGGGGCAGATGGAGGATACAGTGCGATTGCTGATCATGGAAAAACCATGTATGTTTCGACGCAAGGAGGATATGTGATTAGATATAAAAAGGATAATAATGGCACTGTAATAGACTCGGGAACAGTGGTGTCTCCAAAAGAGGCTAATCTTCATGGTTTTATTGTTCCGTTTATGTTAGACCCGATCAATGATAACATCATGTATTATCTGGGAAGGAAAACAGTGTGGAGAAATAATAACCTGGATAGTATTCCTGCTACCGGTAATCAGGAACATATAACTATCAACTGGGAGGGGTTAGAATTAGGAGTGTCAGGAACGCCATCGGCTATTGGATTATCAAGATACCCTGTAGGGAATCGAATGTATATCGGAACTAAAACCGGAACTATATATAGACTAGATAATGCCAATGTAGCCAATGGACCGGCAAAAGATATTAGTTCCGGAAAGGGGTTACCTCAGGGGTATATTAATCATATAAATGTAGACCCATCAAATTCAGATCGCGCAATAGTAACTTATTCTAATTATGGAATTCCCAGTCTTTTTATTACAGAAGACGGAGGAGAAACCTGGACTGATATCGGAGGGAATCTGGAAGAACAATCGGATGGAAAAGGAAATGGTCCTTCTGCTAAAGCATCTGCTTTTTTGGGAGGTAGTAATAGTGCTCTAGGAGTGAATTTTCAAACTGTTTTTGTGGCGACTAGTACAGGGTTGTATTATACTCGTCATTTGAAAGGAAAAAACACCTACTGGTATAAAGAGCCTTTTGTAGTAGGAAATGCATTGACAACAACAGTACAAACCAGAAAAGATGGATTTATAGCAATATCATCTCATGGAAATGGAATGTTCTCTGCTAAGTTCCCGGTATTTTTTAATCCAATTCCAGAACCTACGATACACGTGGCACAGATGCTGGATAATATTGAGGTAGATTATCGGGATAATTATACAACTTCTATAGATGTATCCAACGTATTTGAGACTGATGATGGAAACCCTCCTTCCATATCACTTATCAATTCTAATCCAGCATTAGTGACAGCAGCATTAAACGGAGATTTGTTAACGCTGAACTATAAAGGAAATACAAATGTGGGAAGTGCTACAATTACACTGATAGCCAAAAAAGGAGAAGAACAAACTTCTGAAGGTTTCTCTTTTATATCTAAGGAACCAATGTTATATGATCAGAAGCAACGAGGAACAGTGAACTCCTTTTTAACATCGTATACTAATGATCAAGGATATGCCTCACAAGGAGCAGACGATTTTACGATCCCAGCGGGAGAAATTTGGAATATTAGAAGAATTATAGCTTTTACACATTCTAGTGAATATATACCTTTTGCCGTTGAAGATATTAGTTCTTTGAAAATTCAGTTGTATAATGATCAAAATGGAAAACCAGGAACATTAAGAGAAGAGTATTCTGTAGATAAGCTGGATTTTCTTGATAAAGATATTTCTATAGTGTTACCTTCAATACTTCAATTAGAAGAGGGGACCTATTGGATAAGTATTATACCTCACCTAAAGAATGAGAAGTCTCAGTGGATTTGGGGAACATATGACATATATAGTTCGGATATAAAAGGAGCTCCCGCTCATTATTTAGGTAAAAACTTTTTTTCAGATCAACCTGATATAACTACCTGGACACCTGTTCATGAGATAGAGAAGTATGCTCCTTACATCGAGAAATGTGATGCAAGATTTCAGTTGTTTGGAGTAAAAGAAGGGGAAACGTCTAAACGACCGGAAGAAACAACAGAGTTACCATTGTTATTATGGCCTAACCCCTCTCATGATTTTTGTCAGATAGATTTCAAAACGATTCGCAAATTTGATAAAAAAGTAACGATAGACGTATTTGATGCATTAGGTAATAATATCAAGAAAATAAATCAGATCAGAACACAGATCGGACAGTATTTCTTAAATATTCAGAGTTTACCCAAAGGAACTTATATCGTTAAAATTACAGGTAAAAAGACAAATAAAACATTTAAGATTTTGAAAAAGTAATAAAGAAATATCACTTGCTGTTGCATTAGGAGGTGATACCTGTTTTTCAAACAAATTCCCTGGATGAGTCTGGGGAATTTGTATATAAGACATTTTTTATTCAAAAACCGGTAGAAGAATATCAGATAATAAAAAGAACTAAACCTATTGAATTGATATATAATGGATAATTGATCAATTGTTCTTAGAAATAAACGAGGAAGTGTTTTCTTTATGAGTAGTATAGAAAATGACAGATGACATTAGGGAATAAGAAGGTTATTCACATACTCTTTTCATCCTCAACACCATTTTTTAAAATACCAATTTCAGGAACACTTACTGTAACGATATCTCCAGGAGCTAAATAGATAGGAGGACTGAATCTGGCACCAGCTCCATTAGGTGTTCCTGTCGAAATCATATCACCTGGTTTTAAAGTCATAAAAGTACTGAGATATGAAATGATATAAGCGAATGAGAACATAAGATTAGCGGTTGTGTCCTGTTGACGTACTTCCCCGTTGACACGAGTTTCTATAGTTAGGTTCGTATAATCTGTAATCTCAGTAGCGGTCACAAACCAAGGACCGATTGCACCCGATTTCTCAAAGTTTTTTCCTTGTGTAACATTGAATTTTGCATGTCGAACCCAATCGCGGATGGTTCCTTCATTCATTAAGGTCAAACCTGCTATATGTTCCAGTGCTCTATTTTCAGGGATACGTCTTCCCGGTTTACCAATGACAATGACAATTTCTCCCTCA
The DNA here is from genome assembly GCF_042684685.1 of Aquimarina hainanensis. Classification (NCBI taxonomy): domain Bacteria; kingdom Pseudomonadati; phylum Bacteroidota; class Flavobacteriia; order Flavobacteriales; family Flavobacteriaceae; genus Aquimarina; species Aquimarina hainanensis. Next base: position 121,053 of record NZ_JBHULX010000021.1, on the reverse strand, counting down.
TAATCTAGTTGATGAGATTCAGGAGGGCGAACCAGGTTTTGTTGATGTCCGGTAAAAGAATCCAGATATCGCAAGAACAAACTTGGATATTGAGGTAATTCAGAATTGTCTTTGTACTCAGCATTTCTATTCGTATAATTAACCCCGATACAAGCGATTTTTTCTCCAGATAGTATAGGAGGAACATATTCGATCTCCTGTTCTGTATACGCAATTCCAGTATTCCGGGCAATATCTTCTAATTTTTCTAAACGATCCGTCTGGATCCAATGACATAAGTCAAAACCATGATCTTTTCCAATATCTGTCAGGAAAATACTGTTTCCCTTCTCTATTATTGATCCATAGGTAATCCTGTTATTGATCTTATATGATGCAAATTTCATAGTTAAACGCTCATTTTAGAATTCCAAAAATAGATTTGAAATTTCTTTTTGTATTGCATTAAAGTGTAGCTTTTCTTTAACTTATATGAAGCTCTTTTCTTGTTTAAATAAAAAATAATTTACATAAAACTATAAGGATTAATACACTTTTTGTAAAACATGATTCTAAATAAATAGCGAACTATGTACAATACAAAAAAGATACAATATGCTTAGTAAGAAGCAAATAAAAGAAGAAGCTGTTCTGTTACATCAGGCAGAAAAAAAAAGACTACAGTTAGAAGCAACTACAGTGAGATATCCTGAAATGCAAATAGAAGATTCCTATGCTATCCAAGAAGAGTGGATGCGAATTAAAAAGAACGAAGGGCAGAAGGTAATAGGGTACAAAATAGGGTTGACTTCAAAAGTGATGCAAGCAGCTATGTCCATAGATGAGCCGGATTATGGGACATTGTTGGATAGTATGTACTTTGAACATGGCTGTACAATCAAAGCTTCTGATTTTTTAGACCCGAGAATAGAAGTAGAATTAGCGTTCGTATTAAAGAAACCGTTGTTTGGAAAATACCTGACGGTCGAAGATGTTATAGCGGCTACAGATTATGTCACTCCTGCATTAGAAGTAATCGCAGCCAGAACTTATCGAGTACATCCAGAGAATGGATATACACGTACGGTTAGGGATACTATTGCAGACAATGCAGCGAATGCAGCAATTATTCTTGGTCAGGAGAAGGTGAAACCGACAACAATAGACCTGAGATGGGTCAGCGCGCTTTTATATAAGAATAAATGTATTGAAGAATCCGGAGTAGCAGCAGCTGTACTAGATCATCCTGCAAAAGGCGTTGTCTGGTTAGCTCAGAAGTATGCGAATCACGGTATAGCCCTAGAAGCAGGTCAGATCATTTTATCAGGATCATTTACGAGACCTATAAAAGTAAGTAAAGGGGATCGTGTTACAGCAGATTATAATGAACTCGGAAAAGTTGAATGTAAATTTTTGTAAGGTATGAAGCAACTGGAAGATAATATATTGAAAAAAAAGGTGGTAAATAGAGCACGTACCTATGGAGTTTGGAATGGTCTAGTAGATACAGTTGTTGCCGAGATCCTCGCTTGTGCCGATTTTGACTGGATATTGATAGATGGAGAACATGCTCCATTCGATATCCGAAAAATACAATTACAACTTCAAACTTTATCAGCGTATGATACTCAGGTAATCGTAAGACCTCCTGTAGGAGATACTGTATTAATTAAGCAATTGATGGATATAGGTGTACAAAATGTAATGATTCCAATGGTTGAAACAGCAGAACAAGCCATGCAGTTAGTAAAAGATATGCGTTATCCACCCGAAGGGAATAGAGGGGTTGGTACGGCACTTGCAAGAGCTTCAAAATGGAATCGATTGGAGAATTACTTTGCTAAAGCAAATAGTCAAATGTGTTTAATCTGTCAGGTAGAAACAATCAAAGGATTAGATAATCTTGATGAAATTTTAGCAGTTGATGGAGTAGATGGAGTCTTCATCGGTCCTGCAGACCTGGCTGCCTCTATGGGGCATTTAGGAAATCCAGCGCATCCCCAAGTAAAAGAAATGGTTGCTAAGGCTCTTACCAAAATCCGAGAAAAAAATAAAACGGCAGGTGTACTGGCATTATCCAGTGAATTGATTGCTTTTTATAGCAGTAAAGGAGCTAATTTATTAGGTATAGGAGTCGATACATTGTTACTGGCGAATAGTGCGCAAAAACTCATGAATACAATAAAATAACACGCATAAAAGTATAATAATTCTTACATAAAAATGCAAAAGTGTTTTTTCTGACTAAACTACTTTTATCAAGTAAGTAACCTCATACAAATCTAATTTTTCAAAACATAATGTTAGATACTAATTTAGAAATACTGAATCAACTGTTACCCAGTCTTAAGAAAAATGGGATTCAAAACTTTATAGAAGGAGAGCGAACAGCAGCCATCTCCGGAGATACCTTTGATGTGCATTCTCCTGTTGATAGTGAATTTATAACTAAGGTAGCCTTGTCAGGTAAAGAAGATGTTGATCAGGCGGCAAATGTAGCTCAGAAAGCTTTTGAATCCTGGAAAAAGATGCCACATCAGGAGCGTAGAAATATATTGTATGCTATTGCAGCCAAAATAGAAGAACATGCCGAAAATATCGCGGTACTGGAAAGTTACGATACTGGACAGCCTATCCGTTTTATGAAAAAGGCTGCTATTAGAGGGGCCGCAAACTTTAGATACTTTGCAGATAAAGTGATTGATGCTCCAAACGGATTGTCTACCCCCGATACTCATCATATTAATTATACTATTCGACAACCCATCGGACCTATAGGGGTGATTACTCCTTGGAATACTCCATTTATGTTGAGTACCTGGAAAATTGCACCTGCACTGGCATCAGGGTGTACGGTAGTCCATAAACCGGCCGAATTTAGCCCAATAACTGCAGACTATTTGGTGAAGCTTGCTCACGAGGCAGGTTTACCCAAGGGAGTTTGGAATGTGATACATGGTTTTGGAGAGACAGCAGGAAAGTCACTAACAGAGCATGAGGCTATTAAAGCAGTAGCCTTTATAGGAGAAACCACCACAGGAAGCTTGATCATGAAACAGGGAGCAACTACCTTAAAAAGAGTTCATCTCGAACTGGGAGGGCAAAATCCAATTATTGTTTTTGATGATGCAAATCTGGATAGGGCGTTGGATACAGCCGTATTTATGAAGTATAGCCTGAATGGAGAACGTTGTACTTCGAGTAGCAGGTTACTCCTTCAAAAAAAGGTGTATGATGAATTTGTAAAGAAATTATCTCAACGGGTAAAAAATATTAAGGTAGGGAATCCATTGGATCCGGTTACAGAGGTTGGTCCCATGATACATCCTACCCATCAGGAAAAGGTGTTACGATATGGAGCAATTGGAGAAGAAGATGGTGCCACTCTTGTAGTAGGAGGAGGAACTCCAGATCAACTTAAAAAGGGATGTTATGTGAACCCAACACTTTTTATCGATGGAGCTCAAAACATGCGTATTGCTCAAGAAGAAGTTTTTGGACCGTTTCTTACCGTGATTCCTTTTGAAACAGAAGAAGAAGCGATCACAATAGCTAATAGTGTAAGGTATGGACTTACCGCATATATATGGACTAAAGATGTCGGAAGAGCTCATAGAGTAGCTCAGGAAGTAGAAGCAGGTATGGTTTGGGTTAATTCTCAAAATGTAAGACATCTGCCAGCTCCTTTTGGAGGAGTAAAATACAGTGGAATTGGTCGTGATGGAGGAGAATATAGCTTTGACTTCTATATGGAAACTAAAAATATATCAGTTGCACTTGGTGATCACCTCATTCCGCAACTGGGCAAAAATCAATAGATATGGATACAAAAAAACTACGACAGGTAGCAGGAGGATTTGTGACAGGGATTACCATAGTGAGTTCCGGGGATGCAGATGAAGAAGTGAGAGCGATGACAGCAAATTCGTTTTTGTCAGTTTCATTAGCTCCTCCATTGGTATTATTTTCTGTAGATACAAGAACCCGATTGTTCGAAACACTTGAAAAAGGGAAAAAGATAACCATTAGCATTTTGTCTGAAGAGCAAGAAGAAATCAGTAATCATTTTGCAGGAAAAAACCATCTGGATCACAATCTCTTATTTGAGAACATAAAAAATTATCCGGTAATCAAAAATGCGCTGGGGTATTACTTGACTAAAGTCAATCAAATCATCCCTGCAGGAGATCATTATTTGGTCTTATGTGAAGTGAAGGATTTATATAGAAATGAACAGCTAAACCCTTTGATGTATTATTCGGGGGGCTATAAAACATATACAAAAACATTAATCTAAGATATCATGATTACAGAACAAAACACTGCGAAAAACAGACCATTTTCAAAAGAGTATGAAAATAAGATTTTTACTGGGCAGGAGTATCTCAATTCTCTGGATGATGGTAGAGAAATTTGGTTTAATGGAGAGCGAATTACCAATATAGCAGAACATAAAGCTTTTAGGAATTCAGCTAGAAGTATTGCCAGATTTTATGATGCAATGCATGATGAACGTTATCAGGATGATCTGTTGCTGGTAGATAAGAATGGTATTGTTACCCATAAGTTTTTTGCACCTAGTTATACTCCTAGAGAATTGGATGAAGCTCGAAAAGCTATTGAGGTTAGTCAGCGCATAAATTATGGATGGATGGGAAGAACTCCAGAATATAAAGCAGCATTTATGGCGCATTTACAGGATAATGCTGGGTTTTATCAAAAAGAGTTTCAACAAAATGCTATTAACTGGTATAAAAAAACAGCAGAAAAATGCTTGTTCCTGAATCATGTATTAGTAGATCCTCCAGTTGATAGATCCAAAGACAGGGTTAATGTAAAGAATGTTTTTGTGAGTGTAGATAAAGAGGATGACAAAGGGATTTATGTCTCAGGAGCCAAAATGGTCGCTACAGGTTCTGTATTGACGCATGGAACATTTGTAGGGCTTACCGGTAATATTACTTCTATGATGGAAAAAGACAGAGATGAAGATATGGCTGTCATATTTTTTGCAGATATGAATACACCGGGACTTAAAATGATTTGTAGACCATCTTATGAGCATGATGCAAATAGCGCATATGATGCACCATTGTCTTCTAGGTATGATGAAAACGATTCTGTAATCATTATGGATCATGCCTTCATTCCCTGGGAAAACGTATTGGTATATAGAGATATTGATCGATGCAAACAGTTTTATAAAGAATCTGGTTTTTTTAATCGGTATAATTTACAGGCAGCCGTTCGATTAGCGATTAAACTGGAGTTTTGTATAGGGTTATTTTCAGAAGGAACCAAGGCATCTGGTACAGCACAATTTAGAGGGGTACAAGCAGGAACGGGAGAATTAATAGGAATAAAAAACACACTGTGGTCGCTTACTACAAGTATGGTTAATGATGTAGTCTCTTGTGGTACTGGAGTTGTTCCAAATGCAGAGGTAGCAGCAGCCTTACGTCTATATATGTCCAATTGCTGGGATCGGGTACGCGAAATTTTTGAAAGCGTCCTGGGAGGCGCACCAGTGTATACGATTTCTAGTAATAAAGACTTATTGAATGTGGAGTTACGACCATATATAGAGCAGTATTATGTAGGAACAGGGTTAGAGGCTACGGATAGAATTAAATTATTCAAATTAATCTGGGATTCCATGTATTCTGAGTTTGCAGGGAGACACTCTTTGTATGAAAGAAATTACTCCGGAAGTCAGGATTTACAACGATTAGATCTTCTTAGACAAGCCATGGCTTCTAAATCTCTGGATAAATGTACCGCTATGGTCCAAAAATGTATGGATGATTATGACATAAATGGTTGGACAAATACCTGGTTAACCTGATTTACCTTATAGAAGTACAACACAACTGAATTTAAAAAAATAAAAGATAATGAAAGTCCTGAAGCACAATTTTAACCTTCCATTCAATATTATTCGCTGTAGTCATGTAGAATACGGAGTCAGAGATTTGGAGGTTTCCAGAAAGTTTTATGTAGAAACACTGGGATTAATAGAAACCGAACGAACGGATGAGGCATTATATCTCAGGTGCCTCGAGGAACAGCAACATCATTCTTATATTTTAAAAGTAACGGAAGAACCTTGTGTCTTAGCAGTAGGGTTTAAAGTAGCTTTTGAAAAAGATTTGGATGCCCTTAAAGAACATCTGGATCAAAAAAATATACGATCAGAATGGGTAGATAAATATGCAGAAGATAGAACGTTAAAGGTCACTACCCCACAAGGGTTTATTCTGGAGTTTTATGCCAGAATGAAAAAGGTGGCTCATAAACTACGAGAATACCAATCCTATCAGGGAATGCATCCGCAACGATTTGACCATTTTAATGTGTTTACACCAAATGCACAGGAAACCTATGAGTTTTTTGTAAACGAGCTTGGGTTTCGGTTGACTGAATATACTACTACTGAAAAAGGAGAGATGTGGGCCGCCTGGATGCATCGCAAAGGGAATGTACATGATATGGCGTTGACAAATGGAGATGGACCTCGTTTGCATCACTCGGCTATATGGGTGCCTACAGCACTCAATATTATTCACCTCTTAGATGTGATGGCAACATCCGGATTTGTTGAAAACATAGAAAGAGGTCCGGGACGACATGGGGTATCCAATGCTTTTTTTCTGTACGTATTAGATCCCGATGGACATCGAATAGAGATATACACCTGTGATTATCTTACAGTAGATCCGGATCTGGAACCCTTAGGGTGGGATTTGAAAGATCCACAGCGACAGACGCTTTGGGGAGCACCAGCACCCAAAAGTTGGTTTGAACATGGGACTTCTTTTGTGAATACACCTGTAAAAGAGGCTAAAATGGAAGCAAGACCAATCATAGCAAATTAATACAGATGCCACATATTACACTGGAATATTCTGATAATGTATCGCTGGATTTCAAACTTTTTTTTGAAGAATTGAAAAACAAACTGGTTGAAACAGGCTATGTTTCTGCAATGGGAATAAAATGTAGAGCAGTACCATCTACTGTCCATTTTATAATTGATGGTAATCCCAGTTATAAAATGGTAAATTTATTGCTTCGATTACGAGAAGGGCGCTCTCTGGAAGTAAGAAAGAAACTTTCTCAAATTGGAATAAGTTTATTGGAAAAGTATTTCCAGAAAGAGATCACTAATAAAGAAATTATATTGTCTACAGAGGTCAAAGAGTTGATCACTGGATTAGATATCACTAAAAATGCTATCAGATAACGAATGAAACATAACAGTAATACCTTGTTATTCCAGACAAGCGCCTATATCGATGGAGCGTGGGTTAGGGATGCTAATAATAAAACATTTGATGTAATTAATCCGATGGATGATTCTGTGATTGCATCGGTTGCTGATTTAGGAAAAGAAGAAACTAAAAAAGCCATTGAGGCAGCAAATATAGCATTTCACGACTGGAAAATGAAGACCGCTACAGAACGTTCCAAATGTTTGCGTAAGTGGTTTGAATTACAAATCGAACATGTCAAGGAGTTGGCAGAGATTTTGACATTGGAGCAGGGAAAACCCTTAGCAGAAGCAGAAGGAGAAATCAGGTATGGGGCTTCGTTTGTAGAGTGGTTTGCCGAAGAGGCAAAAAGAACTTATGGAGATGTAATTCCCGCCCACGCTAGAGACAAACGGATCATTACATTAAAACAACCTATTGGTGTAGTTGCAGCCATTACTCCCTGGAATTTTCCTAATGCTATGATTACACGAAAAGTAGCACCTGCTTTGGCGGCAGGTTGTACGGTGGTAGTCAAACCAGCAAAAAATACTCCTTTGTCTGCTTTGGCATTAGCGTATTTAGCAGAGAAAGCAGGAATACCCAAAGGCGTTTTTAATGTAGTAACTTCTAGTGATTCCAGAGCGGTAGGAGAAGAGTTGACACGTAATCCGATAATTAGAAAGCTGTCTTTTACCGGATCTACAGAGATTGGAAAAATATTGATCAAACAATGTGCAGATACAGTCAAAAAAGTCTCTATGGAGTTAGGAGGTAATGCGCCTTTTATCGTTTTTGAAGATGCGGATATCGATAAGGCTGTTGAAGGAGTTATAGTATCTAAATATAGAAATGCTGGACAAACCTGCGTTTGTACCAATAGGATTTTTGTACACGAACATATACAAGAAGAATTTACCGTTAAATTAGCCAAAGCAATTCAGAAATTAAAAGTCGGAAATGGATTAGAAGAAGGGGTTACAATTGGACCGATGATAGACCACCAGGCATTGGAATTTGTAGAAGAGCTTGTAGAAGATGCAGTAGCAAAAGGAGGAAAGGTGGTTTATGGAGGAACAAGAAGCGCTATTGGAAATAATTTCTATACACCTACATTACTTTGTAATCTGGATACTTCCATGAAGGTTTACCATGAAGAAATCTTTGGACCGATAGCGGCTGTTTTTTCTTTCCAAACTGAGAAAGAAGTGATTCAAATGGCTAATGATACTCCCTTTGGACTTGCTTCCTATTTTTATGGGAAGGATTATGCAAGAATATGGAGAGTAGCAGAAGCTCTGGAGTATGGAATGGTTGGAATAAATACAGGATTAATATCAACAACTTTGGCTCCTTTTGGAGGGATTAAAGAGAGTGGGTTTGGGAGAGAAGGATCAAAGTATGGAATGGATGATTATCTGGAACTTAAATATTTGTGTATAGGGGGAATTGAGTAGTCTCATATGCCTTATACTATCTACAGATATTTGATATTGGCCAAAACAATTTGTAACCCTGAGTTTTGATTTGCTTAACTTGGGGTTTCTTATTTTGGGTAAAAGAAAAGTAAATATGATGTATAAAAGAGATAAAGGAATGATTAAGAGAAATAATAGAGAAAGTACATTCGCCATAGAACCTTTGCCTTCTACTATCGTAAGAACCAAAAATGAACATCAAATCAATAAACATTTATACAAGGAAATTATCTTTTTGTTTTCTGGAGAAGGTAAGCATATGATTGATGATGAGTTGATTGAATTTACGCCTAATACCTTATACTTGATTAATATTGGTCAGGTACATTCGTATATTGAAGGTACGAATATACAGGGATATTCAATAAAGTATAAAAATGAATTTATTCCCTCTTCCGGGTTAAGTTATAAGTCTAGTTTTTATTCCAAGCTGAATGGATATATTGCTGATCTCAATTATATAAAATTAGCTAAGAAAGATGTAAAAAACATTCGATCACATTTTCAAAGTATATTGGAAGAATATAAGCAACCAGATGAAGCATTTACTAGTAAGGCTATTGTACAATATTTGTTTGTGAGTTTTATGCTTAAAATTGAAAGAATGGCCCGGGAGATTGTCATTATAACCTCTAAAACAACAACCAGCAACCATAAAAAAACCTTGTATGTTAAATTCTTGAGTTTGCTGGAAGAGAATTTTATGACCAACCATAGTATGGATTTTTATACAGAGAAGCTGAGCCTTTCCAGAAGAAAATTATCGGATTTGGTTAAAGAGTTTAGTGGGATTACTGCCAAACGCTATTTGTTAAATCGCATTATTTTGGAAGCCAAACGACTACTGGCATATTCCAATCACAATTTAAAAGAAATATGTTATGATTTAGGGTTTGAAAGCCCTGCCTATTTTTCTACTTTGTTTAAAGAGATGACAGGCAAGACCCCTAATGAATATCGCAAGATGCAACAGAAGAAGTAGTCGTCTTTTCGTGATCAATGTAGCGGTATTCGTCTAAAGCATGTTTTAGAATGGTTACCGCTTTTATAATGGAGTCTTTGTTAAGTACGTATGCAATTCTAACCTGATATTTTCCAAATGCTGTATTTGAATAAAATCCAGAAGCAGGAGCGACCATAACTGTCTCGTGTTTGTAATGGTACTTCTCTAATAACCATTGAGCAAAATGATCTGCATCACAAATCGGAAGTTCTGCGATACAGTAAAAAGCTCCCTTTGGTTGTGTAACTTTTACATGTGGTATCTTTTGTAGCTCAGTGATCAAGGTGTTTCTTCGGTCACTGTATTCTTTGATAATTTGATCAAAATATTCCTGTGGGGTATCCAAAGCTGCTTCACTGGCAATTTGCGCATATGTAGGGGGAGATAACCGGGCTTGTGCAAATTTTAAAGCGGTAGCGATAAAAGTGTTGTTTCTGGAAACGATACATCCAATTCTGGCACCACACATACTGTATTTTTTTGAAACAGAGTCAATCATAATTGCATGTTCTTCCAGCTCGGATTCTCTTAATATGGAATAATGTTCTGTATTATCATAAATGAAATCTCTATATACTTCATCAGCAATCAAGAATAAATCGTGTTTTTTTGCCAATTGCGCCAGGGCATGTATTTCTTCTTTGGTATACAAATACCCGGTAGGATTTCCTGGATTACAGATTAAGATGGCTTTTGTCTTGTCAGAGATTAATTGTTCAAATTCAGAAATAGGAGGAAGATCAAAATTAGTGTCAATTTTTGAGGTAACAGGAACAATGTGCACTCCAGAAGCGATCGAAAAACTATTATAATTAGCATAGAAAGGTTCTGGAATGATTATTTCATCCCCGGCATCGGCAATGCTGGAAAGCGTAAAAAATAAGGCTTCACTTCCTCCGGTAGTTACCAGAATGTCATCATGAGTTACTTGAATATGATACTTCTTGTAATGCATAGCGATCTTTTTTCGATATATTTCTGAACCTTCTGACCGGCTATACGCTAACACATCAATACGATTATTTTTTACAGCATCCAGGGCAATTTGAGGAGTTTTTATATCTGGTTGCCCAATATTAAGGTGGTATACTTTTATACCTCTTTTTTTTGCATTTTCTGCAAATGGAACCAGCTTTCTCACAGGAGATTCAGGCATATGATGCCCTTTTAAGGAAATACTTGGCATGGTAACAGGGATTTATAAAGTATAAGGATACAGGTATATCGTAGAAAAAAAATAAGGTGTCTGTACCTGTACCTTTATACTGATTTGTAATTATTTCAATTCTTGTCGGATAAAAAGAACGGGATTATAAAGCTTCGGCTTCAATAAGGGAAGTTTCAAAGATATCCACAATGCTGTCTAATTCTTTTTTGTTGATAATCAAAGGGGGAGAGATGATAATGGCATTGCCTGAAGCACGTACAAAGGCTCCTTTCTCGATCATTTTTTTATGAATTTTAGATACGATCTCTCTATTGGGCTTTTTACTCGTTTTATCTTTTACAAATTCGATGGCAAACATCAATCCTTTTCCTCTTACATCACCAACTGTTTTATATGTGTTTTCAAAAGGTTTTAATCGATTCATCAAGTGATTTCCCAGTTTTCGTGCATTGGCAGGAAGGTCTTCTTTAATAACTATGTTTAGGGCAGCAATGGCAGCTGCACAAGCAACCGGATGACCAGAATAGGTATATCCATGACCAATAGCGCCGAAGGAATCATTATTTGCTTTGAAGACATTATCAATTCGTTCATTACAAAGTGTTGCTCCCAAAGGAATATAACCAGAAGAAATTCCTTTGGCTAATGTCATGATATCAGGTTTTACACCCCAGGCACGACTTCCAAACATACTACCGGATCGACCAAAACCGGTAACTACCTCATCCGCGATTAACAAGACATCATATTTATCGCAGACTTCTCTTACTAATGGCATAAAATTATCAGGAGGAACAATTACACCACCAGCTCCCAGAACAGGCTCCATAATGAAAGCTGCTACGGTATCTGGACTTTGAAACTGAATTTCACGCTCTAGTAGTTCAGCACAGATTTTACCCAATTCTTCTGGGTTTTCAGTATACGGGTTTCGATAAGTCCATGGAGCATCAATATGAGAACATCCAGGAAGTAAAGGTTCGTAATTTCTTCTAAAACGAGTATTTCCATTTACTGAAGCAGCACCGAAATGTGTGCCGTGGTATCCTTGTTTTAGAGAGATAAATTTATATCGATCTTTTTGCCCTTCCATTTTCCAATATTGACGGGCAATCCGCATAGCGGTTTCCATGGCGTCAGAACCTCCGGAGCTAAACATGACCCGTTTCATATTTTCTGGCTTGGTCATTTCCATCAGTAAATGAGCTAACTCAATCGAACGTGGGTGCGAGGTACCTTTAAAGGTAGAATAGTATACCAATTCATCCAATTGATTAATAATAGCGTCTTTAATTTCTTGCCGATTATACCCACAATTGATATTCCATAATCCGGCAAATCCATCAATCATTTTGCGCCCATGATTATCTTCTATGTGGACTCCTTTTCCTTTTTTTATAATTAAAGGAGGCTTTTGTAACATGTCATTCGGGTGTCCCATGGGATGCCATTGTTCTTTCCCATTCCATTCTTCTATATTCAATGATGCGTCCATATTTAATAAGGTTGTATCCATTTTTATTTTTTTAATTGTTGGTTGCGATAAGAGAGTTGATGCCTAGTACATGTAATACATATTGATAGCAGGCATCTGGTTGTGTAATGTCGAAATGCAGGGTTTTTAATCCTGACTTCATAGCTCCTACTATGTTTCGTAATTGATCGTCTACAAACAACACTTCATTGGCGTGTAATTGTAGTGTGTTCAATGCTATTTCATAGGCTTTGGGATTCGGTTTTAAAATAGCGTTATGAGTAGCGTCGTAAAAAGAATCCAGATCTTTAAGAAAGGGAAGGTTGTCTACAAATTCTTTCCCGGTGAATAATTCGATTTCATTACTTAAGATCCCTACCTTACCTCCTGATTTTTTTACAATATCAATTACTTGTAATGCCTGAGGTCGCAATATTTCACTGTAATCGGTTTTTTCTCCCATGGATTTCAGTAAGTCAAGCATTGACCAGTTTTTTTTCCCAATTAACGCTCCAATTTCCTGAGCACGTGTTCCCCAATAATCGCGTTCAGTAATTTCATCTCGCTGCATGGACATCCATAAAGGATCACTACTTGGGTCAAAAGGTCCTTTCCAGGTTAATACTCCTTTGGGAAGTTGAAGTTTTTCTTCTATGATATTCTGGCGCTCAAACAGCGATTTACTGATAACACTACCAAAATCCAATAACAAGGCTTTTATAGGCGTTTTCATGCGTTTACAGGCTGTTTTAATATAATTCCTTTTTCTATCCAGTCATCAAATACATCAAGTACCCTGTCTGCAAAGACCTGATCATTGATATGGCAGTTGATTTCTTCTATTTCAATATTGGGAGTATGAAGAGATTTCATCTCGTTAAAAAACACGTGTAATGTTTCAGGGTCATATAACTCTCGACCTTTTCTATCCCATTCCAGTACCCCTTTTAGAGGAAGCAGTAGTTTTGTTTTTCCTTTTGCTTTGGCAATTTTCTGTGCAATCTTTGCTGCCAGTTTTCTAAGTTCTTTTTTATCTAGCACTACAGAAGAAATCAGTCGATTATGTACATGAGAAGGGCGGTCTTTCAGTTTTTTTGGTGGTTTTTGCCAGGTTGGAATATCAACAATATTAATAGAACCGGGGGCAATGATTTGAGGAATTCCGTTTAACCCTGTATTTTCTAACCGATCTTTTCCAGAGGTAACAATAGAATTAAACACATCATTGACAACTTCCTGTAAACTGAAATCCAAGACGGCTGCAAATCGTTTTTTACTGGCTAACCACTCCAATGCTCTTCCGCCCTGACCGGTTGTGTGAAATACAACCAGTTCAAAACCTCTTTTTTCCAATTCTGGTTTTAGATATACCATATACTTCAGAGCAGATTTTCCCAGAGAACTCATAGCGACCAATGGTTTGTCTATTTTAAGCTTTTGAGAAGCTCTTGCTGCTCCGACTACAGCACCACAAGCCTGTCTCAATACAGATTTACATATTTTGTTTATTCCATATAAGCCACCTGACCAAAGCATCATCGATAAGTCTGGAGATATTCTTTCAGGAGGGATTAAATGAGAAAATGAAATGGTAGAAACCACATATTTGGGAACACCAAAAGGAAGAGAAGAGGCAACATCCAATGCAAGGTCAGTACCCATGGTACCTCCCAAAGCAATCATTCCATCAATCTTTCCTTCACTATATAATTGACTGACTAATTTAGAGGCTCCTTCAGCGGTCTTAGTCATGGCTTTGTTTTCGTCTCCTAATGCTATAATAGCTTTGTTGGTAGTATTTATGGTTTTTGCAACATCATGTTTACTATAATCAACGGCAAAACCAGGATCTCCCAGAACGCCTACATCCATGACTTTTGGGTTTCCTCCCTGCGCTTCGATACAATGCTTCATGAATAATAATTCGTCAGATTTTGTATCTGCGGTACCAACGATAAGTATTGTTTTTCTTTTCATTACTTGCTTATTACTCCTGATTAAAATTAAAAATGAAATAGGACTCTTGTTTACATAAAAGTGTAATTAATATTTATGTTTTGTGCTTTTTTATTGATTAAACAAACTATTTGTCAAGAGGTTTCCTGATGTGGGTGTTTTTGCAAAACATGCTCTATTTCCAGAGGAGTCCAGAGCGGTACTTCCTGTTTGTATTTAAGCCATACAAAAGAATAAGTAGCACATATAGAGAGTATGACAAAAAAAGGAATATAAATCTGAGATGGTGTTAAGAAAGGAGGGACTAAATAGAAAAAGGTGATAAATAATCCGATAATAGCCAATAATTGTGGGAGAGGATATAAAGGGGTCTTAAAAGGGCGTACAATTTTAGGGTGTCTTTTTCGTAGTAAGACTACAGCAATATTAATCAGTATATAAAAAAATATCCAGGAGCAGATAGCTGCCAGGATGAGAGCAAAAACTCCATTGATATCAGATCCGATGAGGTAAGATCCAAGCATAGGGATCAGTGCAATAAAAATAATACCAACATAGGGAGTGTCATATTTTTTATGTGTTTTTAGAAATATTTTAGGCAAGACTCCATCAAGTGCCATTCCATAAAGTATTCTGGGAATACTGGCGATGATGGTATTTATTAAAGCAACTGTGGCAAGGAATATTACCAAAACAAAACCCCATTTACCCACCTCACCTAAAATAGCATCACCATACACCAAAGCGCTCTCAGGTGTTTCCAGTAATAATGTATTACTTGTTTGATCGACAACTTCATTAGGAACTAACCGAACGATACTGGTGCCAAATATCAGCATTGCAATTAATGACATTGTCAATCCGATAAATAAAGAATGTTTGATATTCTTATTAGGATCCTTCATTTCAGGGGCTAGTGGTGTTACATATTCTGCTCCTACAAATAGGAATAAGGTGAACCCTACCAAGGTGAAAATTGCAGAAATGTCATGACCGATGGAAGAGTCACCCCAAATAAAATCTAAATTGGTTTTGGGGATGATAAACAATCCGATGATTCCTAGAATAACCATTAAAGCATATTTGGAATACGATAGGATGTTTTCTATCAGAGCAAACATATTGATGCCTCTAATATTGATTATAGCACATAGAATTACAATTCCCCAACCAATAATCCAGGAATTTTCTGGAGAAACGAAAGAAGAAACAATAGGAAAATTACTTTGTGCAAATAAGCCTGCGGCAGCTACCTCTGCTGATGAAGCAAAAAAAGTAACAATCACATAAGAAGCGAGTGTTGCAGTAACTCCCCAAAATCGCCCCATTGCAATGGTGATGTAATCATAGACAGCTCCTACTGTTGGAATGATTCCGGAAAGCTCTGCAAAGCTGGTTGCCTGACACATCATTAATACATATGAAATTACCAGTGCAATAAAGAAAACATAGCCGCCCAGGCTAATCCCTTGTGTAATGGTTAATAGAGAAGATGCCAGTAGCATTAATCCCAGAATAGATGCGATACCTGTCGGGGTTCCAACTTTTTTATTGCTAGTACTCATAATTGTATTAAAAGTGTTTTATGTTAATAGATTACATGTCTGATTACAATATACTAATTTGATAATTAGGGGATTTAGTAGGAGATTACTACGGATTTTGATCTGGTGAAGGCTGCTATAGATGCTTTCCCCAGCTCATTACCAATTCCAGATTGTTTAAATCCTCCTAATGGTAAATTTGGATCAGACCGAACAGGAGAATTGACATAAATCATCCCTGCATGTAGTTTAGACAGTAAATAGTGCATATTACTTACATTTTTTGTCCAAATACTTGCTGCCAGTCCATAAGGAGTATCATTAGCTTTTTGGATTAAATCATCTAAACCATCGTAGGAGACAGCTACGAGAACAGGACCGAATATTTCTTGTTTTAAAATATCTATTTTATGATTATCTGGGTTTGAAAATACTGTGGGAGCTACATAATATCCTTTGTTATATAACTTATTACCTCCTGCAATAACTTCTGCTCCTGCTGCAATTCCAGAATCGATATACTTTATAACATGTTCCATATGTGATTTGGAAACTAATGGTCCCATTTGAGATGTTTGATCCATTCCATGTCCTACTTTCATGGTTTTGGCTATATCACCTATATCACTCAGGATGGTATCATATTTTTGTTTAGGAAGATAGATTCTGGAGCCGGAAACACATACTTGTCCCTGATTATAAAAAATCCCTTTGGTAGTTCCTTTGGGTAGAGAATTCAGATCAGCATCATCGAGTACTAGTACTGGATTTTTACCTCCTAGTTCTAATGTGAATTCTTTTAAATTTTGTCCGGCTTGTTTTCCTATGTTTTTACCTACTTGAGAAGACCCGGTAAAAGTTATTTTATGAACCTTGGGGTGATTGATCAGGTAATTCCCGACGGTTGCCCCTCTGCCATTAACTACATTGATCACTCCATCAGGGATACCTGCTTCCTGAGATAATTCTGCTAGTCGTAATGCAGTTAAAGGGGTTTCTTCTGATGGTTTAAAAACTACAGCACAGCCACAGGCAAGGGCAGGTGCTATTTTCCAAGCATACATCATCATAGGAACATTCCAGGGAGCAATAGCAGCCACAACACCAATGGGTTCTTTTTGGGTATAGGCAAAATGGTTTCCGCCACTTAGGGATACTCCCAGGGTAGATCCTTCTATTTTGGTTGCCCATCCGGCATAGTATCTAAAACAATTTACAGTAGCACCCACTTCTTTTTGGGCATCCGCAAGTAGTTTTCCGTGTTCTGCTACGAGTAATTCACTCAATTCGGTAGTGTGTTGTTCTATGATATCAGCATATTTGAGTAAAACAGCTTCCTTTTTATTTGGAAGCATTTTATACCAATCCCCCTGATATATCTGGTAATGAGCAGCATTTATAGCAGTGTCAATATCGATATTTCCTGCTTCTGAGATGGTTTGGATTTCTTCTTCGGTGGCAGGATTGTGTATGCTAAAAGTAACGTCTGATGAACCATCAATCCATTTACCATTTATGAAATTTGATTTCATAGCTTGTATAGAGAATTAAAATAAATGTTTGTTTTTATAGCAATTCGTAAAATAGAATTCACAAATCACTGAGTTGTCTTTTTGAACTTCAAAACCCATAAGTTGTTATTAATAACAAAAACGGAAGTAATCCTGATTCGATTTTATATAACATCTTCTTGAACTCTGTTAATCAAAGAACAAAATGACTACTCCAAACATATTCATCATTTGTAAAAAAACACTACATAAAAATAGATGTTTTGTTTAGGTTTTGTGCGTTGTTGTTTATGGTTTTAACCTATGGCATTCAACTCCTTTGTAATAGGTTGACAGTACTTTGATTTCACTAATATCATCTGGATCAATATCGAAGATGGATTGATCAAGAATGATGAAGTCTGCATTTTTACCAACTTCTAATGAACCGGATTCATGGTTTTTATTCATTGATATAGCACCGTTTATAGTGAAGATTCGCAAGGCATCAGATAAAGGAATTTTTTGTTCGGACCAAAATGCTTTTGTAGTGTTTGTTGCTGTAGGGTTTTTTCGGGTTACCATGGCTTCTATACCAACCCATGGATTGAGGTTTACGGCAACTGAAGGCCAATCAGAACCTGCTATGCAATGAACTTCATGCTTTACCAAGTTTTTAATGGGCCAGAAGTCATGATTTTTTTCATCACAAACGGTTGCCAAAATATTATCAATAATGGGACTTGGAAACCATAGATAAGGAGACAGATCTGCTGCGATATTCAGTGTTTTCATTCTCAGGAGGTCGTACTCATGTATATAACTGGCATGTGCTAACTCATGTTTTTGAGTGCTTTGAGGGTTATTTTTACGAGCATATTCGACGGCATTAATAGCTTCTCGTGCCGACCTGTCTCCGGCAGCATGAATTTTAATGATAAACTGTTCTTTGTCGAAATTAGCAATATCTTGTTGTAGTAGTTCTGGTGTAATATGCAAAAAACCATTAGTTGGAGTAGGGTGATGATGATCCGTTTTGTAATTGCATAGCATGGCGGCTGTTCGAGAGGAAGTGGGAACGCCATCTAAGAAAAATTTGATAAAATAAGGGTCGATATTATCGGTTTTGTTCTTTTTAGCAGTTTCTACAAAAGACCGGATATCCAGGGGGTGGTTTCTTGCCATTTTAGGTGTAGATTGACACATGGCAAAAAACATATTGATAGCACCAGCTTGATCCATTTTATACATTGTTTCAATGGATTTTTTATTGGCGTCTGCATCCTTAATAGCGATAATTCCATAGGAGAGCGATTGTTTTTGTGCATATTCTATGGACTTCGCGTATTGTTCTTCGGTGAAGGTTACCTTATCAAGTACCAGAAAAGAAGCATTTTCGTGAAGAACCCCATTGGGGTTTCCCTGAGGGTCTTTTTCAATTCTTCCATTTTTAGGGTCTGGAGTATCGCGATTGATGTTCCCCATTTTTAACCCAGCACTATTCACCCATAAATTATGACCCGTATCATCTGCTAGTAATATAGGAATGGTGCTATTGATTGCATCCAACCATCTTAAGGGGTGATCAATCTGATTTTTTTCAAAAAAATCACTAGCCCAGGCACCTCCAATGACGATTTCAGAATTTACGTGCTTTATATAATGCTTCATGCTTTTGTGTAAAGAATCAGCTGGAATATCCCATTCAAAATTTAATTGAAAAAGATCTTTTAAGGCTCCAGTAATTGGATGAGAATGCGAATCATAAATACCGGGCATTAAAGTGTTCTGATGTAAATCTACTTCTTTTATGGAATAGATTTTTTGCAAAGAATCTTTTAAGATGTGATAATTTCCGATTGCTATTATTTTTTTATTTCTAATAGCCATAGCCTCGACAATATCATTCTGCTTATTAATGGTTAGTATTGAACCATTATGAAAGATGGTGAGGGGTGGTTTATTATCTTTTTTACAACTGATACAACAAAGAATCAGTAAGCTATATAGGAAACGATTTTTCATTATTATTGGTTGGTTTGCTAAGAGTAATGTATGTAATAGAAATAGTAATGATTTGTATCAAGATCAATAACCCTCTGTGAGTTTTCCACGAGGGTTATTAATATGGGATCTATATGATTATCATTGTGTCTCTGAATACAAAAAATATGTTTAAAATTTATATCGCACATTTATACCATAGGATGCAGGTCTTCCTACTGCATATCGATATCTTCCAAAAGGAATAGCAGCTAAAGAAATGATATCTCCAAAATTAGCAATTTCATTTGTTAGATTTTTGCCAAATACAGCAATATCAAATTTTGATGAGGAATACCCAATTCGCGCATTTAGAATACTGAAAGCATCAAAGATAAATTGAGGTTCGGTTTCTGGGGAGAATGTATTCACACGCTCTCCGGTATGTTGAAAATCCAGGCGGTAAAACATGGATTTATCTGTTTTTAGTTGATGAGAGTATTGAATATTGGCACTGGCTGTAATATCAGGAACATTTAGTATTCTATCTCCTTTTTCTGAAGCGGTAAGGATACTCCCTTCATTTACTTCGGCCTTTACATATCCAAAAGCTCCTCCAATCTGAAGATTCTTGCTGACTTTCCCTTTTACTTCGAGGTCGAATCCGGTGATGGTTGCTTTACCAATATTATCTACAAAAATAAATCCAGAAGGAAGAAAAACACGTTGTTGCAGATCATTCCATACTGTATGAAAAACAGAAGCATTGGCAATCAATCTATTTTGAAGGAAAGTATTTTTACTACCAATTTCATATGTCCACAAAAAATCAGATTCGAAAGTCCGGGGTGCTTCTTCTAGTCCCAGGGCAGCCAGATCTGCTTCGGCGAAAATTACAGGGACAATACCATTTGCTCCACCAAGTCGATATCCTCTGGTAGCACTTCCGTAAAGTAAGCTTTTATCATTAATGGTATACGTGAGGTTAAGCTTGGGGGTAAACCCATCATCCGTAATTTCTTCATCGGTAGGGATTCCTCCTCCAGCAGCGACAAATCCTCCTAGTTTTTGTTTTAATTCCTGTTTGTAAGAAAAATAACGCAAACCAAAAGTAGCTTTTAATTTAGGGGTAATATCCCAATATATTTCACTAAATAGGGCAAACTCATCTGTTTTAAAATCGGTATCCTGCGAAAACCAAATAAAATTCTCAGCAGCGATAATTTCTTGCAGATCAGGAAGCCCAATATTTCCAAAGAAATTAGATAATGCTCCCAGATAGGAGTTCCTCGGTTGTATACCATCAAATTTTGAAGTTTCGGAACTAAAGAACAAACCTGCAGTGATATTTAGTTTTTTATCAGGATTGTTTAGAGAATATCGCAACTCTTCTACTACTTTGGTTAGTGCGCCGGTGCGATCCATAAATTCCGGATAAAAATAAGCCTCGGATAAGTCTGCAAAATCTCCATTTTCGTCAAATGGAGTTAGTTCAGTACTGGAATTCCCAGAACTTTCTCGTTCAGTTACATCTTCTCTGTCAAATTGATTCACCTCACTGAAGGAAAAATTATTGGTAAGTTCCCCGTATTCTCCCAATCCGAGTTGAATTAATAGACTGCTATGTAATAATTCTAGTTCGTATTTTTCGTCGATACCACCAATTCGGTATTGCTCGAAATTATCCGGTCTGAAATCTGCAAAATCCAAACCATCTCCTTCTGTTTTTTGGTAGATGAATTTAGGAACGATTTTTAAGTTTTCACTTGGGTAAATACCAAGTGCAGCGTTAATTCCAAAACTAGTTTCATCATCTACATTTTCTTTTTGAGTTTCCCCATCTCTCCAACCATGAGTATCACTAACATCACTATTCTGTAATGTGATCGGGATAGGATCACCGGTAAATGGTATTTGAGTTCCACTGCCATCAGGGTTATCCCATATGGCATTGGGATTAGCCCCTGTGCCATCTCCTGTGTTTAGAGGGAATCCATTAAAATGAGTTTGTCTTTTTCTGTCAAAGACCCCTGTTTCAAAAGCATAGAAAGTCCCTAGTCGTAAGGCGAGTTTTTCTTCGAGAATAGGGATGTTAAATACTCCTTGAATACTATAGTCTGCATCTCCTTCTTTTACAGAAGCTCCTGAGATATCAATGTTACCTGATGTTTTATAGGCATTTGGTTGATTAGTGATTACTTTTACAGCTCCTCCCATCGTATTGGAACCGTATAAGGTACCTTGCGGACCTCTTAATACTTCGATTCGATCGGTGTCGAATAACCTGGGGTCAGCAAATTCTGGTAGAGGGGTTTCATCCAGATAAAAAGCAGTGGTATTAGTTCCTGAAATTCCTCGGATAGCAATATTTTTTCCAGAGGATCTTCCATCTCCTAACCCGGCGCCTCCCCCTCCAGAAGCACTGATACTCAGGTTTGGGATACTAGGAAAATAGTCTTCTGCCTTTACAGAACCTGTTCTGGCTAGTTCCTTTGCACCTACCGCAGTAATACTTAACGGAACATCTTGTGATCGTTGTGTCGTTTTATTGGCTGTAACGACAATGTCTTCTAACTGGAAGGCATCTTCTTCTAGCTGTACTCTGATTGTTGTCATAGTACTGCTAATACTAATTTTTTTTGTTTTAAAACCCAGAAAGCTAACAATTAGCGTAGGTGTATTACCTGACGATTCAATAGTGAAATTACCTTCAAAATCTGAAGTTGTGCCTGTTGAAGTTCCTTCAATGATTACCGAAGCCCCGGGAATGATATTCCCGGAGGTGTCTGATATATGTCCGGTAATCGTTTTTTGTGATAGCACAGTACTTGTCGTAAGCAAGACAAGTATGAGTAACGCTCTTTTCATAGTGAATAAATTATTTTCAATTTTTTTAAATATTGTTATACGTAAGAGTTTGTTGAGTATCTTTATTGTAATAAATATGTTAAAAAAATAAATTAATCTGAATCAAACTTAGTTATCTTAGGTATTGGTTTCTTACATAAAAATGAATGATTAGTTTAACTTTTGTGCTTTTTAGAATATAAGAAGGTTGGTTAGTTTTAAGAAAATCAGCAGTGTTTTGTAGGTTTTTTATTACACTAATAAAAAGAAGGTAGTTAGATAATAGTCAGTATGATACGTGTTAAGCAATTGTGTTAATCGTAACATTTTTACGGAAGAGTACATGTATATTCTAAAGAGTTATAGTAAAATGAAGATGTCTTTTGTTTAGTAGCAAAAAGCAATTAAAAAAATAGTAAAATGAAAGGAGGCTATCTAATGCTGGTTTTATGGGTGTCATTTTTTCTAAAGTCAGAAGAGAGGGCAAAACCACAAGGAATAGATGATTGTACTTTTAAGGGAAAAAAACTGTACGGAAGGGTAAAGCTTGTGGAGTATGCTTCTGAAGCTGATATAAAAGTAAAAATAGTGAATAGTTTTCCAGACCTAAAAGTGCAATTTGTAGGAAGTTTCCCTGATGAATGTGGTCAATGGAAAATAGTTGATTCGAATGAAGACCTGAAAGTGTATATAACGGAGAGCTTTCCTGATATTAAGATTCAAGCGGTTACTTCTTTTTAAAAAAAGTCTGTAGATTAAACAAAATGGTCAGATAAAGGTAACGCAAGTCGCCTTCGGAATTAATATCTATTTTCTGTATAAGGTGTGATATGTTTACCTCGAGAAAACTATTTAGGAATCTCTATTTGATATTTATTGAGGTAGGTAGTTACACCTATTTCTTTGGCTTCCTTTTTAAAAACTACAGGTGTTTTTTCGAAGTGTTTTTTAAAACATTTTGAGAAGTATTTAGGATCATTAAATCCGGTCATAAAAGAAGCTTCAGAAATATTGTATCCATATTTGGTGATTAGAATTGCTGCTTTTTTTAAACGGAGTACCCGGACAAAGTCAACAAGACTATGTCCTGTTAGGGATTGACATTTTCTGTATAAACTGGAATACCCCATATGAAGGGAGGAAGCCAGTTCTTCCATTTTAAAATTAGGATCGTCTAACCGGGCATTGATATTGTGCATAAGTTTTTCCAAAAAAAGTTCATCCTGTGATTTTTCCATACTTACTTTAGGGCGACTAATAACTTCTTTTCTATATTTAGAAATAATGTGTTCTTTAGTAATTAGTATGTTTTTTATTTTGAGAAGTAGCTCATTGGTATTAAATGGTTTATTGATGTATTCTATAGCTCCCGATTTTAACCCTGAAATTTTGGCGTTAGTAGAATTTTTAGCTGTAAGCAGCACAATCGGGATATGTTTTGTTATAGGCTCTTTCTGAAGTTTTTGGCACATTTCGATACCATCTAACTCTGGCATCATTATATCGCTCAAAATTAAGTCCGGGATTGTATTCTTGGCATAATTGTATCCTTCTTCTCCATTCTCTGCCAGAATAATATTATAAAAATCACTTAGAAGATCTTTCAGAAAAGATTGTAATTCATAATTATCTTCTACAATAAGAATAGTTTTTTTCATTAGGTCTTTCTCCGTAATTGAAGGGTCGTCTAGTACAGGGGTAATTGTATTAGGTTCCTCCTTATGAGTAACGGTTACTTTTTCTGTGTCATCATAGGCTTCTTCGGTAACGGGGAATTTGATTGTGAAGGTAGTTCCTTCAGAAGGATTTGAATCGATTTTAATTTTTCCTTTGTGTAAGTTTATTAACTCTTTGGTAAGTGCTAATCCTATTCCCGTTCCTTTGTTTTTTTTGCCAATATCCGATTGATAAAATAATTTGAAAATATGCTGTAATTCATCATCAGGGATTCCCGGACCGGAATCTATTACCGATAATTTGATTTTCTTTTTATTAGTAATGGGGACAATGTTTAATAAAATATTTCCTTCTTTGGGAGTGAACTTGAAAGCATTCGACAGCAAATTATAGATAATATGTTCAATTTTTTCTCTATCATACCAAGTATTAGCTAAGTTTTTTGGACAGTTTATTACGAAATCTACTTTTCTCTTCCGGGCAAGCTCTTTAAATGATTTGGCAATGGTATGCACATCTTTATATAAATCATTTTTAGTTATGATTAATCGTAATGTTTCCAGTTCTTTATTTCTAACCAGAGTTAATTCACGAGCAATTCTGGAAAGTCGTTTTGTATTATAGGAGATAATATCAAGCCGCTGTTTTAGAAGTAAGTTTCCATTTTTTTCAGCTTTTCGAAGCATATCATCAATAGGCCCCAGAATTAAGGTAATAGGAGTTTGAATCTCATGCGACATTTTGGCAAAGAAATTCATCTTTAAATCGTGTAACTCGCTTTCCTTTTTGTAATGGACTTTTTCCAGGAACAATTTCTTTTTTAGCGAATACCACCTTCTAATACCGTATATGGTTAAGACTAGTATTAGAAAATAAAAAAGATATGCAGGAATTGTATTCCATAAAGGCTGTCGAATGCGAATCGAAATACTTTTCGAAGGAAGATCCCAAACTCCTTTTTTGGTTCCTCCTTTTACCTCAAAAATATAATCCCCGGGAGGAATATTGGTATAGGTAGCTAAGCGTTCAGATTGGCTAATGATCCAATCTTCGTCAAAGCCCTTTAACCGATATGCATAATAATAACTTGGATTCAGGATATTGTCGACAGCATAAAATCTAAAAGAAAAATAGGATTGATCATGCGCTAACTCGAGAGAATCAAGACTGGAAATACTATGAGTCATTTTAGAGGGCAAAATGGTGTAGACCGGTTGATTAAGGATTTCAACACTATGAATATGCAATCTGGGGTCAGCAGCTTTTTTTCGTATAGTCGATGGATTAAAACTATTGACTCCCATGACTCCTCCAAAATACAATAGCCCCTGTTTATCTTTAAACTTACTTCTGAGTAAGAACCGGTTGTCCTGAAATCCATCGGTATCATAAAAAGTCTTGAGCGTTTGTTTTTCGACATCGAAGTGACTAATTCCATTATTTTTCGAACTCAACCATACATCTCCGTTTTCATCAGTAAGAACCGCGTGAAATACAATTTCTCCAATAGATGGAATATGGTCAAAATAGGTGTATTCCTTTTTAGTAATATCAAACCTTAGTAGTCTGCCGGAGCGATCGATCAACCAAATTTCATTTGAATTCCCAAAAGCCATAGACCTGGCAGCTTTCATTTCATTGATATATTTTGTATTTGTTAGAGAGTAATCTATGAATGTAGAAAGGTTGATATCCGAGAGATCCTCATCACACTGAAACAATCCCCCTCCGTCAATTCCCAACCAAATAGTACCTTCTTTATCTTCGAGAATACTTTCTGTATTGACCCCTTGTAGTCCATTGGAATTATTATCAAAAACGGCCAGTAATTTTTGTTCTTTATTGTATACGTTAATAGAAAGGTTTGAGCCTACCCAAATACGCCCTTTGGAATCAGAAAAAACGCAGCGAATATCCGTTGCTTCTTGGTTACTCGAATTATAAACCGGAATTTTTTGAAAAGTACCCGTATTTGTATTGTGAAACCATAATCCATTTTTATAAGTGCCAAACCAGATATTGGATTGTTGATCTTCTACAATGGATTGTACATAAAAATTCTTGTTCAATAGTGGATCTTCAAAAAAACGTGTTTCATGAGATGTACCATCAGGTTTATAAGTTATTTTTGTCAAGCCAGCCCCATCAGTACCTACCCATAAAATTCCTTTAGAGCTTTTGTACATGCTTAGAACTCTGAGAGGAATATGATTATCAGAGCCTTCATGGTACATGATATTATTATTTTTATACGGTAAAATATTAAGCTTGCCATAATTGGTTGTAATCCATAAATTTTTATGGTTGTCTTGATTGATATCTAAGATGGTATTACTGCTTAGTGAAAGCTCATTTGCATAGTACCTGGTAAATAATTCGATTTCTCCGGTATGAATATTTATTTTATATAGTCCTCCTCCATCAGTACCTCCCCACATATATCCATCCTTACCACAATACAATGTCAAAAACATCTCCTTATTGATATTGAACTTTTTTTCCTTAAAAAACGAATCTTGAATAAATTGCTTTTCCACAGGATCATAAACAAATAAGCCATAGGTTTCGGTTCCTATCCATATTTTGTCATTACTATCTGCTGTGAGGTAAATATTTCCGGGATAATTCGTAAAAGTCCCTATGATTTCGGTTGTTTTTCCAGAGGATAGCGAATAGGTATAGATCGTACCGCTATTAGTTCCTACATATACATCAGAAGTACCCAGAACTTCTATATCAATGATATTTTTGATTTCAGTTCCCTGATTCAAAACTGTCGTAATATGCTGCATATTCCTATTGGTATATTGATATAAATTACCGAGTTTGGTACTTAGCCAGACTCCATTTTTTTTTGCTACGATTGCATTTACAGCTTCCTTTTGAGGAAAGAAAGCAGTCATGTCTTTAAATGTATTGGTCGTCGTGGTATATTTTGTTAAGAGACCGAAGTTAGAAGTAATCCAGATATGTTTGTCAGCATCAATAATCATATCATTAATAAAGTCATTGTGCTGAATGTCTGGGAAGATCGTTTTGTTCTTAAGAAGTGTATATTCATATCCATTATACACTAAAACTCCTTCCCTGCATAACATCCATATATTCCCTATAGAATCCTGAATTGTTTTTGAAGGAATAACAAACTTATTGTCATTAACGGGAGAAAGTTGCTTGAAACTTGTGTGGCTTTGACCTAGCAAAAAAGAGGAATACCATATACTAATAATGAACAAAAAGTAGAATCTTGACGTATGCATATAGAATATCTTTTTTAGTAGTACATCTTTTAGAAGCATACCATATTACACATAAAAATAGTTCCTTATAATAAAGGTCATTGTTATCTGAAAACAACTATTAGCTAGAAATATAAATACAGTATAATTGTTGTTTTTTTAACATTTTTAAAAATAATCTGGTATTATTTGTTAAGATAATTAACAAAAATTAAAATCATAAATTAAATAACGTTAGTAAGTTATTTTTCTATAGGAGTGTAATTCGTCAAAAAAGGGTACAAAATAAGCATTTGCATACTCGAAGAGGAATTTGTCGCCCTAAATGCTTAAAATATCAACCATAATACAAAATGGAACCGTCATATTTGAATTATCACAGTTTAACATAAAATAATTTAAATGAATTCTAGACGAAATTTTGTTAAAAAAACAGTACTTGCCGGTGCTGGAGTATCATTATTACCCACTATGTCATTTGGTCAGATGACAAGTCTTAGAGGAGAAAAGTTAAAACTAGCATTTATTGGAGTTGGATTAAGGGGAATGGTTCATGTTAATAATGCACTACAAAGAAAGGATGTAACCATAACTGCTATTTGTGATATTGATCCGAACCGAATTAATGTAGCATTAGATAAAATTGATAAGGCGAATTGGAAGAAACCAAAAGTATTTGGAAAAAACGATTATGACTACAGAAACTTATTGGCATTAAAAGAAGTTGATGCGGTGATTATTTCTACGCCCTGGTTATGGCATACTAAGATGGCTGTAGATACTATGAAAGCAGGAAAATATACAGGTTTAGAGGTTTCTGCAGCGAATACGCTGGAGGAGTGTTGGGATTTGGTAAATACGCATGAGGAAACCGGGTCACATTTAATGATTCTGGAGAATGTGAATTATCGACGAGATATACTTGCTGTTCTGAATATGGTTAAACAAAATGTATTTGGAGAATTGGTTCATTTTAGATGTGGATATCAGCACGATCTTCGATTTGTAAAATTAAATGATGGGAAGACTGCTTATGGAAAAGGAGTAGAGTTTGGAGAGAAAGGAATTTCTGAATCTAAATGGAGAACACAGCATTCCGTATTAAGAAATGGAGATGTGTATCCTACTCATGGGGTTGGACCGATGGCTACTATGTGCGACGTTAACAGAGGCAACCGTTTTCTGTCTATAAGTTCCAATGCATCAAAAGCAATAGGATTACATAATTACATTGTGAAACACGGAGGGAAAGATCACCCTAATGCTCGCGTAAAATTCAAACAAGGCGATGTAATTACTTCTACAATTGAAACGGCTAAAGGAGAAACGATTATAGTTACCCATGATTGTAATTTACCACGACCGTATTCTTTAGGGTTTAGAGTACAAGGAGCTAATGGATTATGGGAGGTAGATGGTAATCGAATATATATAGAGGGAGAATCAAATCCACATAGATGGGATGTTGCTGATGAATGGCTTAAAAAATATGATCATCCTTTATGGAAAAAATATGAGCAACAAGCTGTTGGTGCAGGGCATGGAGGAATGGACTTCTTTGTTCTAAATGCCTTTGTAGAATCTGCAAAACAGAATATAGCACCTCCACTCGATGTATACGATGCAGCTGCCTGGAGTGCTATTACCCCATTATCTGAAGCATCCATAGAGAATAACGGTGAACCACAGGACTTTCCGGACTTTACAAGAGGAATGTGGGTGAAGCGCCAGCCTTTTGATTGGATGAATAGCAAGTATTAAACACTAAATAATTACTATATGGAAAAATTGAAGATTATATTATTGATCTTTATATGCGCTTTGACAAGTAGCATGGTCGCCCAGAGAAAAATAATAAAAGGTACTGTCCATGATGAATCGGGGATGCCTATCGTGGGAGCTTCTGTTTTAATTAAAGGAACAAATACAGGAGCTTCTTCGGACTTTGATGGAAATTTTACAATTGAATCAGAGGAGAAAGATATATTACTTATATCGTATTTGGGGTTTGTCACACAAGAAGTGCTGGTAGGGGATCAAAAAGAAATAAATATCTTATTAAAGGAAGATGTCAGTAGTTTGGATGAGATTATTGTGGTTGCTTATGGAACCCAAAAAAAAGCAACTATAACCTCATCAATTGTCAATATTAAATCAGAAGAATTAAAAGATGTTACAACTCCGGATGTCACTACGATGTTACAAGGGAAAGTTGCGGGAGTTCGCTTGGGAGCATCTAGTGGTAGCCCGGGTTCTGTTCCGAATATATTAATACGAGGATCTTCTTCTTTAGGGGGGAGAGTTACTCCTTTGTGGGTTGTTGATGGAGTGATACAACATGAAGTTCCTATTGTTAACCCAAATGATGTGCAATCTATATCTGTATTAAAAGATGCTTCTGCAACCTCTTTATACGGATCTCGAGGAGCTAATGGAGTTATTATAGTCACTACAAAAAGAGGAAATTTAAAAGCTTCAGAAATCACAGTAAGTTCTAAAGTATCTATTAACCGTTTTAATACTGGAAATTTTGAAGTAATGAATTCCCAGCAGTTATATGACCTTCATACACAGTTCGAAAATGAACAATCCTGGTTTGGTCCGGAATTATTAGAAAGAGATTATAATTGGTTAGAAAATGGAACAAGAGATGGTTTTGTCAGGGATGTAAACCTGTCTTTTACTTCTGGAACAGAAAAATTAAACCTGTATATTAATGGGGGATATTATAATGAAACAGGGACATTAAGAGGGAATGAGTTAGATCGGTATACCTATCGAATGAACCTGGATTATGATATTACTAAACGTCTGAAGTTAAGTCCTAAATTATCATTTAGTTTTGATGATAGAGGAAGAGTAACAGAAGCACCTTTATACCAGTTATACCTGAACTTACCCTGGGATAGTCCATACGATGCCGATGGAAATGCGATCAATGCGAAAGATGATTCAGATTGGTTAGGAAGAGATGAATTGAACTATCAGTATGATCAACAATGGAACTATTCTTCCGATAATGTTTTTAATTTAAGTTCTAATTTTGATTTTGAATTTCAGATTTTACCAGATCTTATATTTAGGTCTGTAAATAACTTTACCTATTATCGGAAAAAGGAAAAAAAGTATACAGATCCAAGATCCATCGACGGACTGGCTACAAAAGGAAGTATTGAGGATGAAATAAAAGAGCGCTTTACGAGATTGACAACGCAAACACTAAAATACTCCAAAGGGTTTGGAGAACACTTTATGTCTGTTTTAGGAGGATATGAGTACAATGATTATGAATATGAGCAGTTAAAAGTGTCTGGAAATGGAATCATTGCTGGAACAGAAATTTTAAATGTAGCTAGTGAAGCAGGAGATATTAGTGGATTCAAGAATGATTATGCACTGCAATCGTTTTTCCTTGCTACGGATTATTCATACGGCAGTCGGTATTTTGCCAAGGCTTCTGTACGAAGAGATGGGGCGTCTAATTTTGGATTAAATAATCAGTATGGTAATTTCTTTGCCCTGGGAGCAGGATGGAACGTACATAATGAAGCGTTTTTTACAAGTAATTCTGTTAATGAGTTAAAATTACGTGTAAGCTACGGGTCGGTAGGAAACAGACCTTCTGAATTATATCCATATCAGGGAACATATCGATTGGATACACAATATATAGGAACTCCGGGAGCGATTTTAAAACAATTAGGGAATCCAGATTTAAGCTGGGAAAAATCGTATGAAGCAAATATTGCCATTGATGCAAGATTTTTGAATAGAATAAATGCGACTTTTGAGTATTATAATAAGGATACATCGGATCTTTTATACTTTGTCGATTTACCAGATGTTACCGGTTACAAAGGTTTCTGGGAGAATGTAGGAGGATTAACTAATACAGGGTTTGAGGCTGCTGTATCAGTAGATATATTGCAAACGAAAGACCTGGAGTGGAATGTAGGGTTTAATATCGGGGTCAATAGAAATGAAATAACAGAGCTGTTTGATGGTCAAACAGAAATCCCACGAAGTGGAGGTAAGATTTTTAAAATCGGGGAAGATTCTAATTCATGGTATATCAGAAAATGGTTAGGAGTTGATCCAGCTACTGGAAGCCCTCTCTGGGAAGTAGTTGATCCAGATACAGGAGAACGAACAGAAACGACTAATTGGAATGAGGCTACTCTGCAAATAATTGGAACCTCTTCTCCTGATTTTATCGGTGGATTTGATACAAGAGTACGTTATAAAAATCTATCGCTTTCTTCCAATTTTAATTTTACTAAAGGGGGGACTCTATATAATAGCGCTCGAGAATTATTTGATTCCGATGGTTTATACCCCACGTTTAACCAGCAGGTACTAGCGGATGATTGGAACCGATGGGAAAAGCCAGGAGATATAGCGACACATCCTCAGGTGGTTGAAGGAGGGAATAATAATTCTAACAAACGATCATCACGTTATTTGGAAGACGCGAGCTACTTGCGTATGACCAATGTTACCTTATCGTATACATTACCCAAAGTGGTTTTAAAGAAGTTAGGTCTTAGTAACTTTAATATTTACTTGTCAGGAGATAACTTATTGACATTTACAGATTTTAGTGGTGTTGACCCCGCAGTAACAGGGAATCCAAATGATAGAAGTAACATAGGGTTATCAGGAACCCCGGGAATAACCTATCCGATACCAAAACGCTATGCATTAGGTGTTAATGTATCATTTTAAAAACATTCAAAAACCAATTAGTATGAAAAAATTAATAGTACTGCTGCCAGTTATAGCATGTATATTGTATTCCTGTGATTTGGAAAGAAATCCATATGATCAGATTTCAGAAGATGAGTTGTTTTCTGATCCTGAATCAGTAAAAACAGCGACTATAGGTAACTATGCTTTGTTAAAAGGAGATGTAGGTTATGATGGTTGGGTAGATGATTTACATCGAATATCAGAATATGCAGGAGATAATGTGAGCTTAAGTGGGGGGACAACAGATCATTTGTTTTTCCTTTATAATTACCAATCGATAACAACAAATTTAAGGGTTGAACGATTTTGGAGAAATTCGTATAAGATCGTTGTAGGATGTAATATTATTATAGAAAAAATCAAGGAAGGAGCTTCCGAAGAAACAGATCAGTTATTAGGAGAAAATTATTACTTACGCGCATTGACATATTTCCAAATGGGAAATGTATTTGGGAGACCGTATAATCAGGGAGCCTCTAACTTGTCAATTCCATTAAAACTAACTTCAGATACTGAAGATCGTCCAGATAGACATACTATAGAAGAAGTGTATAAACAGGTAATTAAGGATTTAGAAAAAGCGGCATCATTAATGACAGAAAACAAAGGAGCCTCTTTTGCTTCCAAAGAAGCAGCCTATGCCTTATTATCCAGAGTGTATTTATACAAAGAAGATCATGAAAAAACAGAGGAGTATGCCAATAAGGTTATAGAATCAGGAGAATATTCTCTACTGTCTAAAGATCAGTTTTCTAAAATGAATACCTTAACTCCAGAACAAAATGCAGAAGCAATTTTTGCTGTAACATTAAGCTCGGCTTCTGATCTCTTGGGAGGAGGTGATGATTGGTATACGATAGGATCTTTTTATGCCAATGTGCAAGGAAAAGGGTGGGGAGAAATGTATGCTTCAAGAACATATCTGGATTTAATTAATAAAAACCCGGATGATGCTCGGAAATCATTTATTGATCCACAATTCGAAGAAGATGAAAATGGAGAGAAAATTCCAGCGGTATATTGGGTCAATGATGCATATGCATATGAATTCAGACGTACAAGTGAAAGTGGAGGTGTTATTAGCTTTGAAGAAGAAGGAACTACCTATACGGTAATGTCAGAGGAGATAGATGGAAAAACAAATTACTATTTCAACGGACCAAATGGGAAACAAGATGTGGTCAAAGGATATGATATGAAAAAGAGAAATGGACATCCTAAATTTTATATTCTCAAAGCTTCATTACAGGAGAATGATATTCATATGTGGTCTCCTATGGTATCCCGTTTATCAGAAATGTATCTCAATTTGGCAGAATCTCAAGCTAAAAGAGGCATGGATCAATTAGCGTTAGATAATATAAATATTATTAGAGAAAGAGCAGGAATCCCAATATATTCATTAACCGATATTCCTACAGGAAAAACAGTATTGGATATTGTTTTGGAAGAGCGTAGGTTAGAGTTAGCATATGAAGGGCATCGACGATATGATGTATATCGAAATGGGCGAACCATGGATAGGAAATATCCAGGAACTCACCTGAATGGTACGAATGCCTTTTTAGAGATTCCGGCGATACACCCCAGAGTAGTGGAGTTTATCCCGGAACAGCAAATTATTTTGCAACCTTCTCTTATTCAGAATGATTGATTAGGTTCCATAAGGGGTTCATTAGAACTCCTTATGGATTATATTTAATATACTAAAAAGAGCTTTTATGTATAAATGGAGTATCGTATTTGTCTGTGTTTTTTTATGTGCATGTCAGGATTCCGTCGATTCCTTACCAGTTGATAAATTATTTACCAGGATTCCGGCAAGTATTACAGGAGTAACCTTTGAAAATAAAATAATGGAATCCGAAAAATTACATTATTATAAGTACTTATATATCTATATAGGAGGAGGAGTTGCTGCTGCTGATTTTAATAATGATGGTTTGGAAGATCTCTTCTTTACATCCAATATTTATCATAACAAGCTTTTTTTAAACAAAGGGAATTTTCAGTTTGAGGATATTACAATTCAGGCAGGGATTAAAAAACGAGCAGGGTTTGATGCCGGAGTTTCTGTTGCCGATATTAATAATGATGGTTTTCTGGATATTTATATCAATCGAGCAGGCTGGTATAAAGGGGATCAAAAACTGGCTAATATGTTATATATTAATAATGGAGATCTCACGTTTACAGAACAAGCTGCCAAGCATGGTTTGGCAGATACCAACCGTTCAATAGCATCTACATTTTTTGATTATGATAAAGATGGCGATTTAGATGTATATATCACAAATGCTCCTGCGGATTTTGAATTATCAGATAAAATAGTAGATATCAAACGAGTACAACAACACCCCAAAACACATTCGTATAAAAGCAGTGATAAATTATATGCGAATGATGGGAGTGGAAATTTCACAGATGTATCAATAGAAGCAGGAATACTGCCTGATTTAGGTTTTGGCTTGAATGCCCAGGTAGGAGATCTTAACAATGATGGGTGGTTGGATATTTATGTGTCTAATGATTTTATAGGACCAGATTTTGCCTATATAAACAATAAAAACGGAACTTTTTCTGAGCAAAGAAACACACTGTTCAAACATATCTCATATTATAGTATGGGGAGCGATATCGGAGATATTAATAATGATGGGTTGTCGGATTTAATGGTGTTAGATATGAGTCCTGAAGACCATATACGCTCAAAAACCACGATGGCGATGATGTCTGCTGATCGATTCAATAAGATGGTAGAAGAAGATCACCATCACCAATATATGCATAATGTAATGCAGTTAAACAATGGAGCGAAAGGATTTAGTGAAATTGGATACTTATCCGGATTGGCACAGACCGATTGGAGTTGGTCAATACTTTTTGCAGATTTTGATTTGGATGGATTGAATGATGTATATGTTACCAATGGTATTTATAGGGATGTAGTGGATAGAGATGTTAATGATGAGATCAATGCATTGATCGATAAGAACAAGACAAGCTTGCAAGAGCAGGATTTTTATGAGTTTACTCAGAAATTACCACAACAAAAACTGACGAACTATCTGTTTAAAAATAACGGCAATCTCACCTTTGATAATATGACTTCCAGGTGGTCTGATGAAGCTGCCACCTTTTCTAATGGTGCAGTTTATGTAGATTTAGATAATGATGGTGATTTGGATATTGTAACAAATAACCTGGATGAGCATGCAACAATATTAAGGAATAATGCAAGAGACATTAGTAAGAATAATTTTTTGCAAATAGATTTTTCCGGATCAAAGAAAAACCTGTTTGGAGTTGGAACTACGGTAAAATTGTATTTGAAGAATGGTGCTGTTTTGAAACGTACTTTAATAAACTCCAGAGGGTATTTATCTTCTTTGCCAAGTGTACTGCATATAGGTTTGGGAGAAGAAACTTTAATACCCAAATTAGAGGTGGTGTGGGCAGATGGAAATTCTCAAATATTAACGGATATAGGAGTAAATCAGAAAATACATCTCAATTATACAGAAAGTAGTACTGGTAATGAAAAAAAGAAGTTAGTAGCATCAGACTTTATTTTTGCAGAAGAAACCTTTGACTTGGAGCATAAAGACACTGTTTACAACGACTTTGATAAACAGCTGTTATTACCACATAAATTATCACAGACAGGTCCTGCAATTGCCAAAACAGATATCAATAATGATGGTTTGGAGGATGTTTTTATAGGAGGAGGACACCGGCAAGAATCACAATTAATGATCGCTAGAGAAGATGGAAGCTATATAAAAGCAACGGTACCGGATTTTATAAAAGACCAGGCATATGAAGATGTCAGTGCCTGTTTTTTTGATGCAGATAATGATGGAGACCAAGACCTGTATGTGGTTAGCGGGAGTTATGAATTTAGATCTGATGATCCATTATTAGAAGATCGCTTATACATAAATGATGGAGGAATCAATTTTAGACGATCTTCTGATAAGTTGCCATTGATACGAATTGCAGGAGGGGTTGTAAAAGCTTCGGATTATGATCAGGATGGAGATGAAGACTTGTTTATAGGAGGACGTGTTGTCCCGGGAAAATATCCATACGCACCAGAAAGTTATCTGTTAATCAATGAAGAAGGAAGATTCGTGGATAAGACAAAAGAATTAGCAGCGGATATTTCAGAAATAGGAATGATTACCAGTGCAGTTTGGGAGGACATTGATAATGATAATGATATAGATTTAATCGTGACTGGAGAATGGATGGGGATTGAAGTGTTTATTAATAAAGAAGGTACGTTGTCTAAGGACATGAAATACGATAAGCTATCATCTGCTACTGGCTGGTGGAATAAGATAGTAATGGCAGATATAGATAAGGATGGAGACCTGGATATCATTGCAGGGAATTTAGGGTTGAATTATAAACATAAAGCCTCGGAGAAAAAACCATTTCATATTTATACTCATGATTTTGATAATAATGGAACAGAAGATATTGTTCTGGCAAAAAATTATAAATCGAAGCAAGTTCCTGCAAGAGGTAAAAATTGTACAGCTCAACAAATGCCGTACTTAAAAGAAAGAGTCAAAACATATAAAGAATTTGCATCGAGCAATCTCCAGGAACTGTTAGGGGATAGTTTTGAAGCAGCAATCCATTACCAGGTAACAGAGCTCAGATCAGGGGTTTTTATAAATAATAGCGATAGTTTTGAATTTACCCCATTCCCAATAGAAGCCCAAATGAGCCCTGTTACTGCTATCATTTACGAAGATATTGATCACGATTCGGTTCGTGACTTAATTATGGGAGGAAATAATTATCATACCGAGGTAGAAACAACACGTTTGGATGCAGGAATAGGTGTTTTTCTTAAAGGAGTTTCCGATGGAAAGTTTGCGTTTCAAAAAAATAGAGAAACAGGACTTTATACTTCAGGAGATGTTAAAGATATGCTCTTGATTACGCATAAGAATAAAAAGAAACTGCTTGTCGCGAATAACAACAGCAAATTTCAATTGTATAACATAAAAGATAAATAGTATTAAAAACAAATTCTAGGAATTTGAAAAAATAAAAATTAGAAACTTTTAAAAAAGAACCTTTTTCGGTAATTGTTTTGAGATATTGTTGGATTGTTACCTCATCTGCTGAAAAAAATAAAAGTTTCGCAAGAGCCTAAAGCCAATAAATGGCTTTAGGCTTCAAATGAGACACCATAACGGTGTCTTTTTATTTAATACATGCTGGAAAATAGCCAACATTATATGTGGTTATGCCGTATGTAATTTGATTTTAACCCTTTGAAATATAGTGAAATATTATTTTTTTAGGATTATGTATAGTTTAGAGGTCTTAAAAGTAAGGATACATTTTTTTAAGTAAAGACTAACCAACAAGTATAATCTCGGGGACTAACATCTTTAGATATGTTTTTCTCGAATGGCACTTTGTCGTATTAAAATAGTGTATCAAAGCCCCGAAATGACCTGTTCTTTTAGTTCAATAGTACTGCCAAAACAAAAAGGATAACCATACTGTATGATTTTTTACAAAACAAATAGCTGATACAGAAGAGTATCACTATTGAATAATTACAACATGAAACCCAGTAATAGACCAATTATTTGTTCTATCTGGGAATTTTCTACTATTATTTTTTATCAAACCACACTCAAATTTAAAACCTATGAAAACAAAACTACTATTCATTGTAGCTGTATTATTTACAGCTGTACTATTTGCTCAAAATACAGGGATTGCTGTTCAGGGAATTGCTAGAGATGCTAGTAAAACAGCCTTAGGAAACAAAAATTTAAATTTTGTTTTTGATATTCAAATCTCGAATGGGACCTCTAAGTATAAAGAAACACAAAACCTGACGACGGATGCTTTTGGTGTATTTTCTCATGTGATTGGAACCGGAACCCCTCAGGGAACAACTTTTAGTGAGGTTGATTTTAGCACAGAACATCTAAAGCTCGTTATTAGTTTAGATGGGACAGTAATTTCAGATCAACCTTTTCACTATGCTCCGTATGCATACCATGCAAACAATGGGGCTCCAACAGGAGCTATTATGCCTTATCTCGGCGCAACAGCACCTCCTGGGTGGTTGTTATGTAATGGAACAGCAATACCTAATCCTTCTACTTCAGGAGCTGCTTTGGTTGCTCTCATAGGGAATAACACACCTGATTTACAAGGAATGTTTTTAAGAGGAACAGGTACCAGTCCTGTTAATGGACAAAGTGGACCGGGATTAAAAGCTACTCAATCTGATACATTCAAATCTCATAATCATTATGTAAACTTAACTACTAGTAGTAATGGAAGTCATTCACATGGATATGATGATTATGCGCATTCAGATTCAGTTGCAGATCACTCTGATCATGGTACAGGTAGCGGAGATGATAATGGAAACAAAAGAACGTCTCGAACAACTGCGAGTGCCGGTAATCACACTCATACCGTGAAAGGAAATAGCAATACTACAGGTGGAGCGGAAACACGTCCGGTAAACTATGGAGTAAATTATATCATAAAATTATAAAAGTACTTTTTGAGACCATCAAGTAAATAGTAGTACTAAGTAGCTTATGTACGACTATTGGTAGATGGTGTTCTATTATACAAAAACAGATGAAAAAGATACTTTTATCCCTTTGCTTAGGGCTAATGGTTAATTGGCTTTGGGCACAAAGTAATCCGCAAGTGATTACAGGCGCAACAACCCTGCAAGAGCAGGCGTATAATACAAATGGTGATAAGGTGAGCCTACAAATAGGTCCTAGTCAACATTATTTTCAATATAGTTTACCTATTCCCGAAGAATCAAATGGTACGGTAATGGGATATTTTCCCTGGGATGTGCTGTATATGGAAGATACGTTCGCAGAAGAAACTTTTGATATTTCCAAAGGATATTATGGCGATAAAATCCAATTAGATTGGTCAATCGGAGCCAATAAGGAAGCGATTGATCGAATTGAAA
Organism: Aquimarina hainanensis; assembly: GCF_042684685.1. NCBI lineage: Bacteria > Pseudomonadati > Bacteroidota > Flavobacteriia > Flavobacteriales > Flavobacteriaceae > Aquimarina > Aquimarina hainanensis. The sequence continues at coordinate 82,228 of NZ_JBHULX010000021.1, read as the reverse complement.
TCTATCGTCGTCCTTATATTGATGAAAATACCTCCTATTTTGAATATCAAAATGGAGTGAATGTCCCACACCCATCTTTCGGGCTTCCTATTACTACATTGAGTCGAGATGATTTTCAATACATAGATAATTATATTGAAGGAGGTATTTTATATGAATACCTGGTATATGCCCAAGGAGTTTCTGCGATTGCAGAACGGTATATAACATACATCACAGGAATAGGGTATCGAAATCCTACAGCTGTTGTTTCGGGAAATATTAGTTTTGATGGAGGAAACCCTGTGAAGGATGTAGTTGTTAGAGCAGAACCACAAGGAGCAGAAATCAAAGCAGGGAGTAGTATTGCCGTTACTGATCAGGGGAACTTGTCAGTACAATACTTAAATAAAAATATAACGACAGCAGCTACTTTTCAATCTTGGATGCGAATCTCCGAAACAGCTGATTTTACTTGGGTAAGATTACAGCAGCGAGACTTCCTTACCGGAGAGCTGACGAACTCAACTACAGAAGCTAAGATACAATTGGAAGAAGTAGAAGAGGAAAAAACATTGAATATTCTGATTAGAGATGAAGGAAGTGGAGTACATAAAGTGATACTAAAAAAGTTTTATCCTACAGGAGAAGTAAATGGTAGAGGAGATGATATTTTTAAACCAATTACAGAAATAGCTGCTCATTTTATTCACCTTTCTTTAGTATTAAATGAAGGAGATAGACCAGCACTATTTATTAATGGAAGACAATTAAATCAGGCTTTTATAGAAGAAACAATTGCTGCCCAGCAAAAGGAATTAGATATAAACAAGAGAACGATTCCTGAATTAGAAATAAACACTACCTATAGATATCCTTCAACAAATAGTTTTAATAGTCTACTAATCGCAGATAAAATGAATGGGATTATTGACGAAATACGATTATGGCAAGGTAAATTAAATGGCAAAACAATTCGTCAGGACTTTAAGCGGTATTTAAGTGGAACAGAAACAAATTTATTGATGTACTTGCGTGCGAATGAAGGACAAGGGGTTTATGCGTATGATTTATCGGCTAAAGGGTATGATTTTAATAAGAATAAAGCTCTTTTGCAATTGGCAAGCTGGACTGGTAATATTTCGGATAGACCTACAGGAAATCAATTAGGGGTTTTAGGGGTTACGGATGAAAATGGGAATTATGTGATTGCCGCGATTCCATACACAGGAACAGGAGAGTCATTTAATATAACGCCTTCTTTTGGGGTGCATCAGTTCGAACCGAACCAACAACTGATCTTTCTTGGACAGGGGGCAGAGGTAGCAAATAAAATCGATTTTAAAGATATTTCGTCTTTTATTTTTAGAGGAAAAGCACGTATGGATGTAGTAGGGACATTCGAACCAATAAGGAACAATGATGGAACTATTGTTGTTCCAGAGGTATTACAAGTCAAAGAAACCGGTTATAATGAATATACGGTAAGTATGACAGATGGAAATGAACGGACATACCAAAAAGGAGATTATCAAATGGGAGAAGTCCCCAATACGATCGTTGATATGCCGAATGTAGGAGTCGAAGGAGCCAATATATATATTGATGGAAATATTGTAATAGGAAAAGATAACAAGCCTGTATTAACAGATGAAGATGGGGGATTCGTGATTGAAGTACCTATTGGGAATCATTATATCGAGGTCAAAAAAGATCGACATGATTTTACTTATGGAGGACGTTTCCCAATGACCATAGTAGATGCCCTGGCGCAAGAAGAACGCCTCAAAGGGAGTCCTCTTACTACCGAAGAATCTGAGTATATTACTGAAAATCATAAAACAGAATTTGATTTTTTTGAACATCAGGAGCAATCTGTTACCTTTTTAGATCAAACTAAAGTAACCCTTGTAGGGAAAGTAGTTGGAGGGTCTGTAGAAGGAGAAAAACCTATCGGTTTTGGAGGAGAAGGGTATGTAGAACATATTTTTGATCCACAGACTCCAAACGAACGAAAAGTAGCAGTGAGTGCAGTCAATAACATTGGGCAAGCGACAATAAAACTAAGCCATGAAGCAGGAGATGTTACTATTGCAACAAATAAAGCTTCAGGGGAATACAGAAGGGAACTGGCCCCACTTCAGTATGTTATAGAAAAAACGAGTACTAGTGACGGGGTTACTGTTCTTATAGATACAGATAATATTAGTCATACATTTTTAAATGCAAATGAAGTAGTAGATTTACGAACAGTGCCAACTCCTAAGACGTCAGAGTTTTCATTAGGAGAAGAAGAGGAACCATTGGTTTCTGATCCTTATCATTTTGAGAAAAGTTTTGTATATCGATCAGCTCCACAGTTAGATGTCACCAGACAAACTTCTGCTCCTATGATTAATATAGGTGGAGTGGAATATTATACAGAAGGGCTCAAACATAATGGTCAAGATTTGGTTATCTATGAACAATTTGAAGAATATTTTATTGATTTTGAAACGTCAGAAGTATATAAAAATTACGATGATCTCGCAACAGGAAAAGAAGTGAGAGTGCCTATTACTGATGGAGAGTTTATCATAACCAATAATCTGGCATTAGAAAATACAGAAAGTATCTCTTATAATGATACCGATAAGAGTAAGTCTACGTATCGTTTTAAGGCAGGACTCCCTAGAATATCAAAACCATTTTTAAAAACCTTATCTATTAATTACAGGGTAAATAATGTTGATACCCCTGCCCATGGATATAATAATGAAGGTTTGATCTTAGGAGGGAAGTCAGATGGAAGTCAGACATTTGTAACAGCGGCTCCCGAAGTTCCGGATATTATTCTTAGGGATCCTCCGGGTTCTAATAGTTTTGCCGCTATTGAAAAAGGAGAAAGTATTTCTTTTACCACTAAAAGTAGTTTTACCAGTACAGGAGGGATCTCCAATTCTTTACAGGTGTTATTAGGAGTGAAATTTGGAGCAGGAGGAGGATTAGCAGGTCCCGTCATTGAGTCAAAAGCTACCAATAATGCCACAGTCGGAATTTCTATAAAAACTTCTTCGGATAAAGGCCGTAGTCTAAAAACAACCTATAGTTTTGATCAAACTATTAAGACTAGTAGTAGCCCATTTTATGTGGGAGCTGATGGAGATCTATACATAGGGAATTCCAGTAATTATTTTTATGGTTCTTATGATAACATTCAGGCAAATACAACCTACTTACCTGATTCAGATGCATTAGAGTTACATTTTAAGGATATTCAAGGAAATGAAATTCCTTTGTTTATAAGTAAGCAGAAGGCAATGTATTTTGTAGAAGAGCCGTCAGAAACATTTTTTGTCTATAGTCAGCGGCATATAATTGATGTTTTAATTCCAGAATTAGAACAGATAGTATATAACATAGATCATGGTATTATAGATCCTAATACACCAGGGGTACTACCTCGTAAGGAATATCTACAGCAAATAGCATTATGGAAAAAAGCGATTCTGAGAAATGAAATCACTAAGTATAAAGCGCTGAATGAACGTAGTGAGTATAAAAAAGAATTAACATCTTTTCTGGAGGATCAACAATCAAGGTTGGAAAGAGAAATAGAGAAAGGAGATCTGGCACCAGGAGGTTTATTACATTCTGAGACGCAACTCAAAGAAAAATTAGATGACTTAAAAGGGTTGGAAACTATGCTGGAAGCAAATTTTGAAGAAAATATATCATTTGATGCCGGAGTAGGAGATATTACAAAAGGGATGTCTACAGCTTCTGTTTCAGGAGAGAGTACTGCATATAATATAACTATTGATGAATCATTGGCAATAGAATTAGGATTTAAGTTTAATGGAGTGGGACTATTAAATAAAACAGAAGCAGCTTTTTCGCAAAAAATAGATGGTTCTATAAATACAGAAAATGTAGAAACAACTAAAGTATCCTATACATTAAAAGATAATGATAAAGCCAATATGCTTAGTGTGGATGTTATTAATGCATTTGATGGTAATGGACCGGTTTTTAGTACAATAGGAGGGCGTACCTCCTGCCCCTATGAAGGGATTAGTACTTCTTTGTTTTTTGAAAAAACAGCCTACAACAGAGATGTTAATGAATATAAGAGAAAGAAAGCCTTATACGATAAGTATCTCGATGATAAGAAAAAGTTTGATAGGTGTGTGATTTTGGCATTACTATCTGGGCAAATCCCTAGTTGTACACCACCATCTCCAGTAGAAAAACCTTCCTTTGAAATTACTCAAATTGATACCTATACAGGAGATTTTGCTTTAAACTATGCGACTCAAAAGGTGGAAATTCCTCTTATTAGTGTAGAAAATGCAAATATTGCTAATGTACCAGAAGCAGGTGCTGCGGAGTTTACTTTACTATTGGAAAATAATAGTGTTAGTGAAACGGATATGGATTTCAAACTGAGGATTGATCCAGCCACAAATCCATATAATGTAAAGCATAATATTGCTTTAAACGGAACTATTATTCGTGTTCCCTATGGAAAGAAAATACCATTTGCACTAACTTTAGAGAAATCAGTGTCAGATCAATATGAGTATAAGGATATTGATATTGTTTTAGAATCACTATGTGATAAATATAATGTGAATGATCGTGTTTCAGTTTCAGCTTCATTTGTCCCTTCATGTTCTAAAGTAGTTATCTCAAAACCCTTTGATAATTGGGTAGTAAATAATGAAGATATTTATAACCAGGATGGCACTACGAATAAATTGGGAATAGAGCTATCTGAATTTGATACAAGTTTTTCCAGTTTCAAAAAAATAGAGCTACAATATAGAAAATCTACAGCCTCTTCATGGAATCGCTTACACACTTATTATAAAGCACCTTTTACAAGTGCGGGAGGAGTTTTAGTAGATTATTTAGCAACAGCAATAGCTGATGGAGAAGATAAGAATTCTGTCATAACAGAAACTACGCAATTATACGAATTTGATGTTGATAAATTAAGCTTGTCAGACGGTACTTATGAGTTGAGAGCAATCTCTACCTGTAGTAATGGCACCCAATATATATCTAAAGTTATAACAGGAACAGTTGATCTGAATAAGCCAGAACAATTCGGAACACCTTCTCCTACAGATGGGATATTAAATGCTGGAGAAGATCTGAGATTACAATTTAGTGAACCGATCCAATTTAATGATGCTATTAGTAAAATTGAAATTGTAGCAGAGACAAATAATATGCCGATTTCTCATGGAGTTTCAGTATACTTTAATGGTCCTGAAAATAGTGTGGAAATAGATAAAACCAATGTTGTTAGCGGAAATTTTAGTATCGAATTTTGGATGAATAATTCTTCAAAATCTGATGCAATTATTATGCAGCAGGAAAATGGATTTGAAGTAGCACTAATAGATGGAGAACTAGTATGGACATTAGGAGATCAAACAATACAATCTTCAATAAGTAAAGATGATGTATTTCATCATTATACGTTGAGTTATCACGAGACAAAAGGAGAACTCCGAATCTATGAAGATAGTCATGAATTAGCAGTAAGGACAGTTGATAAGATAGAGTTTACTAATAAAGGGAGGTTAACACTGGGAGGAAATACTTTTTCCGGGAATTTGCATGATCTTAGAATGTGGACAAAGTCGTTATCCTTATCGGAATCAGTAGCGAATATGTATACGCAATTTTCAGGATCTGAACGGGATTTAATAGGGTATTGGCCCATGAATGAAGGGCATGGAGATGTTATGAAGGATCTGGCAAGGTATATTCATGGAAAAATGGAAGCCTCTTGGGATATAAAACCCAAAACCAATGCCTATGATTTTAAGGATCGGCAATATATAGAATTGAATCTAAATGATTTTTCAGAGTTTGGAGCAGCTAAACAGATTCATGACGAAATGGATATAACATTATCCTTCTGGATGAAAACGGCATCAAAAGAAGTTGCAACTATGTTTTCTAATGGAAGAGGAACCATTGAAGATCTGGTACAGGCTAACGGCAAACGTAATAAATGGGAAGTAGGATTAGATGAGGAAGGAAGTTTGATATTTACAAACGAAGGCGTTACTTATAAATTAACAGAAACTAGTCTTACAGATAACTCTTGGCATCATATCGCGATGATTGTTAATCGTAGAGGAGCCTTAAAAACGTATGTAGATAATACATTAGTAAGTTCGCACTCAGCTAAGAATATTGGAGGTATTTCAGGGAATAAATTCTGGATAGGAGCACGTGGTTTTACAGAAGTAGATGGAACGATAGTAACAGATAGGTTTTTTACCGGAAAAATAGATGAAGTAAGATTGTGGAACACAGCGCGTACGATAGAACAACTTCGTAGAGATAGTACCTGTGAGATAGCACCTGCCACATTGGGATTACTACTCTATACAACGATGAATCAACCAGAACTTCCGAATGGAAAAGGGCCTAAATATTATCATGCATTGTCTAATAATACGACACCTGCCGTTTTTTCGATCTTAAGTTCGGGAGTTCCTAATTATTCCGAAGATGCTCCTAAATTGAAACCTAAAAGGAACTTATTGAGTTTTGATGTTCGCCATATAATTAATGGAGATGAGATGATCATTACTCCGGAGATTAGTGATTGGGCAGTACTAGAAGGGCAAGTTTTGGATATAACGGTTGATAGGATATTCGATCTAGCTGAAAATAGGCAGGCATCACCTATTACCTGGACGGCTTTTGTAGAACGTAATGAGGTCAGTTGGTATGTTGCAGATAAAGAAGATCTCTTAGAAATAGAAAAATTTGTAGGAGACGAATATGAATTTGATATCTCTTTGATTAACAGAGGAGGGAAAAAACAAACTTTTGCCATTAAAAACATCCCGAACTGGTTGTCATTAGATAAAACCTATGGCACGCTGGATCCTAATAGTAAAATGACAGTAAAAGCAAGTATTGATCCAGAGTTTACGATTGGGGAATATATAGAGAACCTATATCTGGAAACGGATTTTGGGCTTGATCAAAAACTACAGTTAAATCTTAGAGTGTTAGAAACAGAACCTGATTGGACAGTAAACCCTAGTGCCTTTGATTTTAGTATGAACTTTATCGGAAAATTAAAAATCAATGGAATAATTTCTACAGATGCATATGATAAAGTAGGAGCTTTTGTTAATGGGGTTCCGAGAGGAGAAACCCATTTACTATATGATGAAGCTTTTGATGAGTATTTTATATACTTAACCGTGTTTAGTAATACAGCATTTGGAGATGCAATCATATTTAAGGCATGGGATGCTTCTCAAGGTAAAATAGTGGAAATAGAAGTCGATGACATGAGGTCTGTAGTATTTATGGAAAATGAAGTTATAGGGACAAAATCGAATTCAGCTTTATTCGAAAATACAAACGTAGTAGAACAGCACCTTTCTTTAAACACGGGATGGACATGGGTATCTTTTGATGTAAATGACCCTAACTTCAAAAACCTTAATGAATTGACCAAGAATTTAGCATTGTCAACAGGAGATAGAATCTTAAGTTTAAGCCCTGCACAATTAGAAACCTATTATAAACACCCAACAGACATAACAAAGAGTAGTTGGTCAGGGAATATAAGTGCAAATGGTGGGATGACGACAGAAAAAATGTATAAGCTGAACTTGGCTAAAGGAGGAGAACTGATTATAAAAGGAGAAAAAGTGGATGTCAGCAAGTGGTCTTATGAATTGAAAGAAAACTGGAACTGGCTGCCTTTTATAATAGGGAATAATACCCCGGTAAATGAAGCTCTTGCTTTTTATGATCCAAAAGATGGAGATGTTATCAAATCACAAAATTTATTTGCGATTTTTGATCCGATCAATGGATGGACAGGTACATTAGACTATTTATTGGCAGGTCATGGATACATGATTAAATCTGGCAAGGCACAAACATTTAAATATCCAACGTATTTGAGCTCGAAGGCAAAGGTGATTGAGAAAGAGACTGAAACTCCTTCTGAAGATCAGGTCGCTGTAACCTATGCAAGGTATCCAGAAAATATGAATGTTATTTTACAGCTGCCCAAAGGATATTCCAAAGTAGTGGTTTATGATATGAAAGGCAATCGAAGAGGAAGTGCCAGCAATCAATTAGTAGGAGAAGAATCACTTAGTTTTCTGACGATTTATGGACAGGCTAATGAGATGTTACGGTTCTATGTGTCAGGAGAAACAACAGAAGAAGCAACTACTAAACTTATGACTTTTTCAGCAAATAAAGTTGTAGGAACAATACAAGTCCCAGTATTATTAGAGATGGTATCAGAAACGATTGATATATATCCAAACCCTTTTGAAAATGAACTTAGGATAAAAGTACTTTCAGAGAGATCTCAGAAGGTAAGGGTGTTTATACATTCTTTATCAGGACAACAGGTATACCAACGAGAGCTTTATGTAGATAAAGGGGAAGCTTTTTTTAGTATCGCACCAGAAATTTCTTCCGGAGCCTATTACCTGTATACGATAGTTAATGATACCATTATGAGAAATATGATAGTAAAAAAATAAATGAACAATACTGCCGGTATACAGTATCGGCAGTACATAAAAAATATAATGATGAAGAGATATAACTACTATCTGATACTATTGTTTTTTGCAGGGTATCAGTTACAAGCACAAAATCCTAATTGGAGTGTGAATGAGAATAATTATCAATATACGATGTCTTTTGTAGCTTTTCTGAATGTCGATGGAAAAGATTTGGAAACTGAGAATGATGTAGTAGGCGCTTTTGTAGATGGAGTATGTCGGGGAGTTGCTAATTTAACTTATGTTGCTTCAGAAGATAAGTATTATGCCTATTTAACAGTATTTGCAAATCAAAATAATGAATTGATACATTTTCGTGTATATGATGCTGAAAAAGAAAAAATTACAGAGGTATTTGAGACCCAGGTGTTTGAAATTAATAAACATTACGGGGATGTTTTTAGAGCATATAGCATCGCCGAACCAAGGCTGAGTGATGCGGCAGATATCATTGATTTTAGCTTTGTGAATACAAAAGCCAAAGATGTGATTTTTAAAGAGAGTGAAATAACAATCTTATTAGATGTTGAGGATAATGTTAAGGCACTTGTTCCCATCTTTGAACTTAGCCAGGGAGCAAAGTTATATAGGAATACCACAGAGCAACTGTCAGGAAAAGACAGTGTAGATTTTAGTACCCCAGTAGATTATAAAGTGGTATCAGAAAATCAATCGGTAACACGAGAATACACAATAAAAATCAAAGTAAGCTCTGGAGATATCACTTACTATAGAAAAAATGCCGTTTGTTATGAGGGAGGAGCAATTAAAGTTGTTTCTACCAGAAATAATGAAGAGGTATTGCTACTGAAGGATGGAGTTAACTTTTCTAGTCAGACAATAACTAATGGGGAAACTGTTTTCAATAATTTGGAAGCAGCAACATATGAAGTAAAGATGGGAACTATTCGGAAAGAAATTATCATTAATCAAAAAAAGTAAGTATGAGTATGAAAACAGTTTTTTGGATTATAATCGTTGTATTATTTTGTAATTGCTCTAGAGATGATGCTCCAGAAACCTCAGTTATAAAACCAGTACATATTAACTTTGTAAAAGAAGATGGAACTTCTGTAACAACCTTTGATTGTATAAACCCTAATGATAAGTATTTTGTATCGATTGTTGTCGAAGCAGAAGGAAGTGGAACAGTAGAAAAAACATTAGTAGAGTATACTGTTAATGGAGTTTTACACAGTATGGTTTTTACGGGAATAGAAAATCAACGTAATCAAATTATCTTAAAAGAAGGAGAAAATGTAGCACAGCTTGTCGATACAGGAATATATGCTAAAGTTTCATATGTGGCTGCAGAAGCATTTGAATTAGTTGAATGATAGAGACTATATTATTTTTTTCATCTTAAAAAGAGTAAAAACTCCTCAGTTTATCAGGACTGGGGAGTTTTAATATTATAAAGAATAAAAAATAGAAATTTTTCCTTAAAAATAACATTAGTATTTTCATTAGATGTTGGTTGTTAATTATTTTTGAATATATATTTATTTATTAATTATATAAATAATATTACATTTATTTATGAATTATACATTGCATCAACTTCAGATTTTTCTAAAAATAGTAGAGAAAGGAAGTATCACCAAAGCTTCAGAGGAATTACACCTCACTCAACCAGCAGTTTCTATTCAGCTTAGGAATTTTCAGGATCAATTTCCTATACCACTTACTGAAGTAATAGGTAGAAAGATATACATTACTGATTTCGGAAAGGAAATAGCAGAGGCAGCTCAAAAAATAATTCAGGAAGTTGATCAGATTAGTCATAAAACATTAGCGTACCAAGGACAGTTGTCGGGAGTGTTGAAGATATCAGTAGTGTCTACAGGTAAATATATTATCCCTTATTTCTTGTCTGATTTTATGAAAAAACATTCAGAAGTAAACCTGGTATTAGAGGTGACAAACAAAGAGATGGTCGTATCAAGTCTGGAGGAAAATTCTGTTGATTTTTCACTGGTGTCGGTATTGCCAAAACATTTGAAGATTAGTAAGACTAATTTGATGGAAAATCAATTATATTTAGTGGGGAGTACGACAGATACATTTGAGAAAAAAATGTATGATACTTCGATTCTTTCTGAGCTACCGTTAATCTATCGCGAACCAGGGTCAGGAACCCGACATACCATGGAAGAGTATTTAGAGCAAAATAATATTGTCGCGAGAAAACAGATGGAACTGACCTCAAATGAAGCGGTTAAGCAAGCGGTAATAGCAGGGTTAGGGTATTCGATTATGCCATTGATAGGAATACGAAATGACTTGGAAGCGAATCGATTACAGATTATACCTGTAAAGGGGTTTCCTTTGAAATCAATATGGAACCTGATATCTTTAAAGAACAAAAAATTTTCTCCGGTAGCAGCAGCATTTTTAAGCTATGTAGAAGAAAGAAAAGATGAAATAATAAGAGAGAAGTTTCAGCTTATAAATTTATGATTTACCGGAAGGGGTACTTGCTGTATGATGATAAAAGAGGATTCTGACTCTCTTTTATTAAGATTCAAAATCCTCTAATAAAATAATGAACGTAGGATTTATAGCACTATTCTAACCAAAAACATAAATCCATAACGTTTAAAAGAGGGGTTAATCAGTAATTTTAATCGTCAAAGTTCCGTTTATTTCAACTCTTTTTCCCGTAGTCATTGCTTCTTTAAAAACAGCTTTAAATGCTTCTTTTTCTTTTAATAACTGGGCAATGCGTTCATCATCATAACTGGAATCAATATGTTGATTTCCTTCATGCATAGAAAGCCTGTGTAGTTTGTGAAAGTTTATTTTTTCTTTTATTAATGCATTCACAACATCCGAAGCTTCAGAAGGAGTAAATGTATTGTCTACCAATTGTATCTTGTCCATTACTTCTGTTGTAGTCATATCAGTTAAAAAATTATAATTAATAGTTTTTCGTTATGTCTGCTCTTTCTACTTTAATGTATTCGTATGCTGATAGGAATGCATCTACGTGTTATATAGCAGAAGTATTAATTATTTGTTTAAGCCCCGGTGAAGAAAGAAACGAGCAACTCTAAGAACAGTTTGTAGTACGCAGAGTAACCCGTTTCATAGTTTCCTCCATTTTTATTCACAGGGGCAAATATTAGATTAATTATTGATATATTTTTATTTATAATTATTATGTAATTCATTAATATTTTTTATTATAAAATAAATAGTAAAATATTCCTTTTTTGAAAAAAAGTATTAAAAGAAATAATTGAATTAAAAGTGAAAAAAAAGGTGCCAAAGTATCTGTTGGGGCGTTTTATATGTATAAGATCTGTTCATTTGTATAAAATCTAAAAAACGAACATGAAAAAAGTAATACAATTGTTAATCTGCTGCCTGGGAGCCTTTTTAGTGATAACTAATAGTTTTTCTCAAAAAGGAGAATCTACAGAGTCAATTCAGGAATTGGATAGTAAACTGGAAGAAATATTCAAAAGTTCAGACCTTACAGGAATTTCTATTGTAGTAGTAAATGACAAAGAAGTGTTTTATAACAATTCTTTTGGATATGCAGATGTAGCGACCCAAAAGCCGTACACAAATCATACGGTACATAATATTGGTTCTGTTTCCAAAACATTTATTGCTGCTGCTATTATGAAAGCTCAAGAGTTAGGAAAACTACGTTTAGACGATCCAATTAATCAATATCTGCCATTCCAGGTGATACACCCTAAATTTCCTGATGTGCCGATTACGTTGCGACATCTGGCACAACATACCTCGGGAATTAGTGATGATAATGCTTATCTAAGAGCATATGTGTTAGAAAATCCGATAGATGATTATTCTTATTTGCCAGATGATTTTGCAAAGAATCTAAAAGTTATCGCGCAGAATGAGGATCTTTCTTACGCGATGTTTTTTGAAAATGTGTTGTCCAAAAATGGAAAATGGTATTCAAATAAAAATTTCACAAAAAAAGCTCCTGGCAAGCGATATAACTATAGTAATATTGGAGCAGCTTTGGCAGCGTATGTGGTTGAAAATGCAACAGGAGTTCCTTTTGAGCAATTTACAAAACAGTATATTTTTGATCCTTTGGGGATGGAGAAAACAGCCTGGAAGATAAACGATAATAATCGGGAGGAATTCGCCTCCAGATATGTTACTAAAAATACGATGGTGCCAGCGTACCACCTGATTACGAGTTCAGATGGGGGGTTGATCACAAATACAGATGAATTTGGGGAATATTTGAAAGAAATTATCCGGGGAAGAAACGGGGAAGGTACGATATTGTCAAAAGCATCTTATGAAGAAATGTTTACCCGTACAGAAATAGGAAAAGAATCCAGTGGAATTTTTTGGGGAGTTAATGAAAAAGGAACTCTGAATCATTCCGGGAGTGACCCTGGGGTAGTAAGTATTGCTGCTATAAATCCCAGCCGTAATGTAGGCGTGTTTCTGATGACGAATATCAGTGCAGATGAAGACAAACAATTGATGGGAGCTGTTCTGGAAATATGGACAACTCTAAAGCATCATCGTTGGGAGTAAGTGTCATATCATAAAAAAAGCCATGTAGTAAACATGGCTTTTGCATATTGAAGTTTTAAACTTCTTTACGCCATTTGTTAATCAAAACAATCAAAACAATATTAATAATTGCAACAAACGATAATAAGATAACTTGAGAGAGATTAGTGCTACTTACCATGAAGGTTTCTATAACATGAGAGATGTTTAATAAGGCGAGTAAGAAAGCATACATGAGAGAGAATATTCTAAACCCTTTTCGTTCGTAAAATAACGTTAAGAATGCCATTATCATAGGAAGGATCATCGCTACAATGTGGATGATGTGAATGGCAATGGGAACACCATTGCTAAAAGGTTCTGTAGGGAGAGGTTTAAAGAAAATACTTTCTCCAACTTCTAATGTGCTGTGTATTGCTATACCCAGTGCAATTAATACCCATGAAATAAGAATTTTTTGTTGATTATTCATGTAGAGGGGAGTTTTTAAGGTAGTACATGTAAAAGAATAACTCCCTAAGTACTAACGAACGCAAGTTAGTGCTTAGCTGTTAATGGAGTTATTGCAAAAGAATTTGTAATAAAGATATGCGACGTAAACACTAAGGAGAACAATCTCCCTAGTGTTTTATGTAGCAAAAGGAATAACATATCACATGGTATCGTATTGCTTTCTTTTTCTTAGTTTTATAGATAAAATTTCCAGGAAAAGAAGGCGATACCTGTAATGTTTTTATAGAGGACTTAACTGGCTGGGAACTCCTCCAGAAAGAGAGAAAGCTTCATTTACCTCTCCATTAGCCGGGTTATACGTGTAATAGCCTTGATAATTAGAATTGCTAACCGCAAAATACACTAAGCCATCAATAACAACAGGACCACTGATACTAGAGCTTATAGATCCACTACTGGGAATTCCTGCTATTTTTGTGATCTTCTTGGTGTTTATGTCTACCATATATGCATCGACATCTTCTTCTCCAAGATTACTATAGTCAGAATTAATAGCAGATGATTTAAGCTTTATGTATAGTTTATCACCTACAACAGCAGGTCCTGCTAGACAAAAACTATTTCCTCCTATGAACTCATTAAAATCAAGTTTCCAGGAAGGGTCAATTTGATTACTTCCTGCTTTGATTCGAATGCATTTGGAGTGAGCAGGATCAGAAGTATTCCCGACTGGACTTGCAAGATAGATATCCCCATTGTCCGCTACTGTTGCATAATTTGAATTTTTTCTCTCGAAACCTAACCATATATAATCATTGTGCTGAGTTAATCCAATGAAGGTATCATTTGTTGTGTCAAATACAGCAACATAGCTTATATCAAAAGCATGTGTTCCATCTTCTTTTAGAAAAAATACTTGAGTATATAATTTTCCTTTGCTTTCCAGCATAAAAGAACCAATTCTGGTACTGGTAACTTCATCGGTAAGAATAGGAGTAATAGCTTCTGTTATGTCGATTTCTCCTGTTCGCTGCATAGTCGAAGGGTTAAATGTCTGGATTGCCGTACGACTTCTGTTTGCATCTGTATAATATCCCTTGGTAGGACTAACAACTTCAAAAGTAAATATTTTCTCATTAACAGCGATAAATCCTTCATCTGTAAAAGCATTGTTCTGATAACCGAATTTTTGTATCCCATTATCCCCTGCAGAGTTCGATGTATGGTATACAGCTCCATCAATAGCTAATCCGGTTGTGCGGGCAGCAGCTATTTGTGTTGCATTAGAGACTTTAGAAATGTCAATTGTACCGGAAAACATCTCCTCTGAGGAAATTAACAATCCACTGGAAGTATTAGGGTCAGTAATAACAAATAAGGAAACACCAGATTTTTCGGGACTTGTTCCTCCTCCATCAGGATTAGAAGGTTCAGAATTGTCATCACTACTACAACTACTTATGAGATACATCATTGATAGGATGTATGCACACATCTTAAAGGTCATTTTTTTCATTTTTCACTTTTTAATTAATTGAATACTTGATTTTTAAACGATAATTAATTCCAGGTTTTTGGACTCTAAATCCATCAAAGGCTTCGGCATCCAGGATATTGTTGATCTCTGCGTTAACCCAGAGTGGGGTACCAGAAACTTTATAGGTAATTCCTATATCTATTAGATTTTGAGTTGGAATTATATTTACTCCGGTGATGCCATTAACATCACCAAATAGAGGGGGTTCTTGCTCTTTGGAAACCGCATTTAGTAAGTATTTTTCTACGTAATTATAATTGCCGTAAAATTGCCAGTTTCCTTTTCCGATCAATTTTTTAGGGTGATAACGAAGTCCGATATTTCCAAAAAAGTATGGAATATTGGGTTGTCTGGAATCTTCGAGTAATCGAGAGTTAATATCCGTGTTTTTTCGTCGTATATCCTGATAGGTTACGGCTAGATTAAACCGAATGTTTTTAACCAAGCTCCCTTTTAGCATAAACTCTCCCCCAAGTATTCTGGCATCATCTGTATTTTGATAGCGAGAATATAATAGACTGAAGGGGCGCAGGAAAATATTGTTTTCGACAGCTCTATAGAATGTATTAATATCTAACCAGAGGTTTTGTTTTTTAGTGATATTAGAGTAAAATCCGAGATTGATATTATGACTCGTCTCAGGTTGCAGGTTGTAATTTCCAGAAATAAATATAGCATCTCCAAAATACTCCTCAGACTCTGGGATTCGGGTAGCTCGCTCATATGATATTCGCAGGTACCGGTGCTTGTTAATGTTGTATTTCATGGAATTACTTATACCATAACTATCATCGGAAAATTCTGGAATTTCACCATAATAATCATAAACCGAAGAGATAGAACTAGTGATAACCCCATATCTTTTTACGGAAAAAACATTGTCGATTTTGTTACCTAAAAAAGAAGAGGTAACCCCAATACCTGTAATGTTCCGTGTGTATTTTGCAGGAAACGTTAAGACATCTACATCTCTTCCAAAAGTTTCTGCCAATGGATCAGAACCAACTCTTTTTTCATAGATATAATTATGATTAAAGTTTAATTGATGGTTTTCATGGAGTTGGTAATTAGCATTGGCACGAATAGTCCAGTTATCGAAGTTAAGTCTCCTATATGATTTAGCATTTTGATTGGTCTCTCCTCCGTTGTCATTATCAGGAATAGGAAGTGGTTCTCCTAACCAGTTATATCTGTATGTGGGAGTATCATCGAATAGAGTATTTCGATCGCTATAGGCAGTGAAAAAATCCAGATGTAGTTTGTCGAACTGTTTTTGATACCTGATTGTAAAAATAGATGCATCTTCTTCATATATAGCTTCTCCATAAGGGATCGTAAGCCGAATATTATTTTGTAACTCTTTTTGCATGTCAAATCTGGAAAATCCAACTTCAAATAAATCGGCGATTTTAGTAGCTCGCGCACCTATTTTTGTTTCCAGGAACAAACTGTATATACCATCGTGAAATCGTTCAGCCTCAGTTGATTTGAGAACACCGGTGTCGGCATCAGGGATATCGACATTTATGGTGTAGTTATTATCTGATGTGATAAAATATGAAGTAGCAGCAGCAAAAAGTTTAGAATTAGGAATTGTCAAATATCCGTTTAGATTGACTTGGTGCGTATTAAAAGAAGCGACTCCGTAAGAAAGGTCCAAATGGTTTTTGTGATTGTTTTGAGAAATAAAGTTAACAGCACCACCCAAGGCATCAGCTCCTAAATCCACAGGTAGCACCCCTTTGTATATCTCTATATTGGTTAATTGATCAATGGGAACCATGCTCAAATCAAATGCTCTTCCAAGATAATCCAATGGGATTCCATCTTTGAAAAAACGAATGGCATTCCCCTGTAATCCATTAATATTGATAGAAGTTCCACTTCCAATACCTCCATTTTGTCGTACTTTAACTCCAGAAGTTTGATTCATGATTTGAGGGAGACTGATGGATTGAGCTTGTATCTTCTTTACATCAATTACTTCGATCTTAATAGGCTCTTCTCGTTTTCGCTGTACTTTTGACTTGCTTTGAAGAACGATTTCATCTAAGTTTTGACTTGTCTCTGATAAGGAAATACTAAGAAAAAGAGGTTTTCCTTTCTGAAGAAAAACAGTAACTATTTCTTTTTTAAAACCGAGCATGCTTACCTCTAGTTGATAATTGCCCAAAGGAGTTTTAGAAAGTTCAAAATAACCATTGATATCACTAATAGCTCCAATGGTTGTTCCTTTGATTAATACGGATGCTCCAGGTAATAGTTGTCCGTGTTTATCAGTTATTTTTCCTGAAAGAGCAGACTGACTTAATAGTGGGGGACTTATCAAAAACAAAAAGATAAGTACAAAATAACGCGGGTACATTTATTTTTATTTAGTTTAAATAATGAGCAAAAGTATTGTAGATTCTTCACCCTGTACCTACGCAAATAGAAGTTTTAATGCCGCAAAAGAATGAGGAGTAAAACTAATTTCCCCTTTTTTTATTGTATTTTTGCAATTGTAATTTAGACTGAATAAAATATAAAGAGAAGTGTTTTATTGTGTTGGAATACAGTGTGGAAACTGGTGTTTTTAGGGGCGATAAAGAAGAAAAAAGTATCATGGAATCAACGTTTAAATTTGAGCAGTATCAAGGGAAGAAATTAATAAGGAAAGAAAGAGAAGGGTTAAGAACAAATGAAATTGAAGAAAAGGTAATCGAAGTGGATGTTGATTTTTTTCAGGGAGAGAATCATGAAATTATGCTGGATGGGGTTAAGATTGATATTGGGAATGTCCTTATTAAACCTCCTCTGATTATGCAGGTGATGCATGATTTTCCGTTTCTTAAAATTCATTTTGAAATAGAAGGGCATAGTGAGTATATTCCTGATAATACCAAAAGTATTCCGATTATTATAAAAGGAGGGCAATATAATTTTTTCTATCTTCCAGAAGTAAAAGGGACATTGAGGTATCCAATCCGTAAAAGAAAGTCATTAGAAATTATTTTTACAGAACAGTATGTAAAGAAAATATTTAAAAACAATTTTAAAGAAGTAAGTACTGATTTTGGAGCAGCCTTAGAGAAAAAAATACCTTTTGCGATGTTCCCCGAAAGCAGGGAAATTCCTTCTCACTTGTCGTTGATTATAAATGATATCATCAATTGCTCTTATGAAAAAGAAATTAAACAAGTCTACCTGGAGTCTAAAATAATTGAGATTTTTAGTTTTCTGTTCACACAATTGAAAGATGAGAAAAAAGAAGAGAAGTGTGTGGTGCTAAAAAAACACGAGCATGAAGAAATATTAAAAGCAGAGCAGTTAATTAGGGAGAATATTCAGAATCCACCAACCATACTGGAGTTATCCAAACTATCAGGGATTAATCAACATAAACTGAAAACAAATTTTAAGTTAGTTTTTAAGGAACCTATTTTTTCATACCTTACTAGTATACGTATGGAAAAGGCAAAAAAAATGCTTATCGAAGAAGAACTTACGGTTTCTGAGGTAGCTTATGCTGTGGGATATAAAAACCCACAACACTTTACTACTGCATTTAAAAAGAAGTTTAACTATTTACCAAGTAATTTGAAAAAAGAATATTCACTAAAACAAAAGGTTTAGAATACGATTACTTATGCAATCCGTACTTTTTTGGTCCTTCTTTTTTCACGCTCCTTTTTCTTCTTTCTCAACCATAAAATAAAGCCGGTTACAGGAAGACTGGAACAGATAATTCCTATGATAAATGTGATAATTTTTCCGAATAATCCCCACCAATGTCCTACATGCAGGTCAAATACAGTTTGGTTAATTTTTGTATAATTATCTAAGGAAGCAGGAAGTACTACGCGATCCCCGGTATACCGATTCGTAAAAAAGAAATCTCCTTTAATCCATGATTTTAATCCGATTGTTTCACCTACTACAGTTAGATAATAAGGGTCAATTGCTTCATGCGGGAATCCAATTCTTATCTGCTTAGTTTCAGGGTTTGATAACTGTGTTTTAGAGATGACCTCATCTATAGAAAGCATTTTTCTTGTCGGATCGGGTTTGGGTAGGTGGGCTTCTATCAAAGCCTCCCCATCAGCAGTCCCCCCAAAACTGTTTTGAGTAATGCCTGTCAGTACTTTATATGCCATGATTAATCCAGTTACTGTTATTAGAAGTGCAGGGAGTAAAGCATAAAACCCAAGGATTTTATGAAGATCATATACTCTGCGTTTCCAATTGGTGTTTTGTTTGATGGTAAAAGAAGCTTTTCTCGCTTTTTTGTTCCATCGTTTAGGAAACCATAAGATAAGACCACTAATTAATTCCAGTAAAAAAATAATAGTAGCAATACCAACGATTGTTTGTCCAACCTTATACATTAAAATTTGGGCGTGGATTCGGGCAGCGATGAAAAAGAAAAACCAATAGGATCTTGAGTTTTTTAGAATTTCCCCAGAATAAGGATCCATATAAGTATATGTGAAATCTTTCATGTTTTTTTCCGAGGCAATTCGGAAGCTGCGATCAGAATCAGTATACGTGTCTACATAAAAAATTCCTCGCCTGGGTTGTTGTTCTTTAAATTTATCTATTAATGTTGCTACGGGAAGTTTTTCTTTTGAGGGGTCGACAGTTACATACTTAGCATCTCCTGCACATAATGAGACAAACTCATCGGCAAAAACAAATAATGTTCCGGAAAAAGATACGATAAATACGATTAAACCAGAGGTTAATCCCATCCATTCGTGTATAAATCTGATCAATCTTTTTGCGTCTCCTTTTTTGTAACTCTTTTTCATCAATGTTATTGGGTATAAAGTAGCTGCCGACTAATGAAATAGTATGAATAACCTCTGTGTTGAGGTATAGATAATATGCATTAGTAGGCATGGAGTGCGAAATTATTGTTATCCACTAAAAAGCCTATAACGTGATTAGAAGTTTTTACTACGCAAAAGAGATAAGTGGATAGAAGCGTACATAAAATAATAAGAGAAAACAATACAGCGCTGCTTTTCTGTTATAAGACATAAGGGGATTGCAAAAAAAAGGTTGCCAAAAAAGCAACCTTGAATATATATAGAAATTATTAGCTCAGAATATATTATTCTCAGAACTATCTGTTGAATCAGTTTCATTTACAGAGAGAACTTCTGTTTCTTCCGGACTGAAATCCGGTACTTTACTTTCAAGAGTATCAGTATCCGGAGTAGGTGGAACTGATGGAGGAATTTCTTCTTCTGAATGCATGGAAGCTTTTATCGATTTGAACTTTTCTAATTGATCTTCTTCTCCAGTAAAATAGGGAAAAACATCCATGATCGGAGATTCAGCTATTGCTGGGATTGTATAATCACTCATCGAATCTTTCATCATACGAGTAGTATTGTCAAACGCTTCTTTTATGTCATTAGCCTGTACCAAAAGATACATATTTGACTTTCTTTCTTTACCACTTTCTTCATCAAATGTAATAAGAGATACTTTTGATTTGAACCAGCGGTCAGAATTCTCGAAAGGATGAATTTCTGCAAAGTTGGCTATTTTTATATTTGTAATTTTGAATTCTTCACTAATATAGGCAGACATTTCCTCATTAATTCTAGTTTCAGCTTCCGTATAAGATAATGCATCAACTAAATAAGGTTCTGTTACCATTTTATGAGAACCAGACTCGTCAACTTTTCTATACTTGACTTTACATTCGTACCAGGTAGTATTCATATTCCTTTTTTTAGGAGAGCAAATATAGATGTTAATGAGACCTTCAGGAGATACCTGTTATAATAGATATTCACAATTTTAGAAAAAGGGATGTTTTGACAAGAGTAAAATGGTTTTTTGAGAGTGGATGTATGTACAAAAAAGGAGGTGGTTTCTTCCTGTAATTTTGAAAAGAAAAAGTGTTAAAAAAACAAAAAAAGAGGAAAAATGCACTTTAGTTCTGTTTTACTTCCAAAAACAGTTGGTTTTAAGTTGTTTAGCTAATTAATTTTTTGGGGTTATTTATTCTTTCTAATTTTTTTCTACGAATTATTACACACAAACATTTTAATTTAACTAATGTAATTATGAAAAAAACGAAATTAAAATCAAATTTTTGGAGGATAAGGACAATGTCTCTAAAGATTACTGCATTTTTATTTTTTCTGTGTTTATCGGGGCTAACCTATGCTCAGGTAAATACCGGAGGAAGTGCGACAACGGCAAATCATCAAAAGCAGGTAATAGGATATATTACCAATTGGGATGCATGGAAAAACAGCAAAGCAGGAGTTCCTTCTGCAGGAGCACTTACACACCTTAATATTGATTATTCGAAATATACTATTTTGAATTTTTCATTTTTTGGAGTAGCAAGAGACGGTTCTCTACACAGTGGAGATCACAGAAACAAAAAGATCTACCAGCAAGGGGTTTCTCAGGAGCCAAAAGATCTGTTCTATACAGATTTATATAGTAGCTGGGATTTACATATTCTTTTTGGAGAATTGGAATATGTAAATTATGTGAACGCGGATATAAAAAGAAGAGCGGAAGCACAAGGATTCCAGGTAGAAGTAGGTAGTAGTCGCTGGACTCATCCTACATGGGGATTAAGTGGAGGTCTTCCTTTACCGCTAAAAAAAGAAAACGGTGTTGCAGGTCTATTAGATATGGCACACCAGAAAGGAGTAAAAGTGATGGCTTCTATTGGAGGATGGAGTATGTGTAAACATTTTCCGGAAATGGCTGCTGATCCTGTAAAAAAAGCAAAATTTATCGATGATTGTAAAAGATTAATCGCTATTGGATTTGACGGAATTGATCTAGACTGGGAATACCCAGGACCTTATCCAGGAATGAATTTTACTGGAACTGATGCGGATTTTGCAAACTTCGAATCATTAGTAAAAGATATCCGTGCAGCGATTGGACCAGATAAATTGATTACTTCTGCGATGTCTGCGGATCCAAGAAAATTAGATGGATTTAATTGGGCTAATCTGGTAAGAGATATGGACTACTTTAATATGATGACTTATGACTTTAATGGAGGATGGTCTAATATTGCAGGACATAATGCACCAGTTTACCCATATACCGGAGCAGAAGTTCCATTTTTTAACTGGCAGTCAACATTACAAAAGCTCCAAGAGCATGGGGTACCAAGCAATAAAATATGTTTCGGAGCTCCGTTTTACGGAAGAGGAGTAATAACAGATGGTCCGGCAGATCTGAATGTGAAAACAGTAAAAAGATCAGAAAATATCCAACCAGACGGTCCTATAGAAACTGCAGCAGATTATACGAACTGGCCTAAAGAAGTATATGATGGAACACCCAATCATTTCTTTATCAAACAAAAAGCGTTGGGAGCGAATAGCGGATGGACAAGAAAGTGGGATGATGAAGCAAAAGTTCCTTATTTAGTAAAAGGAAATTTCTTCTTGAGTTATGATGATGAAGAGTCAGTAGGAATAAAAGCACAGTTTATAAATGATAATAACTTAGGAGGAGTAATTGTGTGGACTGTGTATGGAGATTTGGAAATCAGTGGAACAGCGACTTCTTTTGGTAGAAAACTAAAGAGATGGTCAAATGTAAAATCCCCATTGATTAATAAAATGAATGAAGTATTTGCCAATGGAGGTGGTGGAGGAAACCGTCCTCCTGTGGTTGATATTACAGCACCGGCTGATAATACGACAGTAGCTCCGGGAACAACAATTACGATTAAGGCAAATGCATCTGATCCTGATGGTACCGTTACTAAGGTAGAGTTCTATAACGGAACAATGAAACTAGGAGAAGATACCACTGCTCCATATGAATATGCATGGCAAAATGTACCATTAGGAAATTATACATTGACAGCAAAAGCAACAGACAATGAGAATGCAACAAAAAACTCACTCCCTGTTTCTATTACAGTAAGCGATGGTACACCTAATGAACCACCAACGGTGAGTATCACTTCTCCAGCAAATAATGCTACATTTGATGCAGGAGCTTCCATAGAAGTAACTGCATTAGCAGCAGATATTGATGGTTCTATAGCAAAAGTTGAGTTCTTTAGTAATGGAACGAAATTAGGAGAAAGTACAGCAAGCCCTCATAGTTATACAATTACAAATGCTGCTGTAGGGACATACTCTTTAACCGCAAAAGCAACTGATGATAAAGGGGCTATGGCTACGTCTGAAGCTGTAGCAATTACTGTGAAAACTGTAGGAGGAGGAGATTGTGCTAATATCCCACAGTACGTAGCAGGAACTTCTTATACTAAGAACCAAGAAGTAAAAAATGCAAGTCAAAAATTCAAATGTGATGTCCCAGGATGGTGTTCTTCAAATGCAGCATGGGCATATGAGCCAGGAAAAGGAGCGTATTGGCAACAAGCATGGACTAAAGTAGGAGACTGTGGAGGGTCTAATAACTCATCTCCTATAACGAGTATCACTTCTCCGGCTAATAACAGTACATTCCAGGCAGGAACAGCTATTACAATTCAGGCAACTGCTAGTGATAGTGATGGAACAGTAACTAAAGTGGCATTTTATTCAGGAAATACCAAGCTGGGAGAAGACACCACTGCTCCATATGAATATGTATGGCAAAATGCTGCCGCAGGAAGTTACTCGTTAACTGTTAAAGCAACGGATAATGAAGGAGGAACTGGAATGTCTTCTGCAGTAAGTATCACTGTTGAAGGAGGAGGTTCTAATACTCCACCTACAGCTAAGATTATGTCCCCAGCGAATGGAGCTACTTTTGATCAAGGAGCCCCTATTGTTGTTGATGTAACAGCAAAAGATTCAGATGGTACGATTGCTAAGGTAGAGTTCTTTAGTAATGGAACTAAAATAGGCGAAAGTACTACAGCTCCATATACTACTACGATTACGAATGCAGCAGCAGGGACTTATACCTTGACAGCGACAGCGACTGATGATAAAGGTGCTTCAGGATCTTCACAGTCAGTTGAGATTATAGTAAAAGTCGTTGGAGGAGGAGGATGTCCTAACATTCCTCAATATGTAGCAGGAACCTCTTATATTAGAAATGAAGAGGTGAAGAATGCTGGGCAAAAGTTTAAGTGTAATATCCCGGGATGGTGTTCTTCTTCAGCGGCATGGGCATATGCACCAGGAGAAGGAGCGTATTGGCAACAAGCGTGGACTAAAACGGGAACTTGTACTAGCAGAATATTCTTGGATAATAGTGAAATCAGTGTGTTCCCTAATCCTGTAGTAGGAGAAACAATTCAGGTGACTATGAAGTCAGAACAGAAATACGCAGATTTTAAATTAGAAATCTTTAATGCTAATGGAATTAAAGTACTGGATTTCAAGAATACTGTAGTTGAAAAAGGCAGCAACACAAAAACATTTAATATAAGTACTTTACAAGAAGGACTCTACTTCTTTACTATTACTAAAGGTAAAGAGAAAGTAAGAGGTAAAATTGTAAAGCGATAAAATAGTGTATTGCTATAGTTAATATGTAGGGTATTAAGCATAGCCAAAGCCCGGTTTATTCAGCAGAATAAATCGGGCTTTTATATTGGGATAAGAATACGATAGTTGTATGGTAACATTTGAAAGGTTTTATGGGGTTTTGTGGTAACATATTGTAATAGTTAAGTGTTTTTTTGTAGTTTTTTAAGGTTTTTTTGTAAAATTTTAGGATGAAAGTATAAGAGTGTCTGGGATAACGGCTAATAAAAAAAAAGGATAAAGACTTTCTTTTTAGGATTTCGAAGTAAAAAAAACTTTTTATTGAAGTATTGGCAAAAATATTCACTGAATTTGCTTAAAAATTGAATTTTTTGCTTTTCAATGGGTAATTTTACTGGTAACTAATAGTCTCTTAGAAATAAGAAACATAACACAGACTCAACATGAAAACCAAGACAAAGGTCATACTTGGATTAAGTATGATAGCCACGATTTTGGTTTCCGGTAAAGAACTACCCTCCGGAGACCATCAAACAAGAACAAATTCAATTAATGTGCAACCATGTGAATGGGGAAATAGTTTTCTGACTCCAACTGTCGATTTCAAAGATACAGACAGAGGCTCCGTTGGATCGAGAATTTTCCATCAAATGATTTCTAATCCAGAACAGTATATGCAGCAAAAGTGTCTGGAAGTAGCCAGAGTGCTGTATAGAAGATCACAAGAAGCTCCCAGATTCAGAAAACTAGGATTTAATATCCAGAAAAAAGATGGACAAGGAAACAGTTTTGTTGCATATTTATTAAAAGGAGATAATGAACTGACAATTGTAGTGAGTTCAGAACACCTTACTAAAATCTACCAGGATTCAGGGAATAATGGACAGATTATTAAAGACGAAATTGATGGGATATTGTATCATGAAGTAACACATGGATACAATCATTCTCCAGAAGCAGGAGGAACCTATGACGGATCTTCTCCATTTTGGGCATATACGGAAGGAATCGCAGATGCTGTAAGAATACATGCTGGTTTTCATCAAACCAGAACTCCTGATCCGAATAACGGGAGAAAATGGCTGGGAGGATATACTACTACAGGTTTCTTTTTGCACTATGTGTCTCAGAAATACGACAAAAACTTTTTGTATAAATTCAATGAAGCGGCAAAAGATTTAGGGAAATCCTGGTCATTTGATGCTTCATTCAAGAGCATATTAGGAAAAGGAGTAGAACAGGTATGGAATGAATACAAAAACTACATTAATAGTAATAATAAGTTGGATTATGATGGAGATTATCCATGGGTTCTTGATTGCTCTGGAGGAGGAGGAAATCCTACTGATGATGTAGATATTACGAATGATGGTGGAGTTGTAACAAGTCAACATAACGATTCTCCAAACGGAGAAGGAATAAACCAATTAATTGATGATAATATAAATACTAAATACCTTACTTTTAATAATAAAGGATGGGTGAAATATGAAGCGACAAAAACCTATAAATTATCTTCGTATACTATTACTTCTGGGAATGACGCTCCAAATAGAGACCCTAAAAGCTGGACATTAGAAGGATCTGTCAATGGGTCAAACTGGACAGTAATTGATCAGAGAAATAATCAGGATTTCCCTAATAGAAGGCAAAAAAGAACATTCACTATACAGAACGCAGGAACATTTAAAAGTTACCGCTTAACGCTTACGAATAATAGCGGAAATATTTTGCAATTATCAGAAGTAGAGTTGTTTGGTAAAGACTCAGATATTGTTGTAGATGCACCTGTAGCTTCATTTACGGCGAACCAACAAACGATCACAGAAGGAAACCAGATAACTTTTTCTAATACTTCTACGGGAGCACAGCAATACGAATGGACATTTACAGGAGGTAATCCTTCCACAAGTACAGCTAAAAATCCTGTAGTTCGATATGATAGAGAAGGAAGATATGATGTACAACTAAAAGTAACAAATAGCGCAGGGTCAGATTCAGCTGTAAAAAGAGGATATATTACTGTGACTAGAAGAGGAACTGACACCTGTGAGTGGGGGAATGATTTCCTAACTCCAACAATAATCTTTAAAGATTCAGATGGAAGTTCGACAGGATCTCAAGTGTTTCATCAGGTGATTCCGGATGCAAAAAGACATATGCAGCAAAAATGCTTAGAAGTTGCTCAGATTCTGTACAGAAGATCATCAGAAGCTCCTAAGTTCAGACAATTAACTTTTGAGATTAAAGATGGAGATTTTGTAGCGTATAAATATGGAGATGGAGATGCAATTGGAATTGTGGTAAGTACGAGACATTTAACAAAAATTTATAGAGATTCAGGGAATGATCCTCAGGTGATTAAGGATGAAATTGATGGGATTTTATACCATGAAGTAACACATGGATATAACAATTCCCCAGAGGCAGGAGGAACATATGACGGTTCTTCTCCATTCTGGGCATATACAGAAGGAATAGCTGATGGAGTTAGAATCTATGCAGGATATCATCAAACCAGACAACCTGATGTGAATAATGGAAAAAGATGGCTAGGAGGATATACTACTACAGGTTTCTTTTTGCAATATGTAACTCAGAAATATGACAAAAACTTTATCTATAAGTTTAATAAGGCAGCAAAAGATTTAGGAAAATCATGGTCATTTGATGCTTCATTCAAGAGCATATTAGGAAAAGGAGTAGAGCAGGTATGGAATGAGTATAAGAATTTTATTAATAGTAATGGAAAACTAGATTATGATGGAGATTATCCTTGGGTATTAGATTGTTCTGATGGAGGAGGAGGAGACCCTGGAGGAGAAGTTGATATAACCAATGACGGAGGAACTGTATCAGGAGAGTATTCGGATTCGCCTTCCAGAGAAGGAATAGAGAATCTGATTGATGATCAGTCAACTACAAAATATCTGACATTCCATAACAAAGCATGGGTACAGTACAAGGCTAAAAAATCATATAAACTAGTATCTTATACGATTACTTCTGGGAATGATGCACCTTCCAGAGATCCAAAAGACTGGGTGTTGCAAGGTTCTAATAACGGAAGATCATGGGTAGTATTAGATGAGAGAAATAATCAGGACTTCCCTAATAGAAGAGAGAAAAGAACATTTACAGTACAAGATGCTGGTGTGTACTCGTATTATAGATTGACATTAACAAATAATAGTGGAAACATTCTTCAGCTATCAGAGATAGAATTATTCGGTAAGGAAACAAGTTTGCGTAGTAACCAAAAGAACCTGGAGGAAGCTATCGAAATTTCGACTTATCCAAATCCGGTTAGAGATAAAATCTATATTCAGAGATCATTACAGCTTAAGAATAAGGCAGTTCAATTAGAGGTATACGATATTCAGGGAAGAATGATCCTGAAAACAGTTACCAAAGGAAATGAATTAGATGTACAAAGAATAGATAGCAAAATGTACTTTATGATGGTTAGGTATAACGGTAGCGTAGTCTATAAAGGACGTTTTGTGAAACAATAAATTGATATCGATTATTTTGATGTGAAGTTACTGCGAGATATAAGAAAGAGTGCATAACAATTTTAGAACACAACAGATGATTTAATAAATGATCTTTGGTTTTGGATTACTCAAAAAAAGTATTCTTTCTTCTCGCGGTTCTTGGTTAGAGTACGATATGATTTAATAGGGTTCAAAAAAAGGGCGTAGCAGAAGAAGCTACGCTCTTTATTTTATTCGGATAAAGTATAGATATTATAGGTACAATTCGGAAGTTTGTTTAATGACTTTTAAAGAAAAAGTAGTATTGAGAATTCCAATATTTTCAATTTTAGAAAGTTTCGTTCTTACAAACTCATGATACTCTTCCAGACTTCTCATATTTATTTTTAATAAAAAGTCTACCTGCCCAGCCATGTGGTAACATTCCTGTACTTCTTTTAGATTAAGAATTTGATTTTCAAACTTGTCAATAAAAGATTCATGGTGTGATTGCAAAGATACCTGGCAAAAGGCAGTAATAGGTAAATCGATAAGATTCTTATTGACGATGGCAACATATTTTTCAATATACCCTCTTTTTTCTAACCTTTTGATACGTTCATAGATAGGGGATACTGTAAGGTTTAACAGGTTAGCGATTTCCTTAGCGGTTTTTTTAGAATCTCTTTGAAGTATTCTAAGAATGGTCTTGTCTGTGTTGTCTAATAGTTCCATAGCAATAAAAACTCTTTTTCTTCACTTTTTATTCTTTCTCTGCAATGTGCTTTTGAACAGTAGGGAATAGTTCTAAATAATCACTCTTTATATTTCATGACTGCTTAGTAATAAGCTACCTGTTCATAATTTAGAAAGTAATATATAAGATTTTTAGTTTATGAGTCATTATTTTGAAATAAATATGCAGAAGATCGTAAATATTACTGTTTTTGTTGTTTTTTTATGATTTAAAAAGGAAAAAACATAAGAAAAATAACTTTTGAAAAGAATAAAAACTGTTCTTTAGATTTGATGATTGTAAGGAGAATAAATAGTATAAATTTGAAGGATTAAATTAGATAATAATTTACGTTAAAAGTGAGTGTGTTATCCGATTAGAAAAAAACAATTTGTTTTTTTAAAGAGAAAAATTCAGAAAAAGAAAAGTTTTTACGTACTTGTCTTTTTGTTGGATCAAATTGAGTGTAAAAACAGATAGTGAATAATAACATGATATTAGGTGTAGATATAGGAGGAAGTCATATTACAGTAGCTTGTATTGATATAGATAAAAAAGAAATAATAAAATCTCAATTAGTAAGTGTACCGGTTGATAGTCAGGGGACAGCAGACGATATTATTGATAGGTGGGTATATGCTATAAAAGAAGCCAAAAAAGGAATACCCCCGGGAGCATTGGAAGGAATAGGAATTGCAATACCTGGACCTTTTGATTATTACAACGGTATTTTTGCTTTTAGAATGGAGCAGAAATACGATGCATTGTTTTGTATGAATATCAAAGAGATATTAGTGAGAAGGTTAGAATTATCCGATGATACATTAATGCGATTTTATAATGATGCAGCCTGTTTTGGAATTGGAGAAGTATGGAAAGGCAAACTGAAAAATATAAAAAGAGGACTGGCAATTACCTTAGGGACTGGATTTGGAGCTTCTTTTCTTTTTCACGGGCTTCCGATTCAATCAGGAGAAGATATTCCTAAAGATGGAGAATTATATCACGTGCCGTTTAAGGCAGGTATTGCAGATGATTATTTCTCTACCCGTTGGTTTGTCAAGAAATATGCAGAACTTACAGGAGAAACTATTGCAGGAGTAAAAGAACTCACAGAAGCAGAAGATAAGAAACTAATTACAGCAACAATTTTTAAAGAATTCTCAGAAAATCTGGCGCAGTTTTTAGCACCGTGGTTGCTCACATATGAAGCAAGTGCACTTGTTATAGGAGGGAACATTGCAAATGCATGGAATTTTTTCTATCCTATACTTAAAAAAGAATTAGAAAAGCGAAAGTGCTACACAGAATTACATAGAAGTGAATTGCAGGAAGATGCAATTTTATTAGGAAGTGCTCGCTTGGTAAATGATATTTTTTATAAAGGATTGAGTTTCTAAACCTTCTTTTCCATAAAAAAATCAGATGGGATTCTTACTTTAAAAGGTATGAATCCCATTTTTTTATCCTTATATAAGGTTAAAAAAATGTAAATTTTATTACAAAACAGTTAATAATTTGAGGTGTAAGCGCTTGTAAAACAGTTTGTTGTTTTGGTTTTACTGTTTTATTGTAATTATTGTAGGGTTTTTGTGTATCTATCATAAATAGCAAATTACCTATATTTGACTGCCGCTATATTCAGGCATTTAGATGTCGATACAATCTTAAGCAGTCGACTATATAAAAATTAATTCATCACGTCAATTTCTAAAAAAGACAACATTGTGAGTTAAAGAAGCGAAGCTTTGCTCATAAGTGAACAATCAATAAACATCAATATTTTCCTAAGGATTGTATCAGATGCTATGAATCCCCCTTTTCTAAATTAAGTAATCAAATAGCGATCAGTTCTATTTTGATCAATAAGAAGATATCGATACGTTCATCGGGTTCATAATCAGTATACAAACTCAGGTTCTTCACAATAAAAAATCGTTGGTTTTTCATTAAGGTGTAGCATTTAATTGCATTTAGAATAGAAACGTGCATTCTTATTAATAGAAATCAAATAATTAAACATACAGAAATGAGTCAACAAAAAGAAAAAATAGGAGTTATTGGACATGGATTAATGGGGAGGGGAATTATTCATTCGTATGCAGAAAATGGATTTGAAGTAGTCGCGGTTAAAAGAAGAGATAATGACACTCGATTAGAAGATCATTTTCGACATGAAATAAAAAAAGGACGATTAGAAGAAGAGCAATACACAACTATAAAGAAACAGATTACTTCTACCACTGATTTGTCTGCGATTGCAGACTGTCAGTTAATCATAGAAAATATAAGTGAAAATGTAGCAGAGAAAGTAGCGCTTTTTGATACTTTGGAAAACCTGTGTCCTCCCGAAACAATTTTTGCTACAAATACTTCCAGTATTCCTATCGGGAAAATGGCAAAAAAAACCAAAAGACCAGAAAAGGTAATAGGGTTACATTATATGTCTCCGGTTCAGGTAATGGACTTAGTAGAGATTGTAAAGGGGTTAGAGACTTCTAAAGAAACATTGGATACCTGTATAGCTATTAATAAACAAATCAATAAGGTACCGGTAGTGGTAAAGGATTTCCCTGGATTTGTAGCCAGTAGATTAGTATCTACTTTGGTGAATGAAGCTTCTTTTATTTATATGCAGGGAGTAGCAGAAGCAGAAGCAATCGATGAAATTGCTAAGTTAGGAATGAACCTTCCGGTTGGTCCTTTAAAACTGGCAGATTTAGTAGGACTGGATACTGCACTGTATACATTAGACAGTTTATTCGAAAATTTTAAAGATCCTAAATACAGAGCAAACCCTTTATTGCGTACAATGGTAGAGTCAGGTCATTTGGGAAGAAAAACAGGAAAAGGTTTTTACGACTATAATAAATAAAGATGAAAACACTTAGAAACGTTGGAATTGCAGGAACTGGATTTTATTTTCCGGAACAAAGAGTTAGTAATGACGATTTGAAAAAACATATGGCAACTTCTTCTTCTTGGATAGAAGATAAAATAGGTATCAAAGAAAGAAGAGTCGTAGCAGAAGATGAATGTTTGTCAGATCTGGCATATCATGCATCTAATGAAGCGATAGAAAAGGCAGAAATATCAGTAGACGATATTGATTTAATTATTGTTTGTGCCGTGAACCAGGATAAAAGAATTCCGGCAACAGCCAACATATTGCAGAAAAAGCTGAAAGCAAAAAATGCAGCTACCTTTGATGTAAATGTAGGAGGGTGTCCAGGGACTGTATATGCCTTGGTAATAGGACAGCAATTTGTGACATCCGGGATGTATGATACTGTTTTGGTTGTTTCTGGAGAGGTGTACTCCAAACTACTGGATTGGTCCGACCGAAATATTTCCATGTTTTTTGGGGATGGGGTTGGAGCCGCTATATTAAAACCCTGCAAGCCAGGAAAAGGAATTTTGTCTTCTGTACTGGGAGCAGATAGTGAATGGGGAGCAGATAAGGTAGTGATGGAAGGAGGATCATTACATACCTATTCAGAACACCTTATCAAAGAAAACCGCCATAGAATTAGAATGGACAATCGAGAAGTTTGGAATTTTGGAACTACTATTTTTCCTAAAATCGTTAAAGAAGCTTCTGCCAAGGCAAATATAGAAGTTGATAAGCTGGATTTAGTAATACCTCATCAGGCTAATATCAATATGATTAAACACGGAATGAAAACATTGCGATTAGGAATGGATAAGGTGTTTACCAACTTAGAATACTATGCTAATACAGGAGCGGGCTCAGTAATTATTGCATTAGCAGATGCAGTAGCTCAAGAAAAAATAAAAGAAAATGATACCATTGCCTTAGCTTCATTTGGGGCAGGTTTTTCCTGGGGATCAGCCATTGTGAATTGGTGTAGTAAAGAAGACTTTATCAATTAGTCTTTTTTATTAAAAACAAATGTACAAACGTTAATAGATCATTATGGTAGCATCGAAAATATCCCAATTAGCTTATTACTTACCAACAGCAACCCTTAGCAATGAAGAATTACAAAAAGAATTCCCGGAACTGGATATAGATAAAACAGAATCCAAATTAGGAATAAAGAAAAGGCATATCAGTGCTCAGAATGAAACAGCTTTAGATCTGGCAGTCAAGGCTTCGGAGAATGTGTTGAGTAACTTTGATAAAGAAGCCATAGATTTTGTGATTTTATGTACGCAAAGTCCTGATTATTTTTTACCTACCTCCGCCTGTATTCTTCAGGATAGATTACAGCTAAAAAAAGATATTGGTGCGTTGGATTATAACTTGGGATGCTCCGGTTTTGTGTACGGATTAGCCATGGCAAAAGGATTGATCAAAGGAAATATAGCTTCGAATGTATTACTAGTTACCGCAGAAACCTATTCTAAGTATTTGCACAAAAGGGATAGAGGAAATCGCTCTATATTTGGTGATGGTGCTACTGCGACCATCATATCTTCCTCAGATAAAGAACAGATTATGGATTTTGTTCTGGGAACAGATGGAGGAGGAAAAGATAAGCTAATAGTGCATAATGGAGCCATGAGGAATTGTACGGAATTTGCAGCAGAAGAAGTGATCGACAAGTCTGGAAATATTACTTCCAGAAACCACCTGATGATGAATGGACCTGATATTTTTAATTTTACAATTAAGAATATCCCGCAGGCAGTTTCCCAATGTTTGTCCAAAAATAACATTACGCTGGAAGATATAGACTTTGTTATTTTTCATCAGGCAAATAAATATATTCTGGAATATCTGAGAAAAAAAACAAAGATTCCCGAAAGTAAATTTTATATCAACCTAGAAAATACAGGGAATACAGTTTCATGTACCATACCTATCGCAATACAGGATTGTCTGAACAGTAAGAAAATAAAAGCAGGAGATAAAGTCATGCTTGTAGGTTTTGGAGTTGGACTTTCCTGGGCAATGACTGTAGTAGAGATATAGTCTGTTATAAAATATCCCCATCACACTTTTACAAAAAAACACTAATTATAAAACACACATAAATGAAAGCAATGACAATTGATCGGTTTATTGAAATTATCAAAGATGACCTGGAACTGGCTAAAGATGAAAATGTACAATTAGATACAGAATTAGAATCATTAAGTAAGTATGATTCTATGTCAAAACTGTTTTTAATTACGTTAGCAGATGAACATTTTGATGTTCAACTAATGGCAGAACAAATCGATGGTTTAACTACAATTCTCAGCTTTGTAGAGTTGATTGGAGTAGAGAAATTCGAATTAGAGCACCCTCTAGCAGAAAACGCTGTAAGTTGATTGAGGTCTTGTATGTAATATTATTATCCATAGGAGTATAGGTGCTTTCTATGAAGTTTATCGCTCAGCTAATTATTCCCCTTTCTTTATAAAAATTCACACGTAAAAGGAATTCAATAGTATCTTTTTGATTCCTAAAATAACAACATTGCTGTAACTTCTTAACTAATTTTTTTACACAGTGAAGCGAGTCATGAAAAAATAAGAACATCAAACATGATTACTTACTAAATAAGATTTAAACGCTTCGACATTTGTGAAGCAATATTTTATAGTAGTTGCCTTTGAGTATCTTGTGGGCTTGTCCCGTGATAGTTGATTTGGCGAGTTCTATGTGACTTCTAAAACAATTGTATAAACACATGAAACAAATAAAAACGATCATATGGATCGCCATACCAGTAGTATTATGTCTTTTTTCGACAGCTTCAACAGCACAGGATGCTACAGAAATAATAAAGAAAGCAGATCAAAAATGGAATGGGGAGAAATCCAGCCGGGGACAAATGACAATGACCATTGTACGACCTGAGTGGAAACGGACCATTGTTTTTAAAGTTTGGACATTAGGAGATGCCTATTCTATGACATTGATCACTAAACCGGCAAAAGAGGCAGGGCAAACATTTCTAAAAAGAGAAAAAGAGATGTGGAACTGGATGCCGTCCATTGGAAGGATGATTAAACTGCCTCCATCAATGATGGGTGATGGTTGGATGGGATCAGACTATACGAATGATGACATCTTAAAAGAATCTTCCATGGTCACTGATTTTGTACATACGATTATAAAAGAAGAGACAATTGATGAAATTCCTTGTTGGGTTATCGAAATGAAACCCAAAGAAGACGCTGCTATTGTATGGGGTAAGGTCGTTAAGTGGATTAGTAAGGATGAAGAATATCTAATGCTGAAATCAACATATTATGATGAAGATGATATCTTGGTTAAGACAGAATATGGGAAAGAGATTAAAGATATTGGAGGAAGAAAATTACCGACACGAATAGAAATCATTCCGGCAGAAAAAGACAATCAAAAAACAATTTTGATAACTAATGAGATCGAATTTAATATACCTATAAAGAGTGGGTTTTTCTCTCAGCAACAAATGAAACGATTAAGAAAATAAACTCCTGTATAGAAATAGGGAAACTATAAAAAAATCAATTAAAGTTATGAATGAATTATCCATGGCATGGAAAAACCTTTGGAGGAATAAAAGAAGAACTATAATTACGGTAGCTTCTATCTTTTTCGGGGTCGTATTGTCTACGGTTATGAGTTCTCTACAGGATGGAACCTATAGTAATATGATCAAGATGTCGGTCAAACTATCATCAGGTTATATTCAGGTTCAACATCCAAAATTTCATGAAAAAAAGTCGATTAATACTATTTTCTCTCCAACGGATACTTTTATATCTTCAATAGAAGAGGTTAAAACAGTAAAAACAATTACCAAACGACTAGAATCATTTGCCTTATTCTCATCAGAAGCCAATACCCGAGGTGGGGCGGTGATAGGGATAGAGCCATCAAAAGATAAAGAGACCTCTAACATACAGCATTGGGTATCAGAAGGAACATTTTTAGAAAAAGGAGATACAGGAATCTTATTGACCAAAAACACAGCAAAAAATCTGAAGGTTGGAGTAAAAGATACTGTAGTGCTGATCAGCCAGGGGTATCATGGGGTTTCTGCTGCAGCAAAATACCCTGTAAAAGGAATTATCACATTTTCGACCCCACAGATGAATAACCTGGGAGCTTTTGTCGATTTAAAATTAGCGCAACAGTTTTTTTCTGCCGAAGATAAAATCTCATCTATTATGATTATGGTAGATGATTATAATAGTGTTCCCTCTACAGTTCAACAAATAAAAGACTTATCCGATAATCAGTATAATGTGTTGGATTGGAAAGAAATAAACCCGGAAATTGTCCAGTTTATTGAGAGTGATAAATCCGGAGGGTTAGTAATGATCGGAGTGTTGTATATCGTTATTGGTTTCGGAATTTTTGGAACAATTATTATGATGGTAGCAGAGCGAAAAAGAGAATTGGGAGTAATGATTTCTATCGGAATGCAACGCATGCGATTATACACAATTTTGTTTTATGAAACCATCCTTATAGGAATTATAGGAGTTGTTGCAGGATTTTTAGTAAGTGTTCCTGTTATATTTCTTTTTAGAAAGAACCCTATTAAGTTACCTCCTGAGCTAGCAGAAACCTATGCTCAATATGGATTCGAACCATATTTTTTCTTCGGAACGACTCCGTCTGTTTTTATGAATCAAATTTTTATTGTGTTTCTGATTACATTGATGATTT
The DNA here is from genome assembly GCF_042684685.1 of Aquimarina hainanensis. Classification (NCBI taxonomy): domain Bacteria; kingdom Pseudomonadati; phylum Bacteroidota; class Flavobacteriia; order Flavobacteriales; family Flavobacteriaceae; genus Aquimarina; species Aquimarina hainanensis. Next base: position 45,928 of record NZ_JBHULX010000021.1, on the reverse strand, counting down.
CTCTTTATCCGATTCTGAAAGTCAGAAAATTAAAAATAACAGAAGCCCTGAGGAGTTAAGTATCTCTTTTGGTAGTTGTATTATCCAGTAAAAAGGCAATTAAGGATGTCCTTTAACCCTAGCTAACAAAACTTAATAAATTATGATTTGGTCAATATCATGGCGAAATATTTGGCGAAGTAAAACCAGAAGTCTGGTGATTATTTCTGCAATTGCACTAGGCATATTTGCAGGTGTGTTTATCATTGCGTTTTTATACGGATGGGTGAATCAAAGAATAGATAATGTGATTAAAACGGAGGTGTCTCATATTCAGATTCACCAACGAGAATATATGAGAACAAATGATGTACATCGTTTTATTCCCTCTGCTCAGAAGGTAAGAGATGAGATCCTGGAAGAAAAAGAAGTACAGGGAGTGTCAGCAAGATTAATTAGCAATGCAATGATTGCTTCGGCAGAGTCAAAATCAGGAATTCAACTGATAGGAGTTACCCCTGAAGAAGAACAGAAAGTTACAGATCTGCATACTAAAATCGTAGCAGGGAAGTATTTTGAAGGGATTAAAAGAAATCCAGTCGTAATTGGGCAGAAATTAGCCAAAAAATTAAATGTAAAGCTTCGCTCTAAGATTGTACTGACCATTTCAGAATTGGATGGAACACTCACCAAAGCGGCTTTTAGAATTGCAGGGATATATAAAACATCAAATACGGCTAATGATGAGTTAAAAGTGTATGCTTTAGCAAAAGATATGAAAAAAGTGATTAAAGCAGAAGGAGAAATAACACACGAAATAGCCATTTTGCTCAATAAAAATAATATAGAGAATAAGGTGGTGCAACAGTTACAGAACAAATTTCCTCAGTTAGAAGTGGCTCCCTGGACAACATTGATTCCCGAAATAAAAATGATTAACGAGAATATGAATGTAATGACATATGTTTTTGTAGGAATTATTTTACTGGCACTTGGTTTTGGAATTATCAATACCATGTTGATGGTCATATTAGAACGAATAAAAGAACTGGGAATGATCATGGCAATAGGAATGAATAAATTAAAAATATTCTTAATGATCGTCGTGGAAACAGTATATCTGGCAATAGTAGGAGGAAGCATAGGGATTGTATTAGCAGTAATATTGATAACCATTACCCATAAAACAGGGATTGACTTATCAGTATGGACAGAAGGTTTACAAGCAACAGGATTTGATACGATCATCTATCCGGAAATTCAGTTAATGGAAGTGTTGAAGGTTGCTCTTCTGGTAGTGATCACAGGGATTATAGCCTCCATCTATCCAGCTAGAAAAGCTATTAAACTGAATCCTTCTGAAGCATTAAGAGTAGATTGAGGAAACGATTAGGATACATGTAATTGAATAAAGGAGCAGAAAGGATTATTACATGAAATAAGCCATAACAATTATGTGGATATCCGCGGGTATGATGATATGGCATTCCATCTGACCAATAAAAAACAATAAATATAAACAGATGAAAGTATTAGAAATAAAAAATCTGGTCAAAGTATATAAAAATGCAGAAGTAGATGTTCGCGCAATTGATGGAGTAAATTTATCGTTTGAGGAAGGGGAGTTTGCCGCTATTGTAGGACCGTCAGGTTCCGGAAAAACATCTTTGTTAAACATGATTGGAGGGTTAGATACCCCTACAGACGGCGAAATATATGTCAATAAACAAAATATAGTTTTGTTAAGTCCATCTAAACTGATAGATTTTAGACTACATAATATCGGGTTTGTATTTCAGTCATATAACTTGATCCCTGTACTTACAGCAAAAGAAAATGTAGAGTTTATAATGGAGCTACAGGGAAAGAGTAAGCAGGAAAGGAAAGAAAGATCTATAGAATTATTGACTGCAGTAGGTCTGAAAGAAAGAATAAATAGCAGACCATCTAATCTATCAGGGGGGCAACAACAACGAGTAGCTGTAGCTCGGGCATTGGCATCAAAACCAAAGTTCGTTTTGGCAGATGAACCAACCGCAAATCTCGATTCCAAATCCACAGAAAATTTGTTGAATATCATGGAACAATTAAATAGAGAAGAAGGCATTACATTTATATTCTCTACACATGATCAACGAGTAATTAATAAAGCGAGAAGAGTCATTACTGTTGAAGATGGAAAAATCGTATCAGATGAACGAAAAACACAAGCTAAGAAAATAAACAGGCAATTAGAATCCTTTGCATAAAACATCTTTGATGAAAAGCAGTTGGCTAGTATTCCTTTTTATAGGAAGTATTACTCTTACCTCAGCACAGGAAAAGAAAACCATATTTTCTACGATGGATGTAAACGGGTATCTAAAATATATGAATACCAGTATGTTTACAAAAATAGATTCTACCTGGGTCGTAGATAATTTAGTACACAATCGGTTGAATTATCTATGGGATATAGCAGATAATCTTACTGTAAAAGCAGGGATGCGTAATCGGATTATTTATGGAGATATGGTTAGGTTGAATCCCGATTACGCCGCTTCACTAGAGGCAGATACCGGGTATTTTCATTTTTTGACAAACAACCTTAGTGAAGGAGAATCATATGTGATAAATACCACTTTTGATAGAGCATTTTTGGAGTATTCGTATAAAAATATAACAATAAGTGCGGGAAGGCAAAGAATTAATTGGGGGCAGAGTATGGTTTGGAATCCGAATGATATTTTTAATTCGTATTCTTTTTTTGATTTTGATTATGAAGAAAGACCGGGAAGCGATGCTGTCAGGGTACAGTACTATCCTGATTATACTTCAGTGACAGAAGCAGTGATAAAAATTGATAAAGATGAAAATATTACAATGGCAGGGTTGTATCGTTTTAATAAATGGGGATACGATATTCAGCTTATAGGAGGAGTTATAGATACGACAGATTATGTGCTGGGAGCAGGTTGGTCCGGAAACATAAAGAAGATGGGGTTTAATGGAGAACTGACATACTTTTATCCTCAGGAAAAAACAGAAAATACCTCAGCAGATGTTATAGCCTCTGCAGGGATTAATTATACATTTAAGAATTCAGTTACCGTTACAGCAGAAGGAAATTATAATAGCTATTTTGATAAAATAGGCATAGAAGGAATTGCCGGCTTATATGCCGTTCCGTTATCAGTGAAGACTATTACATTTAGTAAGTTTTCCTGGTTTGGTCAGGTGTCTTATGCAATTAATCCACTACTGTCTGGAAGTCTGGCCTGTATCTACATGCCTTCATTAGAAAATGGATATTACATTACGCCCTCTCTTCAATATTCGATAAAAGATAATTTTGAGTTGTCATTACTGGGGCAACGATTTGAGATGACATTAAATCATCAGAAAAGCGAATCAAATCTTCTGTTTTTGAGAATGAGATGGAGCTTTTAGCATAATTAAATTACCGATTAGACTAAAATTTTTAGCACATGAAAACGAGCCTGAGAAAGGGAAATAAAGAGGGATCGTCTTTTTTAAATCCAAAAAACTAACGATGAAAAATATTTCAATAAAAGTAGCTACCTTTTTTCCAGAAGCTACAAAAACCTTTGCAGAATTAACAAGTGCATCAGAATATAAAGACTCAAAGATATTAGCAAATGGAATTCGTTCTGTACATACTTGTGATGAAGGAATATCGTCTACTGCATTATCTGTAAAGGCTTTTGAAAAACTAGTAGAAAGAGAAAATATAGATGCAGATAGCATTGATTGTGTTGCCTGGATTTCAGAAGGAGTAGATGACTATATCTATATGGATACTGCAAAGACATTCGTAGAAGATATCAAAGGAATTGTTGATGGCGAAATACATACATATCAGTTATACGGAGGAGCAGGAGGAACAATTCAAACTATCCAATTAATCAGTAATCAGATAATTGCTAATCCTAGTATAAATAAAGCAATTATTGTGACATCACTAATCTGGGGGGCACACTCAGAGAACAGACTCTTATATCCAACATATGTAGGGGATGGGACGGGAGTTATTGTATTAGAAAAAGACACGGTCCCCGATATGATTCAGGGAATTAAAGTGAGAACTCTAGAAGCCTATAATACTCCTTATGCAATTCCATACGGTGGAACTAAGCATCCAATTACACAAGAAGTAATCCAGCAAAATGCATTTAAGGTCGAAACCATCACGAAAGAACATCAAAATGGAATTCTAGATACCATTATTCAGGAAGCAAGTCTGATGATTAATGAGTTATGTGAGGAGAATAAGTTTGATATTCATACACTTGACTATATAGGGATTTCAGGATTTCACCAGGATTATACAGTAGAACTGTTAAAGATGCTTCCAGCAAAGAAATTGATCAATCCTCTATCTGAAAAAGGATATCTGGGAAGTTTAGGCGTTTTTGAAATTTTACATCAGTTTTTGAATACTTCTAAAATAAGAGAAGGGAGTAAAATGCTGGTTATAAACCTTGGACTGGAAGGGAATTTAGAAGGGATGCTGATCCATAAACCTATTTCATTATAACCCAAAAAAACAATATTTAGTTTGGAGACAGAAGTAAAAGCAGGTATCGCAGGAATAGGAATTTACATTCCTGATGAAAAAGTAAGTACTAAAGAAGAAGCCGCGAAGGTAGCATTACCGGAAAAAGTGTTTGAGAATATAGGGATTCGAACCATACATAAAGCCCCGGAAAATGAGCATCCGTCAGATATGGCAGTAAAAGCTGCTAAAAAGGCGATAGAGGATGCGGGAATTTCTGAAGAGGAGATCGATCTGATTATTGCTGTAGGTGTTTTTAAGGATTATTACCGGTGGAAAATGTCGAATAAAGTCAAGTATGAAATAGGAGCAAAGCGAGCTGCCACCATGGATGTGACAGGAGGCTGTGCCGCATACTATCAGGCGACAGAAATAGCAGCCAATCAAATTGAAGCAAACACTGGTATCAAAACAGTATTGATTACCTGTGGAGAAAAGCTATTTGGGTATGGGTGGCCTACATTTTTGAGCTCTGGGGGGCAGTCAGTTATTTTGACAAAAGACCATCCGGACTTTAGGTATTTGAGTTTTGCAACTTCTAACCTGATTAAATACCACAAATTCGGTAAAATTCCCATAGGAGGTACACAGAAGCCTTTTACAGAAACATCCGTTTGGAAAGATAATTTAATTGAGAATTTTGATGCGGATAAAGACCTGTATTACGATAAAGTAAAACCCATAGTATTTCAAAAGTTTTTAGAAGTAGCTACCATAGCCATGGACAGGGTTGGAGTTTCTATAGATGATATTAGTTACATGGTTACCTTGACACAGCAGTATAATTTTCCGGATAAAATACTGGAAGTATTAGAGCGACCAGATTTGCCGACATCAAAAGAATATTCGGTAGACCTGGGACATTTTAGTGGGGGAGATAATTACATCTTATTAGATAAAGCCAGAAAAGACGGCAAAATAAAAAAAGGGGATCTCATCCTCAATATGGGATTAGGGGGAGTAGCTTGGTTTGCTTCCATTATTCAGTACTAAAGAAATATAGAATGATTGGTATAAAAGGATTAGGGTTATACATGCCAGATGCTGTAATTCCCATAGAAGAACTATTGCCGGCGTTGAATGAAGATCAAAAAAAAAGAATCGGGGTTCAACACTCTATGCTAGAAGAGCAATACACCGCTACAGAAATGGCTGTAGAAGCATCAAAAAGAGCCATCGAAAAAGCAAATATTGATCCGTTGGAAATCGATTTGATTTTGAGTTGTCAGGCAGGATTACCAGACTATTTAGTATGGCAGACCGCAGGTAAAATACAAGAAGACTTAAACGCAAAACATGCTGGATTTATAGATGTTTATCAAGGGTGTTGCAGCTTTATAGCAGGAATGAGAATGGCAAGAAATACACTGCTGGCAGAAGAGAATATTAGAAACATTTTGATATGTTCCGGAGAAAAATGGGAACATGTTATAGAAAATAGAGTTGTAGGAGGATATGTTTTTAGTGATGGGGCTTCTGCAGTATTGATGTCAAGAGGAGAGTCTAATAATATAGTCAAGGGATTTGGAGTGACAGGAAGAGGGGATTATGGAAATATTTCTAAAATGAAAACAGGACGAATTGACGGGCTGAAAGGAGATAATCCAGGAGATAAATATTATAATATAACAGGAGATAATCCAGAAGGATTAGAAGAGTTAAAAACAACCAATCTTCAGAATTATTTAGATACGGCAAATAAAGCATTGAAAGATGCTTCCTGTACTATGGAGGATATTGATTTCGTCATATTACCTAATGGGAGACTCGATTTTACCAATAAGTTAATACAGGCTTTTGGAATAGAACATGATAAAACCAACTATAAATATATAGCTACTACAGGAGATATAAGTTCAGCAGATGCGATGGTTAATTATCAGCGACTGTTAGAAGATGGTTCTCTTCAAAAAAATCAAAAAGTTTTGATATTGTCTCAGGGAGCAGGAATGACTTGGGCATCAACCATATTACAAGTGTAAATAAAATAAAAAAGCAATGAATAATGTTAGTATCATCGGATCTGGTTCCTATGTTCCGGAAAATATTGTAACAAATAAGGATCTCGAGAAGACATTGGACACCACAGATGAATGGATCGTCCAGAAAACAGGAATAAAAGAAAGGAGAATTGCTCCTGCAGATATGTTGACATCGGATATGGCTGCCTATGCTGCCAGAAACGCATTGAGTACGTATTCGATAAACCCGGAGGATATTGATTTGATTGTTTTAGCTACCAATATGTCAGATCACCTAAGCCCAGCTTGTGCTGTAAAAGTTCAGGAGAAAATAGGAGCTATAAATGCTTGCGCTTTTGATATAAGAGTTGGAGGATGTCCTGGAATTATTTATGCAATGTCTGTTGCATATCAATATATAGCAAGTGGAACTTATAAAACAGTCTTGGCGCTTTCTGCAGATATGAACTCTAAAGTAGTGAATTGGGAAGATCGAAAAACCTGTGTATTCCTGGGAGATGGAGCCTCTGCTTTTGTACTTCAGCAAAGTGAAAGACCAGGAATTAAAAATATAAAATTACATACAAGCCCTAAAGGGTATTATGATGCATTTATTCCAGCAGGAGGTATTGCAGAACCGATCACTACCGATAATATAACATCCGGGCGACAGTATTTTACAATGAATGGAAGAAATATTTGGGAATATGCAACAACAGTATTTCCAGCAACAGTTCATGAACTATTAGAAGAAGGAAACCTGGATATAGAAGATGTTAATTTCGTGATTCCACATCAGGCAAATCTGAATATTATAAAAGAAGGATTACGTCAGTTAGCTGTGCCTTTAGAAAAAACAATTATCAATGTAGATCGCTATGCGAATACAGGAGGATCTTCTGTAGGAATTGCTTTTGCAGAAGGGATCGAAAAAGGAATCATAAAAAAAGGAGATACAATAATATTAGTAGCTTTTGGTGCAGGATACTCCTGGGGAGGAATGCTACTGGAACTACATTAAATACGATACCTATGATTACATGTATTGAAATATTAATAACGGTTATTAGTCATATATTTATTTGGCTATACAGTTTTTAGAAAAGATAAAAGTGTATGATTAAAATTTTCAGGATCATCCAGATTAGCAAAATGACCTGCGTTTTTTAATTCTTTTAATTCAAAGTTACCTCGTAAAAGAAAGCAGGTAATTGTACTCTCCAGAACATTATTTATTTCATCATCCATATTCCCCCTGATGATCATAGCTCTTGTTCTGGATTTTTTTATGGTTTTGAGATAATTTATTTTTCGTAAATGTGGAATTAGATTCATCACGGTTAATGTTTGAGTAGCAGCGATCATATCCTTTATTTTTTGTTTGGAATATGGAGTTATTCCTGCAGCGTTAGATAAATGACTGAGCGTCTTTGTTCCAACTACCTGATAGACTAATTTAATAAGTCCGACGACAAAAGGGGATTTTTTTAGGTATGCAGTTGTACCGAAAGTTGTAAGTGAAAGTAATTTTTCCGGATATGATTTTAGCATTTCATAACCGATATTTCCTCCCATAGAGTTTCCTACGTAATGTATTTTCTCTATATGTAATTCTTGAAGCAATGTAATTATGTCTTTGCAAAGCCTTTTTAATCTAAAATCAGAAATTCTCATTTTTTTTGGAGGAGAGGAATTCCCGTGACCTCTTAGGCTGACAGCAATTACACAATATGTCTCGTTAAAAAAAGGGTGTTGATACTCAAATTGACTTTGATTAGCACCTAACCCGTGAACAAATAAAATGGCTTGTTCATTTTTCTTTCCAGAGATAGTATACTCCAAATATATTTTTCCGAGATCAGCAATGTGTTTCTCCACTACCGTAGTCGTAGGGTCAAGTGTGGTTGGGGGATGTATTGTATGAGGCATGGTTATAAGAGTTTTAAGGTTTAAAACTACGTCTTTTTAGTGAGAAAAAGAATCAGAAAAAGGAAAAGAAAAGCAACCTTTTTACAAAACAAGCATCTTTTAGATATGTGATATTTCATTTTTTATAAAAAATGAATGAATAGGGGAAATTAAGACCTTGCCGTATATAAGTATTACGCTTCTTATATATGAATGCAAGGTTTTTTTGTGCGTATTGTTTTTTCAAAAAAAAGAAAGGAAATCAACATATGTAAATGTATAGCGAATAAGGTTGAGGTACATTTGTTTCAAACAAAAAAGGCAATATCATTGAACTACTTTAATTTAATTTTGTTAGCATTTTTAGGAGGTGTTTTTTTGGCAATACAAGGGGCATTAAACGCTCGTTTGGGAGTGTTGTTAAAATCTCCTTTACTGGCAACTGTGATAGCGTATGGGGTAAGTGTGTTATTTGCATTGATTTGTGTGTTCTTCAAGAAAGGAACTTTGCCTACAGTTGGGACCGTTAGGAATATTCCATTTTATATGTGGTTTTCAGGAGGGGTTTTTAGTGTGGTTGGAATTTTGTTATACTACTATACAATTCCCAGATTAGGAGTTGGTACCATGATTTCTTTTGGACTTTGCGGGCAGCTAATTCTGGCAGTGATAGCTGGGCATTTCGGATGGCTTCAGTTACCAGAAGAACCGCTGACACTGAAAAAAATAATTGGAGTAGTAACGATGATTGTCGGAATAGTACTAATTAATATTAAATGAGAATGTTATGAATACAATGGAGAGAAAAAACATAGATAACTTAGTATCCATCTGGGAACTTGTAGGGAATCAATTTGAAGCATATAAAGATTCAGAAGAATATGCCTGTGTATTCATAGAAAATAGTAATTGGCCAAATAGATTATGGTTTAAGGAAAGAATAACGAAGACAGGTATTGAGAATGTAGAAAATCAATTGAAGAAAGTCGGAGCGCCAATGATACTTCCTTTTTGGGATTTGTATGATATAATTCCCTCTGATTTTTTTGACAAAAAAGGATATACAATTGCATTCGAACAAATAGCAATGTATTATACACTAGGTAATCAATTTACAGATACTATTGGAGTTACGCTCCACAAAGTCCAGACTGAGGAAGAAGCAAGTCAGTGGGCTATTGCATTTGAGAGTTCTTTTGGCTATCAGATCATGACCGAAATTGTATATAAAACAAGTGATAAGATAGCATACTATGTGGTAAAAGAAAATAAACGCGTAGTAGGAACCGTATTATTGCATAATACAGAAGATGTGATGGGAATACATTCGCTGGGAATTTTACCTGAGGAAAGAAAAAAAGGGTATGCAGATCAAATCATGAAAAAATCATTAAATATAGCGCAAGATCAAGGCTGCAAACATGCTGTTTTACAGGCTTCTTCAATGGGGAGATCACTATATCTCAGACTGGGATTTAAAGAACAATTTTTGATCAAAAATTATGAGTCTCTTAAGAGATAAAGAATAAAATGAAAGATATCTTTCATGAGCTTTAAAACGAATTAAAATCATGGAAAGATTAGATCATGTCCTGATCAGAGTTGATAATCTGGAAACGGGGATTGGCGACTTTAGAAAAGAAGGTTTTACAGTATATCCTGGAGAAAAAGGATATAATGCAATGATTTATTTTAAGGATCATAGCTTTATAGAATTAGTAGCTCCAAGTCGCTTTCCGGGAATATATACGCTTCTTGCCAGAATTGGTTTTTTCTCCTTATTAGGAACCGCATTTAGAAGAATAGGAACTTATGCTATCTGGAAAGAGAGGTTCTTGGATTATTCCGTCTATAGTTCGGCAATAGAAAAACAACATACGGATGTACAAAATAGGTCATCAAAACTTCTGAAAATGAATAAGAAAAATAAAAATGGAGACACGATTTATTGGCGATTATTTGCCCCCAAAGAAAGAAGCTTCCCCTTTGTGATGTCTGATTATAGCCGTATAAATACCCTGATAAAACTGCACATACTCATGATAACGGAGTAGAAGGAATTGAGGAACTAGTAATATCGGTGAACGAAAACCTGAAAAGTTATTTAGAAAGACTCAGTACTTTTTTTAATATTCGGTTATCTGACTTTATTGAGGGGGCTGAGATGCATTCATTAGTTACTTCTAATACCAGAATTACATATGTAATAGGAAACAAAAATAAGATTGTTCGATTGGTTTTAAAAGGAGAGAATTCGCTTCCTGCTTTAGAAAAATATAAGGTTTTCGGTATAGGGGAAAAGAAGAGGAAATAGAAGATTATATGCTTTAATAGATGTAGGGAATGAATATAAAGTAAAAGACTTCTTTATTCATTGATCGAATATATAGATCTTTGTAAAATACAATGTTTATTAAAAAAGCTATGGAGAAGAAACAGAAAAAACCGGATTCGATAGTATTTGATGAAGAAACAGAAAAGTATGACGCTTCTTTAAAACCATATGCAACTGATATGGGAGCTCCTGTTATTACAATCACCGATACGGCTGCCTGGAAAAATGCAAATATCAATAAAGTAAATAATCAGGTAAAAGCAAAGTTCGAAGAATTGAAAAAAGAATACGATGCATTAATGGAAAAATATGCATATAATGATCTTATCTATAACGCGAAGTTTAATTTTGAACCGGTAGTTGGGAAAATATATCATTTGTATAAAGATAAAACGGAACAACCTTATTTGTCAATTATAGCTCCAGAGGAATGTAATTTTGAACATTTGGGAAGTTTCCGGCTGAATGCGGATAAAATGTGGGAAAAAATCCAGAAAAATGATAATTAAAAATAAACAAGTACCTTTAAAAACTGAAAAGCGAAAAATTAAATCTTACCAGATCTAACTAATATACGGGTGCGATGCCTAAAAATAAAGCCACCATACAATCCATTGCTGATACACTCGGAGTTTCTGTGTCTACAGTTTCCAGAGTGATGAATGGAGTCGGGAAAAAATATAGAATTAGTGCTAAAACAATAGCAGCAATTCACGAAACGGCTGATAAGCTCAATTACACCCCTAATAATATTGCAAAAAGCCTTCGTCTGAAAAAGACATTTACCGTCGGATTAATAATTCCAGATATTTCTAACCCCTGGTTTGCCAAGATAGCAATGCGGATAGAAGAAGAATCCAGAAAAAGAGGATATAATATTTTTTTGTGTAACAGCAATGGAGATATTACAGTAGAGAAAGAATCATTAAAACTATTAGAAAACTGGAAAGTAGATGGGATAATAACGGCACCTATAGGAATTGAATATTCACATTTATTAAAGTCGTATAAAAATGGAATGCCTCTGGTATTGGTAGATCGTTTCTTTGAGAAAGCCGAATTACCATATGTCTCCACCAATGATGAGCAAGGGGCTTTTGATGCGAATGAACTCTTGATTTCTTATGGGCATGTCAATATTGCCTGCATTCAGGGACTTGTTGGAACCTCTCAGAATAGACAGCGGGTAGATGGATATAAAAAAGCCTTAAAAAAGAATGGTTTGAAGGTAGAAGAATCACTTATCGTAGGAAGCGATTTTGGCTATGATAATGGATATAATGAAGCGAAAAAAATTATTAAAGAGCTACACAAAAATAAGGTGACAGCAATTTTTTCTACAGGAAATCAGATCACATTGGGAGTATTAAAAGCTTTTAAAGAAGAAAGCATACGAATCCCTGAAGATATTTCGTTAATTTCATTTGACGAAAATAATTATTCGGAACTTCTTTATACACCTATTTCTACAGTATCTCATGTCGATAATGAAATAGGAAGCAAGGCAGTTGCTATGTTGTTTAATCAAATTAATGAAGAAGAAACAGAAGAAGTACAACGTATTTTAGCTCCTACCCACCTAATTGAAAGAGATTCTGTACGAAGAATTAAGTGATCGAAGCCTTTTTTCACGATATTTTTAGTTTACAAAGTGTTTTGTTATTAAAATTTTAATTTTTTAAATATTTTTTTAAGAGATTCTTAACAAGGGCTAATTTTTTGATAATCAATATGTTTGAGTGCCTGTTTTTGTGTAGAAATCTAGGGTAGAAAGCATTGATTTATAGTGTTTTGTGTACCTGTGGATTTTGATGAATAAAAAAAAACACTTACATTGCACAAACGTTTGCGCAAATATACAGTTAACATAATCAAAGGATTGTGGAGCGTATTTTAATCTCGCTAAAGTTTAAAACGAAGAGAGGAGTAGACCTTTTAAGACAGTTCATCTTTATTTTCTTAAAACCAGAACAATGAATTGTAGTATGCTAATTTAATTTTCTGTAATTATGAGAAACAATTTTCTTATTGTCATTTTTTTACTGTTCCTAGGGGGGACAATGACAGCACAAGTAACGACATCGAATATCAGGGGGAAGGTGTCGGATGATCAGGGACTCGCCTTATTGGGGGCAGATGTAATTGTAGTACATACACCAACAGGAACAAAATATGGAAGTATTACCAATGGGGATGGTCGTTTTAATTTATTAAACCTTAGAGTTGGTGGACCTTATACAATTACGATTTCATATTTAGGGTTTAAAACACAAACACAGAATGATGTATTCCTTTCACTAGGAAAAACCATGACATTTGATACGGTACTTACCCCGGATGCAGAAGCGTTAGGAGAAGTAATTGTGGTTTCTGATGGGTCAGGAACGTTTAATGGGGATAAAACAGGAGCAGTAACCAGTGTGACGAGTAGACAATTGACAAAATTACCTACAATTTCCAGATCTGCACAAGATTTTACACGATTAGAACCTACTGCCAGTGGTAATTCTTTTGGGGGGAGAAATGATCAGTTCAATAACTTCTCCCTAGATGGAGCAGTGTTTAATAACCCTTTTGGGTTAGATTCGCCAACTCCCGGAGGGCAAAGTGGAGCACAACCTATTTCATTGGATGCCATTGATCAAATTCAGGTTTCTACTGCTCCGTATGATGTAACACAATCTGGTTTTACAGGAGCGTCTGTTAATGCAGTGACAAAAAGTGGAACAAATGAATTTCACGGAACAGCATATGGTTTTTTTAGAGATGAAAACCTAACGGGAGAAAAAGTAAAAGGCGATAAAGTGATTCGCCCCGATTTAAGTCAGTATCAATACGGTTTTAGTTTGGGAGGTCCTATTGTGAAAGATAAATTATTCTTTTTTGCTAACCTAGAGAATGATCAGCGAGAAGACCTGGGTACGAATGGATTTATCCCTAATACGGGGTCAGGAGCAATTAATGAAACAAGAGTGTTAGAAAGTGATTTGATTGCTGTAAGACAGGCGTTGAGTAACCTGGGATATAATACAGGTGCATATGAAGGATTTACATATGGTTCGGAATCCATAAAAGGAATTGTAAAGCTCGATTGGAATATCAATTCCAAACATCGAATGGCATTCATATATAATTTTTTAAGGGCCTCAAAAGAATTGCCTGCACACCCTACTGCTATTGCTGCAAGAGGACCTAATTTTCAGACACTTCAATTTGAAAATTCCGGGTATGAAATCAATAATAGATTACAGTCATTTCAGTTAGAAGTAAACTCTACATTTTCCGATGTGATTACTAATAAATTGCAAGTAGGATATTCTTATTTTGATGATTTTAGAAATCCATTATCAGCACCAGCTCCAAGTATTATCATTCAAGATGGGCAGGGAAGTAATTACATCGTTGCAGGACATGAACCCTTTTCGATTCATAATAAATTAGACCAGAAAGTATTTCAGGTAACCAATAACCTGAACTATTTTAGAGGGAATCACACTTATACCGTTGGAGTTTCGTTTGAGAAATTTGAGTTTGATAATTCATTTAATCTTACCGCATATGATAATTTTGCAGCAGGAGGGAATTATTATGGATTATTCAGACCTTATGGAAGTGTACAGGAATTTTTAGATGATGCCAGTAATCCGGCAGGAGGACTAGCAGGGAATTTGCAGTTTGCTCAAAATGCCTTTGAGAATAACAATCAATTGGCAATAGGAGCTCCAGGAGGATGGTCCCTGGCAGAAACCAATGTAGGGCAATTAGCATTCTACCTGCAAGATGAATGGAATATCTCAGATGATTTTAAACTTACCTATGGAATCCGTTTTGATAAGCCGTTGTTTTTTGATACTGCTGATAAAATCAGAGAAAATATCGATAGAAAAGGAACTTATGATCCCTCAATTGTATATTTCAACCCTAATACAGGAGAAGAAACAACTATTGATTCAGAAGTACTGCCTAATGACGATTTCTTAATCTCTCCACGTCTTGGTTTTAACTGGAATATCAATGGAGAATCTAAAACCCAGCTAAGAGGAGGATCAGGAGTTTTTACAGGGCGATTCCCTTTTGTTTGGATAGGAAATCAGGTACAGGGAGTTGATTCCTTTTTCTATCAGACCGTAAGCCCTGATTTTAAATTTCCACAGGTATGGAGAACTAATATAGGTGCAGATCACCGATTTGAGAATGGAATAACATTAACGGCAGATATATCGTATACCAAAGATATCAATGCTCCTCATGTACAAAATTGGGGGCTGAGAAATCCTTCGGGAACCTTAAATGCTCCGGGAGATAATCGTCCGGTATATACCGATGCGGATAAAGGAAATAACGGATATGTTTTTATCAATTCTAATAAAGGAAGAATTTGGAACACCTCTTTAAAAGCACAAAAAACATTTAATAATGGATTGTATGCCAGTTTAGCATATAGCTATCTGAATGCAAAAGATATCAACTCTATAGAAGCAGAAATTACAGGAGATGCTTTTGATTTTAATCCCGTATCCGGAAACGCAAATGGCGATGTATTAGCACACTCTAAGTATGGAGATACACATCGTTTTATCGGAGTTGGGTCAAAACAATTTAAATATGGAAAAAGCGATCAGTGGTCAACAACTATTTCTACGTTTTTTGAGTATGCACAAGGAGGACGATTTAATTATACATATGCAGGAAATATAAATAACGATAGCTCTGGACAGAATAATGATCTGTTGTATATCCCAACCGAAGCAGAAGTACAGCAAATGCAGTTTTCGGGAGCAGGGCAAGCAGAGGCTTTCGAAGCGTTTATCAGGCAAGATGATTACCTAAGTGAAAACAGAGGGAAGTTTGCAGAGCGATATGGAGCATTAGCCCCTTGGAGAAGTAAGTGGGATGTAAAAGTGTTGCAGGATTATAATTTCGAAATTAATGAACAGAAACAGACCATACAATTTAGTGTTGATATCCTGAATTTTGGAAATTTGTTAAATTCTGATTGGGGAGTGATTTCTCAACCAACAACATTAAACCCACTATCTGTTTCTTTAGATACGACTACGAATACACCAACCTATACATTTAATCCGGACTTAAAGAAAACTTTCGGATCAGATGCTAGTTTGTTGTCCAGGTGGCAAATGCAATTTGGACTTCGTTATATTTTTTAATAAAAAAGGCAGGAATTGTAATTATAAAACTTGTTTTGTTCATAGTTGACTTTAAAATCAATTTGTGAGATTAATCAGGGAAACTCTTGTATCGGTCGCAAGAGTTTCCTTACTGCTAAAAACAGCACTCGAAAAGATCGTGTTTTTAGTTATGATAAGAAGACCAGAATACGTACTTTATACTAAATAGAAAAAGAAATAAGATGAAAAAAATTATAACTGTAATAGGAAGTTATAATCATGATATGGTATTTCGAACCACGTGTTTTCCAGAACCAGGAGAAACTGTTACCGCGAGAAAATTAGAAATGTTTTCTGGAGGAAAAGGAGCAAATCAGGCTGTTGCAGCCGCGAGGTTAGGAGGAGATGTGTGTTTTATTACCAAGGTAGGAAATGATGCATTTGGAGAGAATGCAAAAAGAAAGTTTTCTATAGATAATATGCGTACAGAGTATGTACTTAGGGATATGAAAACACCTTCAGGAACGGCAGCTATTTTAGTAAATGACGAAGGGCAAAACTGCATTGTTGTAAATCCTGGAGCAAATGATAAGTTGTCTCCGAATGATATTGATGACTGTATAGAAGCTGTAACAGAAGCGTCTTTTATTTTGATGCAACTGGAGATTCCTTATGATACCGTAAAACATGTGATCAAAAAGGCAGATCAGATGGGAAAGAAAATGATTCTTAACCCTGCGCCAACGGTCGCTTTGGAAGATGAACTGTATTCCAAACTTTTTTTGATTACTCCAAATCAAACAGAAGCTGCAGCACTAACAGGGGTTACTGTAGAGAATGAAGTGTCTGCTTCAAAAGCAGCAGCTGTTTTTTTAGAGAAAGGAGTACAAAATGTGATCATTACTTTGGGAGAAAACGGAGCCTTTTTCAAAAATAAGGATCAGGAATTTTTAGTCCCCATACAAGAAGTAGAAGTTATGGATACAACAGGTGCAGGTGATATTTTTAATGGAGCTTTAGTGGTTGCCTTGGCTGAAGGGAAATCATGGAGACAAGCAGTTGAGTTTGCTAATTCAGCGTCTTCCATAGGAGTGAGTAGAATGGGAGCGCAATCTTCAGCCCCATATAGAAACGAAATTTCCGTATGATATGACCCCTAAAAGCAAAACGATAATGAAAGGAATATGAAGAAAGAACAACAGATAAAAGAAAGAAAAAAGTAATGATAAGATTACAATACCCCATATATAATATAATAGGAAGTCTTGTATTGCTGATGCTTTTGGTCTCTTGTCAACAGAAAACTAAGAACCAACCAAAAGAAGAAAACTATTCATATCAGGAAGCAAGAGCAAAAATGATAGAACGCAATGAAAAGAAATCTTTTGATGCAGCTATTGTTTTAACAGAAGAAGAGCAGAAATTAAACAGTTTTATTTCGAGCTATCAAACATATTTTAATACAGCGGTTTCACATAATAAAATTCCGTTTTATAATCAGCCTTTTCATCAGGTACAGCCAGTAATTGATTCTTCTGAGCTGTATAAAGTATTAAAAAAAATGCCCAAAGGAGGATTGTTACATACACACAGTATTGGAATGACTAGTATAAAATGGCTGATATCATTTGCTAAAGAAATTCCAAACTGTTACGTGTTTGTAAAAAAAGAAGATGATAAGCATCTGTATGGGACTTTAGGTATTTATTTCAAAGAAAAATCACCAGAAGGATTCGTCTTGCTGAAAGATATACTAAAACAGAAACCTGATTTTGAAAAAGAGTTATATGGGTTACTTACATTAAAACGACAAAGCTTGTCAGATAGCTTAGATTACTGGACAGCTTTTGAAGAACGATTTAGAAGAGTTGCTCAGCTACTCAATTACAGACCTTTGTTCAAAGCTTACTATAAACAGGCTTTTTTAGAATTACTAGAAGATCAGGTAACACACGTGGAAATCCGTATGATATTAGATCACTTATATGATGAAAGAACAGGAAGCTATCCTATAGAAACGATGATTACTGATATAAAAAAGGTCATCGAAGAAGTGCAGGAAGAAAATCCGAATTTTAGTGCTAATATAATCTATACCAGCTTTAAATTTTTAGATGTTAAAGCAATTGATACACAGATAAAACAAGCGTTTGATTTAAAACAAAAATACCCGGACTTGATCAGTGGATTTGACCTGGTAGCAGAAGAGGATAGAGGCCATACTGTTGCGTACTATGAAAAAAATTGGAAGCTGATAGACTCACTTCAACAAATACTGGGAGTTCAGTTGCCTTTATTTCTTCATGCAGGAGAAAGTAAGTCAAGTAAAAACGAAAACCTGATAGATGTCTCTTTGTTGAATAATAAACGAATAGGGCATGGTTTGAATTTGTTGTTATATCCAGAAGTAATGGAACAGATTAAAGAAAAAAACATGTTGATAGAAGTAAGTCCTCTGAGTAATCAGATACTCGGATATGTAAATGACTTGAGAAATCATCCGGCAAGAGTATTAATGGCTAATGGGCTACAATGCAGCATTAATAGCGATGACCCCGGGGTTTTTGGATATCAGGGGCTTAGTTATGATTTTACAATGGCATGTATCGCATGGGAGCTGGATCTTAGAGCAATTAAAAAAATGGTTTTTAATTCTATAGAATATTCAGGAATGCCCTTAGAAAAAAAGAAGAAAGCACTTCAGCAATTACAAAGTGATTGGGACACATTTATAAAAGACCAGACAAAACTATTAGAAACTACAAATAGTAATAAAAAATAAACTAAGATGAAAAGAAAATTCATTATAGATACAGATACAGCTTCTGATGATGCAGTGGCATTGATAATGGCTATGAATTATCCAGATGTGGAAGTAGAAGCCTTCACCTTAGTAGCAGGAAATGTAAGTTTGGAACAAGGAGTTCAAAACGCAATGTTTACTATTGAATTGTGCAAAAAAGAAATTCCTGTATATGCAGGTATAGGAAAACCAATGCTTCGTTCTCTAGAAACGGCTGAACATGTTCATGGAAAAGATGGTATGGGAGATATTGGTTTATTGTTATCGGGGTATATTCCTGAAAAAGAGCATGCAGTTTCCATATTAGTTCAAAAAATAAATGAACACCCTGGAGAAATTTCCCTGATTTGTTTAGCTCCTTTAACCAATATAGCAACGGCTTTATTGATTGATCCTTCTATAGCTTCAAAAGTAAAAGAGTGTGTAATTATGGGAGGTATAGGAGAAGGAAGAGGAAATGTTACTCCAATAGCAGAATATAATTTTTGGGCAGATCCGGAAGCGGCTAAGATTGTTTTCGAATCGGGAATGCCTATAAAAATGGTAGGCTGGGATATTTCCAGGACATATGCAGTTTTTGACAAAACAGATGCAGAGAAAATAAAAGATATAGGGACGTCCCTGGCTAATTTTACAGTAGACATCCAGAAGAAATGTGATGAATATGCAAGGAATAATTCACGTATTAAAGGATTTGACTTACCAGATCCGATTGCAATGGCAGTAGCTTTGGATAGTGATGTTGCTACTGTGGTTAAAGATGCATATGTAAGAATACTGACAAATGACGATTACTCCAGAGGACAATCAGCTATGGATTATACAGGAGCAACCGGAATGCCTCCAAACGCACAAGTTGTTTTAGAAGCAGATAGGGAACGTTTTCTGGAAATATTATACCAGGCACTAGGGAAATAATAAATAGCTAAATATCAGAAATTTTTAGGTTGTTTAACCTCCCGGAAAAAGACTGCTTTTTCCTGGGACAGGGCTTTTTATTCCTTTTTTTAAAGTTTTTAGATACATAAATATATAAATACGAAAAATCGAAATGTCTTTTTTCAATCAAATACATATTAAAACGAGATTAACAATTCTCAATTTTTTAGAATTCTTTTCATGGGGGGCATGGTTACTCTCAGCAGGAGCATATATGAGTACTACTTTAGGGTTTACAGGAGTTCAGATAGGGTCTGTATATGCTACTCTGGGAATAGCATCAATTTTTATGCCCCCTGTTATTGGGATCATTGCAGATCGATGGATTCCCGCAGAGAAACTATTTGGGATTAGCCATCTATTGTTAGCAGGTTTGTTTGTAGTCTTAACCTCCATGACGAGTTTTAATTCATTTTATATGGTTACTTTTTTAGTTGCTTTGGTGTATATGCCGACTCTGGCCTTGAGTAATTCGATTTCGTATTATAACCTAGAAAAAGAAGGACTAGATTCGGTGGTCACTTTTCCCCCAATCCGGGTGTGGGGAACTGTTGGATTTATCATTGCAGCCTGGCTGGTGGATGTATTAGGCTTGAAAGTAAGTCACGAACAATTTTATCTTGCTGCTGCGGCTTCTGTTTTATTAGGGGGGTATTCTTTTTCTCTTCCGTTAATCCCAATAGTAAAAAATACGAGTAGAACACTGTTTCAACGTTTCGGGTTGGATGCTTTTGTATTGTTTAAGAATAAGAATCTGGCGATTTTCTTAGTGTTTTCAGTTTTACTGGGGGCAGCATTGCAAATAACCAATATTTGGGGAGTTCCTTTCTTAAATGATTTTTCGATTTCCTATAAAGATTCTTTTGTGGTCAAACACGCTGTTTTTTTAATGTCTTTATCACAAGTGTCTGAAGTTCTTTTTATTCTGGCGATTCCTTTTTTCTTAAAACGGTTTGGAATTAAAATAGTAGTGCTGATAAGCATGTTCGCATGGGTATTTAGATTTGGCTTTTTTGGAGTAGGAAGTCCAGAAGGAATGGGGCTATTATTTTTGATCACTTCCATGATTATATATGGAATGGCATTCGATTTTTATGTGATTTCA
Source organism: Aquimarina hainanensis (assembly GCF_042684685.1). Classification (NCBI taxonomy): domain Bacteria; kingdom Pseudomonadati; phylum Bacteroidota; class Flavobacteriia; order Flavobacteriales; family Flavobacteriaceae; genus Aquimarina; species Aquimarina hainanensis. The sequence goes on along the minus strand of NZ_JBHULX010000021.1, from coordinate 25,214 downwards.
GGATCTCTGTACGTAGATAAGATGTCAGATGCAAAAGTACGTTCAAGTGCCCAAGGGTTATTCATGATGATGGTCAACGGTTTTGGAGCTGTATTGGGAGCGTACATAAGTGGGTTTGTGGTAGATTATTACACGGCAAATAATGGGATAAAAGATTGGGCAAGTATTTGGTTTATATGTGCTGTATATGCTCTAATTATTGGGGTTCTGTTTGCTTTGGTTTTTAGATATAAGCATACAGGAGAAGAGAATTTAGTAATTAAAAAATAAAAAGATGAAATTTTTTATAGATACCGCAAATCTGGAAGATATACGAACAGCAGAGGCATTAGGGATTTTAGACGGAGTAACAACAAATCCTTCGTTAATGGCAAGAGAAAAAATAACAGGAGAAGAAGCGATCTTATCACATTACCAAAGGATTTGTGATTGTGTTCAGGGAGATGTCAGTGCAGAAGTCATAGGAACGTCTTTTTCTGAAATGTTAGAAGAAGGAGAACGTTTAGCAGCGTTAGATCCACAGATTGTAGTGAAGGTTCCTATGACCAAAGAAGGAATTCAAGCCATAAAGTATTTTTCAGATAAAGGAATTAGAACCAACTGTACTTTAGTTTTTTCTGTTGGGCAGGCACTATTGGCAGCCAAAGCGGGAGCTACATATGTGTCTCCTTTTGTTGGGAGATTAGACGATATCTCAACAGATGGGATGGCGTTAATTGCAGCGATAAAGAAGGTGTATGATAACTACCAGATCTCGACACAGATACTAGCAGCTTCAATACGTTCTCCAATGCATATTATTCAATGTGCATCAATTGGAGCAGATGTTATGACCGCTCCCTTATCGGCAATTTTAAAATTGTTGGAACATCCCTTAACAAATAAAGGACTGGCAGGGTTTTTAGCAGATTATCATCAGGCTATCTCTAAGTAAAGCATAAGAACAATTAAAAGAAGAAGAAATGAGTAAACGAATCACATTAAAAGATATATCAAGATTGTCAGGTTTTTCTATTTCTACCATCTCTAAGGCACTTCATGATGATCCGGACATAAGTTTTAAAACAAAAAGAAAAATAAGAGAACTGGCATCAGTGTATAATTATGTGCCTAATTTTTTGGCAAAATGCCTGAAAGATGATACTCCTAATGTTATCGGGATCTCTATTCCCAAAATAGGGGATCTTCCTTTAAGATCATTAGCCAGGGAAATTAAAAACATTCCTCAGTTAAAAGGTAAAACCTGTTTGGATTATACACAACCATTGGTGTTTTTTGAAGGGCATCAGATTACACAAAAAATGATGAAATCTGATATTGCTGGAATAATAGTATTGTTGTCAGATAAAAAATAAAGGGTATTATATAACAACGCGACCAAAAAAAGAAGCCTAAGAGGTAGCTACTTTTTTGGTAAATAAGTACATCCATAACAATCTGGAGTATTTGTAGTTTACAAAGCTGAGCAAGAGTATGGAAATAACAATAAGAATAAAAATTTTCAATAGACTAGAAATAAAAAAACTGCTAATAATATAAATAGCGATACACTCTGCAACAGTCATTCCATAACTGACGTACATCGCTCCAAAAAAGAATCCGGGTTCTACTTCAAATTTATGGTTACAATTAGGACACTTCTCATTCATTTTTGGGATTGCTAAAAATTGATTTCCCTGTTTATTGAAAACAGCTCCTGTTTCACATTTTGGACATTTCCCCTTAAGAATATTATTGATACGTGCCATAAGTATTGTATATAAGATAACACAAATATAGCCATAGAGAGAAGGAGCGTTGTTTTATAATTATCTCATAAATTTGTATAATTCGGACATTTTAAAAGTTGATATGCAAAGTTTACCCATATTGGATATTGAACAGTTTCAGCAAGAAGGCGACCTGAGTAGTTTTTATGCGAATAATTTTACAAACCACTTCAAAAAGAACCATAAAAAGATATTGAAAGCTCATAAACATAACTTTTATTTAGTAGTAATGTTTACAGAAGGAACCGGAATTCATGAAATTGATTTTGAATCTTATCATATACAACCAGGAAGTGTATTTGTAATGCGTCCAGGGCAAACACATTTATGGAAGTTTGAAACAGCCGCAAAAGGATATATTTTTTTTCATTCCAGAGATTTTTACGAGTCGATGGGAGGGTATAAAAGTCTGAATACATTTCCTTTTTTCTTATCGAAACAAAATACACCATGTATCTATCTCGAGACATCAAAGACAAAAGAGATGGCATTCTTATTTAAAAATATTTATGAGGAGAGTTTAGGGAAACAGGTTTTGAAAAAACAAAAAATAGTAAGTCTCATTGATTTGATTTATATCGAATTATCGAGATTGGTTGTGAATGATAACCTTCATAAAGCATTACAATCTAAAAATGTAATTTCAAAAATTTTGGAATTAGAACAGTTAATTGACGTGCATTATAAAGAAAAAAAATCATCCAAAGCATATGCAGAGATGATGAACATATCGACAAAACACCTAAATCGAATTTGCAAGGAGGCAGTAGGCAAGACAACGACAGAATTGATTGTGGAGAGAGTGATTCTTGAAGCAAAGCGATTGTTATTGTATTCAGGAGGGAATCTCAATGAGATAGCGTGGGAATTAGGATATCATGAATATGCCCATTTTTCTAAGTTTTTCAAAAATAAGACAGGAGAAGCTCCCTCTGATTTTAGAAAAAAATATGTTGATCCAGGTGCTGTATTTTAATAAGAAATACAATAACTTGTTATAGGAGTATAAGATGGGCTTGTTATATGTCTTTATAAGGAAGGTAGTATAGACAAGAAACCAAAATCTTGTTTAAGAAATATCAGCGATGAATACAATCTTTTTTGACAGTCATATGTATTACTTAAATACTATAAGGGAGAGGAAACAGTTTATAAAAAGTAAAGAAAATTTAATGCTAATAAGGACATGGTATGGGGAGATATGAACGAAAAACAGAAGTAAAAGAAGATTGTGGAATTGAAAAAACTTTACAACTAATTTCCGGAAAGTGGAAACCAGCTATTTTAAGTGAATTGATGAGGAGTAGTACAATTCGCTTAAAAGATGTACAAAAAGGGTTGCCAGAGGCATCGAAACGCTCTCTGACGACACAATTAGGAGAAATGGTAACAGATGATTTATTGCGAAAAGAAGTATATGAAGTATACCCTAAAAAAACAGTCTATTCGCTAACAGAAAAAGGAAAAGCGTTAAAAGAGGTATTTGAGGAGATGAATGACTATGCTAAAAATTTTTTATAGTGTAAAATTCACCCCCTATTGGATGAGATTGCTGAAAGAAATATTTTTGAAATAGTAAAAAGTAAAAGAATGCTAAAAAAAGGAATTATTATTCAAGGAAGTGCTAATAGTAAGGGAAATACGAATAAGGCGGTTGTGTATTTTAAAGATAAAACAGGATTTGATTTTATAGATCTAAAATGTAAAGATATTGCCCCTTTTGATTATGAATTCAAAAATAAATACGACGATTTCCTCCCTTTAATCAAGGACATTGCTCAACAGTATGAGGTTATTGTATTTGCAACTCCGGTATATTGGTATTCGATGAGTGGGATACTGAAAAACTTCTTTGATAGAATTTCAGATTGTCTGATGATAGAAAAAGAAACAGGAAGACAATTCAGAGGTAAAAAAATAGGAGTGATTAGCAGTAGTTCAGATGGACAGCCTATAGAAGGTTTTGAAATGCCTTTTAGAGAATCGGCCAACTATTTGGGGATGGAATATTTAGGAAGTGCTCATACCTGGGTAGAAGAAAAAGAGCTTACTATAAAAGCAAAAGAAAGGCTAACCTGGTTGTCAGAAGTTACCATGGAGTAAATCAATCCCTTCCCTTAGTAAGTAGGATTATTCTTTAGTTTGTCTTCAAGGAATACGATTTTGCTTTCCAGATCATGCAATCGATCATATACATCTACAGGTTCAGGCATTTGTTTGGAAGCGAACATTGTTACATACCAGACCTCCATAATCTCATCTGCATTTATTGTGTAAGTAGGATAATTCCCATCTTTATTATCAGATTTTAGAATTAGCTTACCTCGTTCTTCTATCCTGTTAATAACCCGTTTAAGAATAATCCCATCATTGTGACTGACAATAACATATACACGACCATCTTTTATATCACTTAAGTTTTCTATGTATTTTCCAAAAACTAAATCCCCATCAAAGAATGTTCTTACCATTGAATTTCCCTGTACCTCGAAACAGCGATATGTTCCGTTTGTCAGATGAGGCATTCGAAAAGAAGGAAGTGTTTCTATATATTCAGTATCCCCATAACCATTCAGGTAACCAGCCCTTGCTTTTATTGGTACATAGACGACATTTTCTTCCCCAGCTTGGTTTACTGCTACAACTTGCGGGATTCCATCATATGTTTTAGGTGATTCTGTGCTATGTTTGATTAATTCAGTGCTTTTGCCGAATAAATACTCAGGATTGATATTGAATTCAGAAATAATACGCGCTAATAAATCGTACCCAGGTTTTGTTCTTTTTCTAGACCCGTCAGTCTGTAATCTTCCAGAAGTGATACTGTCAATGGTAGTGCTGGTAACGCCTATTTTCTTTGCAAAAGAATGATTATTAAGCTCTAAGAATGCAATGATTTCCTTTATTTTCTTATCTATTTCTACCATCCCTTTTCGTTTAGTATTACAGGAGTAAAGACAATTAAATATAACGGGATTATACGAAGATGAAGAGAATGTTAAATCTTAACATTTTGCAGGATTTATTCCGTAATATGTTTGTTTTTATCTGTAATATGTTGTATTTTTGTCATGTAAATATCTGCTAAAATACAAAAAAGAAATGAAAATCTAACATTTGTACTAATTCTATTACAACATTTTCAGGTGTTTTTTTGATGTAAGCGCTTAAAAACACTGTTGACGGCTAACTATTCAAACTTTTGTTTGGATAGGGTGGAAGAATATGTAAAAAACCAAAACAATTTAATCTGTATGCAAAGAAGTCAGTTGCTGTTGGAAAAAAGAAAGCAATTTATAAAGAATTATGTAGAAAATAATTCAGATCGACAAATGAAAGTTATTGTAGAAGAGTTGATAGAACGTTTGTTTATCTCTGAAAGAACTATTTATAATATTCTGAAAGATTAAGTGAATAGAAATAATTAGAAGGAGGAAAACAAGTAGATAGTAAGGGTAAGGTCGGTGTCATACTATATCATAATTATTACTAAAAATGCAATGATATGGTACTGAAAGATAAAAGCAATGAAAATAGGGGACTTGCAGATTTCTTACCTGAAGCAAATGGAAATTTAGAAAATTTAATAACAAAACAGGAAAGAGAAGCGAGTCAAGATACCAGAAAAATAAATAAGTAATTGCTTGGGAATACATAAAAGTACATGATATATGTACTTATATATAATTTGTTTAACCATTATAAAGAATAAGCAAAATGGATAGAGTAACACATATGATTTTTTGGGTGTTGACAATCTTATCTCCTGTTAATGCAGTAATGATAACCATCGTTTTCTTGATTGTTGTAGACTTTATAACAGGCTCTTATGCTTCTTATAAAAGCAAAGTACCAATCAGTAGTGAACGTATAGGAAATACAATTTCTAAATTTTTTATCTATAATCTGGTGATTTTAGCTTCCTATTTTATGGAAGAACACATCGTTGATGAGATTCCTTTTTTAAAAATTATAGCTGGTTTTATAGCCTTAACAGAAATTAAATCGATCATGGAAAACTTCAATAAGATATACGGAGTAAACCCTTTTAAAGCCTTAATAAATCTCTTAAAAAAAAGTGAGCTGAAAGATGCTATAGAAAGTATGTCTAAAGACCAGAAAACAAAATAATAAATAACTCACAAACTCAACTTTTTTTTCTGATTGACAATGAGGAGAAGGATGCCTGTAATAGGTAGTCTTCTCCTCTTTTTTTTAATACGATATAAAGACCAGAGAAAAAAAGTTGAAAATTAAATGCGACTTTATTGCAATTAAAATAAAAACACTGTATATTGCGACAGTGTTGCAATTGTGATAAAGGGTGTTGTAGACAGTTTAAGTTATTGAATAATTCAAAAAAAATAACTGTCATTTAAGACAAATACTCAGAAATAGTAACATTTGTAGGAACTGTGGTCATTGTTCAGCTACAATAAATATGGTAGCGATATAACATACTATCGCTACCACTTTAAAAAAAAAGAAATAATAAAATAAAAAGCTATGGGATAAATCGAATGGTTTGTTTATAGAGAAAATACCTTAGGCATAGAAAGTCATTGTTCATATAGAGATTCTTTTGTTCTAGCTTTCATATATACTAAATATTAGATAAGATTTATCCTCCATGGAAGGTTTAAGGTGTTTTCTCTTTGTGTTTACTTCCTCGCTTTTTATTGATAAAAATATATCCATTGTATTTGCTTTGTTTTGTATAGCAGATCGTGGTGAAAAATAAAGTTTGTGTTCGACAGGAAAAGGAAAGCGGTGTTAGATCAATCAAAAAACTGTAGATCTAATTTCCTTTTTTTCTGTCGATGATTTTTTTTAAACAATTTCTTCTTCGTCTTATTTTCTTGATAATCTTTACGGTATAGCCTTATTTATTTTGAGTTCTTCAATCAATAGGAATTGATTATTTATACATAGATTTATGATTGGTAAATACAACAATGTTGGATTTAGAATATAAAAAGTTATAGTCACTTAGAATAAAAGTGCTATTTAAGTAGTAAAGTTTTATAAGCGCATAATAAAGCTTTTATATGAATTTTAGTTAATTAAATCTTAGTTGTAAGTATTTCATATTAGATAAAACAGTGCGGTGATAAGTAATGTAATTAATGAGGAGATAACAGAAACTGTGTGATCAAATACTGTCTAAACTGTAAAGGCAATATAGTAAGAAAAGGAGATTTTGAGATTGTTATTTACAATCTCAAGCATACCCATGTCGTATTTCTTTAGAGAAAACATAAGATTCCACATATACTCATTTTTATATACTGATTATTTAAATAAATATTCATTTAACAGCATTTGTATGAGTAAAAAATACGTTAGCTCTGTCTTTATCTTTAATCTTTCAACAACAATAATCGTATTATCTTTTTCTTTATTGTTTGGAATAAGGAGCACCGCACAAACATCGCTGGCAATTATTGACAAAGGAATAGAAGAACCTAAAATAATTGTAAATCACTTATCGGTAAAAAAAGCAATAGATGTATATAGTAAGGAGCAGTTTTTTGAATCAAAAGCTCCGGAAGAAATCCAGGTTTTTAGTCATGCCAGACCGGGAGAATTGTTTTTAGAAGGAAAGTGGCATAAAAAAGAAGAAATTGTCGACTGGTTTCTGTCATTAGCAATAGATAGAGCAGCCATAAAGAACTTGAGTATTTACGGATGCAATTTTGCAAAAGGAACAGTAGGGAAAGAAACGATTCAGTATTTAGAGGAACAATTATCTCTTTCAGTTGCAGCATCTACAGATATTACTGGAGCTGGAGGGAATTGGAAATTAGAAATTGGAGAAGCTATAAACCCTGTTCAGGTTTCGAATTACGAATACAGTTTTCAAAATATAGGAGGAACCGTAAATAGTTACGCTTCTGTTACAGGTATCAGTGGAACAACTTTTACAGTGGATGACGCAACGGGTTACACTTCAGGTGATTTGGTAATGATTATTCAAATGCAAGGAGCTATAATTAACACTACAGATGACGAGAATTACGGAAGTGTAATAGATAATAATGGAGTTGGAAGTTATGAGTTAGTAAATATAGCCAGTGTTACTTCAAATGATATTTCTTTTGCAAGTATCACTAACTCTTACAATGTAAATAATACGATTCAAATTATAAAAGTCCCAGATTATTCCACAAATGCTTTAACAACAGTAACTTCAGAAATAACAGGAGTGGCTTTTGATGGGACAAAAGGAGGAGTTATAGCCCTGAAAGCAGATGTTTTGCAATTAGATGCCAACATTAATATGTCAAATTCTGGATTTAGAGGAGGTGCTGTGAACTTAACAGATAGTAGTGTTCTTGGATATATAGGAACCTCGGGAGCACAAAAAGGAGAAGGGGTTGCTAAGTTTACTGTAGGAGATAGAAAACGAGGAAAACAAGCGAATGGAGGAGGAGCAGGAAACTGGGTTAATGCTGCGGGAGCAGGTGGAGGAAACTTTGGAGTAGGAGGAAGAGGTGGTGAATACGCTGGTTCTAATGTTATTCAATCAGGAGGAATCGGAGGAGACGCATTCGGAGGATGTGGAAGTTCGTTAGGAGGTCAGACACCTACAGTAGTTCGATACCCAATTATGGGAGGTGGAGGAGGAGCAGGAGATAGTAACGATGCCGGAGTTTCCATAGGAGGAATCGGGGGAGGAATTATTTTCGTTTTTGCCAATGAAATTAATGGGAATGGAGGAAGTATTCTTGCTAATGGAGAAAATGGAGATCAGAGTAGTGCAGGAGATGGATCCGCAGGAGGAGGAGCAGGGGGAACTTTTTATACCGATGCAACTACTTTTTCTGGAACCATACCAGTTTCTCTAAAAGGAGGTAATGGAGGTAATGCAACAAGTAACCACTCTTCTGGAGGAGGAGGTGGTGGTGGAGCATTGTTTTTAAATGGTTCTTCAATACCAGCAGCGATATCTTTAAATGCTTCTGGAGGAAGCCATGGTACAGGTTCTACAAGTACTACTCCTCAAGATGGGTTTTCAGGAGGTTTAGTGAATGTAAACCAAGTATTACCACCAGAGATTGGAGATAACCAAACTTTTTCATTAGTTATAGGAAGTATTACAAATGGAGACGTTTTAACTGGAGTCTCTGATCCTGGGAATGGAATTGTAGATGCCACAGTGAGTTCTGGGTCTACGCTTGCAAATTGGGCTATAGTAGGACCTTCTGAGTTATCAGGAATATTTCAAATTAGTGCCACTACGGGTGAATTGTCAGTAGCGAATTCTTCGGTATTAACAATTCCTAGAGATTATACTATTTATGTACAAGTAGAAAATGCAACAGGAGAAATTTCTTGTGTAAAACCAATTACAATAGATGTAGATTGTGAATATGGATCAATCAATAACCCTCAAAATGCAACAGGGGCAACTCCTAATGCAAATACTAGTTGGGGGTCAATCGATGGAGCTTCAGGAGCTCCTGATATTACTTCAGTAGCTACAGATGTCATAGCTAATAGAACAAGTATATATAATACTACCGCTACAGTTTTAACGTATACAGATACTTTTTCGGGAGGCTCAGAAATTACCATTTATGCAAGAAGATGGAGCGGTTATGCTCGAGGAATGACCATTGCTTTTTCCGAAGATAATATTACCTATACTTCAGAATCTTATGAAATAACTCCAACATCACAAACTGATGGAGTGTATGATGTTTTAACATATACTATTCCAACGACTGTTGGTAGCAATTATCAATATGTTAGATTATCCCCAGCAGGAGGAACATCTTCATTATTGCTAATTGATGCAGTTTCAGTATCAAAGAATGAATGTTTCACTTGTCCGGCAGGGGTAAATTCACCAGCACTTTCAGCAACGGATATTTCAAACTCTTGTCCTGTAAGAACATTTGATTTAACCTCAATAACAGCTAGTAATGGTTTAGTAAATACAATAGTAACATGGCATACAGGTACACCAGCGACCAATGCAAATAAAATTAGTGACCCAACAGCTGTTAACGAAGGAATATATTATGCTGCTTTTTATAATGCAGCTAATGATTGTTATAGTGGTGAAAATGGAGAAGGAACTACATTAGTAGAGGCAAGGGGAGACTTGGATTGTGATGGAATTCTAAATAGAACAGATATAGATGATGACAATGATGGAGCTTTAGACACAACAGAGTACGGAAATTATACAAGTACGTGTTTAGGGGAAGTATCAGTACTTAACGGATCAATGGATGGAACAGCTAGTACTATGCCAAACGGAACGATTCCTGCTGATTGGACAGCCGTAAATACAACAGATTTAGGAGATGCTAGTAGTACTGTTGACGGAGTTGCAGGCTTATTAGAAGCATCACCAGATGGAGGAACTTTTGTTAGAATGGTAGGGAATAGTGATGACTATGTTGAGTCTATTTCTCAAACCATAAACGAGCTTCAAATAGGAGAAACATATTACGTAGGGTTTCATCAAGGATTAATAAGAAATTGGGCTCAAAACAGTGGTTATATTGATGTAACTTTTGCAGGAACAACAATTTCATCACCACTAATGGAGTTACCATCTACGAATCCTTCATTTACAGGGTGGGAAACAGTGTACATAGGACCATTTACCGCAACAGCTACCTCGCATACTTTGCAATTTACAGCCATTTCAACAACAATAAGTTCATATGCAGATGTTACAATTGATGGAGTAAGTATTTGTAATGCCGTAGATTATTCATATAGAGATACCGATGGAGACAGTATCCCTGATTATCTTGATTTAGACAGTGATGGGGATGGATGTAGCGACAGTGTCGAAGCAGGAAATACGCTTGTTACAAATAACGATATTGTAAATTCTAATACAGGAACCGATGCTAATAACAATGGATTATTAGATCAGTTCGAAGATGGTACAACGGGTACTATAAATTATGCTTCTACATATTATTATGCCTTAAGTGGGGTAACCAATGTTTGTGCGGATACTGATGGTGATGGCATAGGAGATTTAACAGACATTGATGATGACAATGATGGTGTTTTGGATACAACAGAATTAGGGTGCGGTAATGGAGCTGCTGAAGTTACCAATTCGGTATTAACAGCAGGAAGTCAACAAATTGAAGGAACCTTTACAAATGGATCAGGTATCGCTGATTTCGATATTCAGTTTACAAATTTAAGTGCAGCACTCGTTGCAGCTAATATTGTCCCCGTAGAAGGTGGAATTCACTATGTAGTTGATGATACCAATTTGGGAGATTATGAAACGACAATTGCAATTACACCTCAAACAGGAGGCGTATTACAAAGTATTGAATGGGGACCAAATTTATTAGGAAATACAGATGCAGAAAATGATAATGATGAGCAAACTATTACCCTAACTTGGAATCCAGCAGTTACAGCAGTAGTTGTTGATCCAGATAATCAATTAGATATTGCCGATGGTACAATAATTAACTCGGGGCAAGCTATCTTTCAAGGAGCAGAATATGAAAATGCTGCACCACCAACATGGAAAATTGTTTTCAATACAAATTTACTACCATCTCGATTTGAAATTAATGCATCTCATGTCGCTTTGGCGGGTATAGCCGATTTAAGAGATGAAGGGTTTAGTATTATTGCAAATGTTTGTAATGAAGTGAATACAGATGGAGATGCGTTGATCAATAGCCTGGACTTAGACAGTGATGCAGATGGGTGTAGTGATGGTGTTGAAGCAGGAAATACAACAGTTGCTAATAATGATATTGTTAATTACAATACAGGAACAGATGCGAATGGAAATGGGTTGTTAGATCAGTTCGAAGATGGAACAACAGGTACCATCAATTATGTGGATACTTATAAAATATATGCCAATTCAAGTAATTTAAGTTTATGTGCTGATACGGATGGTGATGGAGTAAATGATTTAACAGATATAGATGATGATAATGATGGAATTTTAGATAAAGACGAATCTCCAGATTGTTTTTATACCGAAACTGAAATCGGAGAGATTGTAAAAATAACCTCAACATTAACTAGTCCCGATGATGATCAATCAGATGGAGATATTCAAATTTTACATGATGGTGTTTCTTCATATACTTTTAATTTTAATGCAAGTCAAAACATAATAGGTTCTGAATTTTTTAGAATAGAATATCCATCATTGGTCCAGTTAGCGGACATTACCTTAGTAAGTAATACTACATGGGGGGCTGGAGTGACAACGAAATTACAAGGTTCTTTAGATGGTATAAATTGGGTAGATATCAGCGCCATTACGGATATGGCAACTACTGCAAATAAAGTGTTTACCATTACAGATACTAATAAGTATAAGTATTATAGGGTTTTAGGAGAAACAGGAACTACCACAGTAGCTTCTGCAACAATTGGAGAAATAACCTCAAATGTTGCTTCGGGGTATGTTAAAAGTTTACATCCTAAAGAAAATTGTACCATTGATACAGATGGAGATAATAGTTATAATCATGTTGATTTGGATAGTGATGGAGACGGATGTAGTGATGGCGTAGAGTCAGGGAATACTTTAATTTCAGATAATGACATAGTTAATTATAACACAGGAACTGATGCCAATTCAAATGGATTATTAGATGAATTTGAAGATGGAACTACAGGAAATATTAATTATACTTCAACATACAGGTATGCAACTAATAGTGAAAGAACAAATTGTGTGGACACTGATGGTGATAATGTAGGGGATTTAACGGATATTGATGATGATAATGATGGGATATTAGATATTCATGAATCTATAGCAGGTCCTTCTGGATGTACACCAATAGTCTCATCATATTCAGACTTTTCATTAACAGGAAATAAATTTGCAGGAAGATTAAATGTTGATGGGGTGTACGTTGCTGATGTCGAATTTGATATACCTCCAGGGCAAACTCCTTCGAACACAGTTCAAGCAAGTACGACACAATTGCAAAACTCAAGTAAAGTAACATATTCTACCACCCAGTCGGTAGCTTATGATTCTTTACAAGTTTCGATAAAATTAAAGCCTTTGCCAGGACAAAGTATTAAAGCCATTTTTAGAATCTTTATACCAGGAACCTCTGGATGGACAAATCACCAAGGAGCTCATAGAATGTGGTTACCAGCACTTCCAAACGGAGATCCTAATGTAGCTTCTTTTACAGAGTTAAATGAGTTTGTGAATGAGTTCGATGGTACTTCTGATTATCATAGTGGAGATTTAATGACCAATCCTTCTACAGCACCTGCAAATGCGGGGTACTTAGATATTTATGTAGAAGCAGATGAAAACAATCCTTATACCTTTTATTATACTCAATATGATATTTATGGAACTACTTATGCAAATGAATCTATTGACATTGACTTACCAGTATGTAGTCCTGTACAAATACCACCAACAGATATAGATACTGATGGTGATACGATACCCGATAGATTAGATTTGGATAGTGATGGAGATGGTTGTAGTGATAGTGTAGAAGCTGGTAATACAGCCTTGGGAGGAAATGATATTACTAACTATCCCACGGGAACCGATGCTAATAACAATGGTTTGTTGGATATTTATGAAAATGGAACTTCAGGAGATATTAACTATGAATCTACCTATGATTTATATGCGATTACTGAAAATATTGATGGTTGTGCTGATACAGATGGTGATGGGATAGTAGACCTAGTAGATTTAGATGATGATAATGATGGGGTATTGGATGAGATAGAATCTTCGGATTGCTATTATACAATTGATGAAATAAATCAAATAGAAAAAATTACTACCAATTTAATAAGTCCTGATGATGATCAATCGGATGGTGATATTCAATTATTACACGATGGAGCTTCAACATATACCTTTAATTTTAATGCAGGGCAAAATATTGCGGGAGAAGAGCTTTTTAAAATCGAATACCCATCGTTAGTTCAATTAGCTGATGTTACTTTAGTTAACAACACAACATGGGGAGCTGGAGTAACGGCAAAATTGCAAGGTTCAATAGATGGAAATACATGGGTAGATGCCAGTGCAGCGGTTGATATGGCTACAACTTCTGATAAAGTGTTTACTAGTTCGAATTCAAATGAATATAAATATTACAGAATACTAGGTGTTAATGGAGGAGCAACAGTTGCTTCGACCACCATTGGAGAAATTACATCAACAGTAGCTTCAGGATATGTGAGAGGATTACACCCAAAAGCAACCTGTACTTCCGATAGTGATGGAGATGCCATATTAAATCATTTAGATTTGGATAGTGATGGAGATGGATGTAGTGATGGAGTGGAATCAGGAAATACATCAGTAGCTAATAATGATACAACAAATTACAATACAGGAACAGATGCTAATGGCAATGGATTATTAGATCAGTTCGAAAATGGAGCTACCGGAACACTTAATTATACAGTTACTTATTTTTATGCGACTTCTTCAGTTTTAAACGCATGTGCAGATACAGATGGAGATGGAGTAAATGATTTAATAGATATTGATGATGACAATGATGGGGCATTGGATACAATGGAATTAAGCTGTGGTGTAGGTACAGCAACAGTTACAAATACTGTACTAACAGCTGGAAGCCAACAAATACAAGGTACTTTTGTTAATGGAGTAAGCATTGCTGATTATGACATTCAGTTTACAAATTTAAGTGCGGCATTGGTTGCAGCTAATATTGTTCCAGTAGCAGGAGGATTGCATTACATTGTTGATGATACCAATTTAGGAGATTATGAAGCAACAATGACCATTACACCTCAGTCAGGAAGTCTATTAGAAACTGTTGAGTGGGGACCAAACCTTTTAGGAAATACAGATGCTGAGAATGATAATGATGAGCAAACGATAACCCTTTCTTGGGAACCTGCCGTTACTGCAAGGGTTGTCGATCCAGACAATCAACTGGACATTGCTGATGGTACTATTATCAGTCCAGGACAGGTAATTTTTCAAGGAGCTGAATACGAAAATGGAGCACCACCTACGTGGAAAATCGTTTTTGATACAAATTTATTACCTATTACATTTCAAATTAATGCATCTCATGTGGCTTTAGCAGGAGTGGCAGATTTAAGAGATGAAGGATTCTCATTGGTAGCAAATGTGTGTTACCTAGAAAATACAGATGGTGATGCTACCATTAATAGTTTGGATTTAGATAGTGATGGAGATGGCTGTGGCGATGGTGTTGAAGTTGGAAATGCCTTAGTGCCAAATGATGATATTGTCAACTACAATACTGGGACTGATTCAAACAATAATGGACTGTTAGATCAGTTTGAAGATGGTACAACAGGAAGTATTAATTATAATTCAACATATTCATATGCTACCAATAACTTGTTAAACGTCTGTGCAGATACCGATGGCGATGGAGTAGGAGATTTACTTGATATTGATGATGATAATGATGGAGTTTTAGATGTTGATGAAGGTTCAAATTGTAACACAGGTGTTGATTTAGGTGTTGATGGAACTTTTGAGGATTTAGCGGGTGTTGCCAGTACAGATGCATATAATAGTAATGTTACTGCTGGAGGATGGAACAATGGAACAGGAAGTTCTGATTCATGGCAATCTCCAATGCCAACAACGGGTTCAGGTACCTGGGGAGGAATTGCCGATGGTACACCATCATCACCTGATGGAGGTGTGTTTGTTGGAGGTTGGACTAATGATGCCGGGACTGGAGAATCGTTTTATACGGATATTTCTGGGCTAACGATTGGTCAGGAATATACGGTTGTCTTCTATCAAGCCCATGCCGGAATTGAAGGAACAACAGCATTAAATGATAATGCCAGATATGACATTTTATTTGGTAGTGAAACAAAAGCGAGTAATGAACAACCTTATCTTGGAGAAGGAAATCAGATATGGGAAGAACAAAGATTATTGTTTACAGCTACAGGAGAAACTCAACGATTAGAATTTTTTGCTCACTCAGGAAGTGATAATCATGTAGGAGGGTCTGCTGCTTACAATTATCCTGTAGTTGATGGAGTCCGGATTTTAGAAGGAGATCAGGTCGTACCAATTGTAGGAGGATGTATCAGTATTGATACAGATGGAGATACCATTCCTGATCATTTAGATTTAGATAGTGATGGAGATGGTTGTTCTGATAGTGTTGAGGCAGGAAATACAGCCATAGCCAGTAATGATATAACCAATTATAATACAGGAACTGATGCCAATCAAAATGGATTGTTAGATCAGTTTGAAGATGGAACTACAGGAAACATAAATTATACCTCGACTTATGCACAATATGGATTAAGTGATTTCTTAAGTGTATGTGCCGATACAGACGGTGATGGTATTAATGACTTATCAGATTTAGATGATGATAATGATGGTGTTTTAGACGCGGTTGAATCATCTTCATGTTATTATGCTGAAAATGAGGTTGCCTTTAACAATGCAACCACAACTTTAACAAATTATAGTACTAATGCGGCATATCAGTTTTCTGAGTTGTATGACGGGGTAACAAATGATATAGCGGCCTATGGAGCTTTAAATACTGATATAACAGGAGAAACGGTATATGAATTAGATTTAGAATTTCCTGTCGAGCTTTCTGAAATTGATGTGATATTCAATTATAGTATTTTCAGAACATCGGCTACTTTTAAATGGCAAGGTTATAATGGAAGTACATGGGTGGACGTAACTGGAGTTCTAAGCGAAACCGAAACAACCAATAATACATATACTTATACATTAACACCAACGGGTCAGGTATATACGAAATATCGTGTGCTAGGAATTTCAGGTACTACTTATTACAACCGTATATATGAAATAGTTCCTAAGGTAGATTCAAGTACATATCAACCTTCATTATATCCTAAGTATAATTGCTCAGTCGATACAGATACCGATTCTACATACAATCATTTAGATTTAGATAGTGATGGAGACGGGTGCTCTGATAGCGTTGAAGCCGGAAATACACTAGTTCCAAATAATAATACGTCAACATACAATACAGGTGCTGACGCAAATAGTAATGGATTATTAGATCAGTTTGAGGATGGAACCACAGGGAATATCAATTATACGTCAACTTATAGCTATGCAACGGATAATACTTTAAGTGTTTGTGTTGATACGGATGGAGATGGTGTTGGAGATTTAATAGATATTGATGATGATAATGATGGAATTTTAGATAACCAAGAGTCTACGAATGGTAGGTCTTGTTTTTCTTGTGAATTTGACCCAGAATATCAATATGTAAGTTGGGTAGATGCTCCTTATGTGAATAATGGTTACACTGAAATCGATGGTGTGGTTACAGTAAAAGGAGAATTGGTAAACGTAACCGTTGCCTCAAGTATCTTACACGGATTTGATGGACCTTTCCAAACGGATGATTTCTGTCCTCCTGTCAATACAACTAATGTCTCGATTTCTTCAAATCATGTTGGAGCACATACTATTGATTTTGATAAGCCAGTATTGAACCCTCGTTTGATGATGAGTTCAATGAATACAGGAGCAACATTCCCTCATGATGTTATAATTATACAGGGAGGAGTTGCAACGGTAGGAAATAGTATTGCGGGTTGTGAGTGTGACGCTACAGTAATTTTTCCGGGGGTATACAACCAAATTGCTTGGACTGGTGGAGGAAGTGAGTTTAGAATGAGTATTAGTGTAGCTCTTGAAAATGTAATGCCAACAGGTACCACTCCTTATATTCAAACCGGCATTACAGCGGGAGATTGTACTGATATTTTTACAGATAAAGACACTGATGGAGATTCTATTCCTGATAGATTAGATTTAGATAGTGATGGTGATGGTTGTTCGGATAGTGTTGAAGGAGGAAATACAATTATAGCAAACAATGATACTACAAATTATAATACAGGAACAGATGCGAATAATAATGGATTATTAGATCAGTTTGAAGATGGAACAACAGGTAATATAAACTATACGTCAACATATACACAGTATGCCCTAAGCGATTTCTTAAACTTTTGTGCTGATACTGATGGAGATGGAGTAAATGACTTAGTTGATTTAGATGACGATAACGATGGGGCATTGGATGCTACAGAATCACCAGATTGTTATTATACTGAATCGGAAATAGCCATACCTGCTGAGGTAACTACAGAGTTAACTACAAGATCAAATGAAGGAATTGAGAGAAGCTTTGATAATGATTCAGCTACCTATTCTTCATTCAATCCAACACAAAACATTGTTAACGTTACGCTTTTCGAAATTACACCAGCGGCACCAATTGCTATTAGTGCTGTTAATTTTGAAATGGTAAGTTGGTATATGACAAGTAATGCGAGTTCTACTGTGAAACTTCAAGGATATAATGGAAGTACATGGGTTGATTTATCGGTAGCTGAAGCCCATAATACCGTAGCTAATGGAACGGATACTTTTGTAAATACAATTAATCCAAATACGGTTTATGAAAAATATAGAATTTATGGAGTTGCAGGAACGAACTATTATAGTGGTGTTAGAGAGATAACATTTGATATCAACAATTTTGTTTCGGAGTTATATCCAAAATCGAGCTGTTCTACCGATAGTGATGGTGATACAGTTTACAATCATTTAGATTTAGATAGTGATGGCGATGGTTGTTCTGACAGTGTTGAAGCTGGAAATACGCTCGCTACAAATAATGATATAGTAAACTTTAATACAGGAGCTGATGCAAACAACAATGGATTATTAGATCAGTTCGAAGATGGAACTACAGGAAATATTAATTACACGTCAACGTATCATTATGCCACAACCAATTTGGCCAATGCTTGTTCCGATACGGATGGTGATGGTGTTAATGACCTAGCCGATATTGATGATGATAATGATGGGATATTAGATACTCAGGAATTGTCATGTGGAACAGGTGCAGCAGCAGTAACAAATACTGTTTTAACAGCAGGAAGCCAGCAAATTGAAGGAACGTTCACCAAAGGTTCAGGAATTGCAGACTTCAATATTCAATTTAATAATTTGAGTGCGGCCTTAGTTGCAGCCAATATAGTTCCAGTAGCAGGTGGATTACATTATGTTGTTGATGACACCAATTTAGGTGATTATGAAGCAATGATGACAATTACTCCTCAAGCAGGAGGAATGATCGAATCTGTTGAATGGGGACCAAACCTATTAGGGAATACAGATGCTGAAAACGATAATGATGAGCAAACAATAACACTTACTTGGACACCGACTATAACTGCTACAGTAGTTGATCCAGATAATCAGCTTGATATAGCAGACGGAACCATTATTAATTCTGGGCAAGCAATTTTCCAAGCAGCAGAATATGAAAATGCAGTACCTCCAACTTGGAAAATTATATTTAATACAAATTTATTACCAACTGAGTTTAGCTTAACTACTTCTCATGTGGCTTTAGCTGGAGTGGCAGACCTTCGTGATGAAGGATTTAGTTTAGTTGCGAATGTTTGTTATTCTGAAAATACAGATGGAGATGCATTAATCAATAGCTTAGATTTAGACAGTGATGGAGATGGGTGTAGTGATAGTGTGGAAACAAGCAATACACCAATAGCAAACAATGATATTACCAATTTTAATACAGGAACTGATGCGAATAATAATGGATTATTAGATCAGTTTGAAGATGGAACGACTGGAAATATAAACTATATATCAACCTACTATTTTGCAACTACAGATACTGCAAATGCTTGTACTGATACTGATGGCGATGGAATTGGTGATTTAGTGGATATTGATGATGATAATGATGGAGTGTTGGATATTGATGAGTGTGATGCAATTCCTACCATCACAAATGGAGATTTTGCTACGAATGATGCTACGGGCTGGACTATTTCTCCTTCATTAGGAAGTGCTTCTAGTGGACGTTATATAGTTAATAACGATACCAATTGGGAGGTTTCATTAACGCAGTCAGTAACAGTGAGTCCTGGAGATGAAATTACGATTACCATGGATTTAGGATCATTAAGTGCGAGTGCAGCATATGAAACTCAAGATGGATTTGATGTTTACATCGGTGATCAATTATTAGGAACAGCTCCTGGGAATATTGGAAGTACAATGACGGAATATTCTTTCAGTGGTATTTCTTCTGTGTCTGGAGCGGTGGATTTAAAAATTGTAATGCGTCATATGCATATAGGGAATAATGATTTATATCTTGATAACGTTCAGTTTTCTAGCTATAATAGTCCAACATGTGCAACTGATACTGATGGTGATACAATTCCAGATAGATTAGATTTAGATAGTGATGGAGACGGTTGTAGTGACAGTGTAGAAGCAGGAAATACTTCTATCGTAAATAATGATATTGTTAATTATAATACAGGTACTGATGCCAATAATAATGGATTGCTAGATCAATTTGAAGATGGAACTACAGGAAATATAAACTATACGTCAACATATAATCAATATGCATTAAGTGATTTCTTAAGTGTCTGTGCGGATAGTGATGGCGATGGTATTAATGACTTAAGTGACTTAGATGATGATAACGATGGAGTGTTAGATGCAGTGGAGTCACCAAGTTGTTACTATGATTCGTCTGAAGTTGCTATCGTTAACGTAACTACTTCCCTAACGAATTATAGTACAAATGCTGCTTACCAATTCTCTGAGCTGTATGATGGAGTGATGAATGATATAGCATCATACGGTGCTTTGAATACTGATATAACAGGAGAAACCGTTTATGAGTTAGAAATGGCATTCCCAGTAGAGCTGTCGGAAATTGATGTTGTTTTTAATTATAGTAT
Organism: Aquimarina hainanensis; assembly: GCF_042684685.1. Classification (NCBI taxonomy): domain Bacteria; kingdom Pseudomonadati; phylum Bacteroidota; class Flavobacteriia; order Flavobacteriales; family Flavobacteriaceae; genus Aquimarina; species Aquimarina hainanensis. The sequence continues at coordinate 4,644 of NZ_JBHULX010000021.1, read as the reverse complement.
TTTCAGAACGGCAGCAACATTTAAATGGCAGGGGTATGATGGTAGTAATTGGACGGATGTAACAGGAGTATTAAATGAAACAGAAACAACAAACAATACATATACATATACCTTAACACAAACAGGTCAAAAATATACTAGGTATAGATTATTAGGAGTTTCAGGGACTTCATATTATAACCGTATTTATGAGATTGTTCCAAAAGTAGGGACCTCATACAAACCTAGCTTACACCCTAAAAATAGCTGTAGTGAAGATGCAGATACAGACACAGTGTATAATCATTTAGATTTAGATAGTGATGGAGATGGATGTAGTGATAGTGTTGAAGCAGGAAATACCTTAGTTACAAATAATGATATTACAAATTATAATACAGGAACTGATGCAAATAATAATGGATTATTAGATCAGTTTGAAGATGGTACGACAGGTAATATTAACTATACATCAACTTATGGATACGCAATTGATAACTTATTAAGTGTTTGCTTAGATACTGATGGTGATGGTGTTGGTGATTTAATTGATATAGATGATGATAATGATGGGATTTTGGATGTTGATGAAGGAGAGTGTTTGTCAGCAAATGTGTCATTCTCATTCGATAGTACTAGTGAAAGTTGGGAGATTGTTGATAGTGTAGGAACAGATCCAGCAAACCATAATACGGATGCAGCCGTATCTTGTCTTTTAGGTAATGTAGCAAATAGCCCTAGTGGAGGAGGATATTTAATTCAGTTTGATAGAGGGTCAAATAATACCGACTTTCAGTCACCAAATAATATGAACCGAGATGCACTTGCTACATTAGGAGGAAACTTTTCTTTTGAATGGATCAATGCAACAATGGATGGAAGTGGTAGCCAAAGTATAACATCTTTAACACTAGTGCTTTCAGGCGGAGGAACTCAGGTAACAACAGAACTATCAGTAACAGGATTAGCAAATACTGGATGGCAATCTTTTTCAGTACCTTTAACTGTAGCAGAATGGGGAGCAAGTTTAGCAACGGTTCTAGCAGATTTGGATCAAATCAAAATTGAAGTTGAAACAATCACTGGTGCAGTTTCTGATTGTGGTGCAGGAGGAGAGTTTTTTGGAATAGATTTTGTAAACTTTGGTTGTAGTGAGAATTTAGATACAGACAATGATACTATTCCAAATCATTTAGATTTAGATAGCGATGGCGATGGATGTAGTGATAGTGTTGAAGCTGGGAATACCCTAGTGGCTAGCAATGATACAACAAACTATAATACAGGTACTGATGCCAACTTAAATGGATTGCTTGATCAGTTCGAAGATGGAACAACAGGGAACATAAATTATGCGTCTACATATGCTCAATATGGACTAAGTAATTTCTTAAATGCTTGTACTGATACAGATGAAGATGGAATTAATGATTTAAGTGATATAGATGATGATAATGATGGGGTTTTAGACGCAGTGGAATCCCCAAGTTGTTATTATACAGCTAGTGAGGTGGCAATAACTGATGTAACTACTACACTGACCAACTACAGTACGAATGCCGCATATCAGTTTTCTGAATTATATGATGGAGTACTAAATGATATAGCTTCTTACGGAGCATTAAATACGGATATCACAGGAGAGACTGTCTATGAGTTAGAAATGGCATTTCCAGTAGAACTTTCTGAGATTGATGTTGTTTTCAACTATAGTATTTTCAGAACTTCTGCAACGTTTAAATGGCAAGGCTATAATGGTACTAATTGGGTTGATGTGACAGGAGTGCTAAATGAAACGGAAACTACAAATAATACATATACTTATACCTTAACACAAACAGGGCAAAAATATAGTAGATATCGATTGCTAGGAGTTTCAGGAGCAACGTATTATAATCGTATTTATGAAATTGTTCCGAAGGTAGCAACTACTTTTAAACCAAGCCTTCATCCAAAAGAAAATTGTTCAGTTGATAATGATTCGGATACCGCATATAATCACTTAGATTTGGATAGTGACGGAGATGGATGTAGTGACAGTGTTGAAGCAGGAAATACTGTCATAGCTAATAATGATATTGTAAACTATAATACAGGAACAGATGCTAATGGAAATGGTCTGTTAGATCAGTTCGAAGATGGTACTACAGGAACTATAAATTATACATCAACATATAATGAATATGCATTAGATGATACTCAAAATGCATGTACAGATACCGATGGAGATGGAGTTGCCGATGTGGTTGACATTGATGATGATAATGATGGAATATTAGATACGGACGAGCAGGATTGTAATGTTATTGAAACCACCAATCCAGGCGATATGACTTGGCATGGAACGGCAGCTGCAAATGTATCATCTCCTGTTTCTACGACATTGGATGTAACTGGAGCAGCTTGGTCAACAGCGTATTCTGATCAAACATTTACTTTGCCACTTGTAATGGAAGGAACGGTTACATCTGCTTCGAATGGAATGATTGGATTCTTTCCAGTAAGCGGAACTGAAATAACTGGAGCTACGTGGGATGATAAAGGGTATAAATTCCAGTTCAATGGTTCAAATGGAATGTATGTACGTCATGGAGCTACGGTTAGTGGGTGGCACGCGCCTTCTATTGTAGGAACTACCTTTAGACTAGAAGTTGATGCAGCAGGAAATATGACATATATTCATAATGGATCAACGGTTTATACAGGAACAATTCCATTGGAAGATTACAAAATAACTGTTTCGCGTGGTGCCTTTACTATTGAAAATTTTACCGTATCAGGAAAGTCAGATACATGTGCAAATATAGATACAGATGGAGATACGATTCCAGATCATTTAGAATTAGATAGTGATGATGATGGATGTTCAGATGCGAATGAAGCATATGGGCTATACAATGCCGATGGAGGAGATGGAGGACAATATGGAACTGGTGATCCGTTAACTGTTGCTGAAGGAGAAGTAAATGCAGATGGATCTGTAATTGCTGCGGCTTATGATACAGGAGTTGTAGCGGCAGTCACTGATAATACTGATTCTTCAGTGTGTCCAACTGATACAGATAGAGATGGAGTTCCGGATATTGTAGATTTGGATGATGATAATGATGGGATATTGGATATAAATGAATTAGGAACTTGTGAACCTTCTTCTATATTGAGTCTCGAAGGGTATTTCGCAACGGTTTATGATGCAGCTGTTTTTGATGCTTGGACAGAGGTTTCTTCTTCGACATCTTTTCCAACTGCTAGTTATACGGAAATAGGTAGGTTTACCTACTCAGAGTTTGCAGGAACAAACCAAGCATTCAATATTAATTTTTCCGGTTGGGGATCTGCTGTGAGTAATTCAAATGTTGATATAGACGATTATACAGGAACAATATTAGCTGATGGAGAAGATGATTTTGCTATTCTATTTAAAAAAGAAATAAGAACTGAAGAAGTAGGAACGTACCAAATAGATTTGACAAATGGAGATGATCATATTCTAATTTATAAAAATGGAACTAAAATAGGACAACAACAAAATGTATATTCAGGAGCTCCCCACATTAATTTTGTGTCAGTGTCCTTGAATGAAGGAGATATATTAGAGATTCTCTTAGTTGAAGAATTTGTCTTTAATACAGCAATTGATGTAAATATAACAAAGACTTCGGGTGCATGTATGTTAGATACAGATGGAGATCTTATACCTAATCATTTAGATTTAGACTCAGAAAATGATGGTATTCCTGATAATATAGAAGCCCAATCGACAACAGGGTATATAGCTCCTTCTGGAAATGATACAGATAACGATGGGTTAGATGATGCATATGAAGGGTCCGGTAATGAAGGATTAACTCCTGTCAATACAGATGGTACAGATGAACCGGATTATCTGGATTTAGATTCGGATAATGATGGAGCAACAGATACGACTGAAGCAGGGCTCACTTTAAGTGGTACCGTTGGAGTTAATGGGTTAGATAATAGTTATGATAATGGGGATAGTTATGCCGATGTCAATGGTAGTTTTGATAATACGCAGACAGATAATTTTCCTGATGCAGATGGAGATGTAAATTCAGGAGGCGATGTGGATTATCGTGATATCGTAACTCCTACCGTGGTTAGTCAGACCACCAATGATACCACCCCGGTGATCACGGGTACACATGATTCGTCTACAACTTTAACAGTGATAGTAGATGGAGTTACCTATAGCGAAGGAGATGGGAATTTAGTAGATAACGGGGATGATACCTGGAGCTTAACAATTCCTGCGGGTAATGAGATCAGTCCTGACGGCACCTATGATGTGACGGCTACTTCAATTTCTGGAAGTATTTCTGTTTCAGATACCACTTCCGGGGAATTAACAATTGATACAGTCGCGCCTACAGTTCCAACAGTGGTTAGTCAGACCACCAATGATACAACTCCGGTGATCACAGGTACAGCGGATTCTTCAGACAGCTTAACAGTAACGGTAGATGGAGTTACCTATAGCGAAGGAGACGGGAATCTGGTAGACAATGGCGACAATACCTGGAGCTTAACAATTCCTGCGGGCAATGAGATCAGTCCTGACGGGACCTATGATGTAACGGCTACAGCCACGGATACAGCTGGTAATACGGCTACGGATACCACTTCCGGGGAATTAACAATTGATAC
>NZ_JBHULX010000019.1:39960-41849 GCF_042684685.1 Aquimarina hainanensis | reverse complement strand
CTACAGTCTGCGAAACGTCTGCAAGATTCATTGAGCGCTTACCTGAATATTGTAGGAGTTAGATATCATAGGCAAACTTCCCCCACGGCATGCCCGGGGAAATACGCGATTAAAAAATTAAAACCTTTACTATGGTAATGGTAGTAGCATCAATATTAAAGATTCCCTTGGTTAGGCACTTTATATCTAGTGCTATTGTTTTGGCAATTGGTTTTTTCCTTGGATGGAAAATATTCGATAAGAAGCTTGATTCAGCAAAAGAAGAATCTAACTTGTTAAAAGGAAAATACGAGGAGCTACAGAGGTCATATGAACATCAAAAAGTAGTCTTAGACACTTTGCAATCAAACATTCTTAGGCTAGCAAACAAAGAAAGTATTAAAATAGATAATCATGTCGATGCAAAATTGAAGAAAGGAGGAAAGTTGAATTTCTCTCCGGAAACAATTATTTCCGACACTATTCCAAAAAAGAGAAGGAGAGGACTTTTCAGACGAAAAAGGCGAAAAATACCGCCTTAGTTTATATATTAGCCCCGCCAAAGGGATTGACGACTGATTATCGTCAATCTATAAAGAGCATCACTATTATTGTGGTGCTTTTTTTGATGATGTCCGCAAACTAGCTTACCAATTATCTTTCAGCAAGGCTTCTCTTTTATATAAATATTTATAATAAGTAGTTGAGTCTATTTCTTTTTTAAGAAACATTTCAAGAGTGTTTATACTGTTAATTCTATGTAAGACTTTTGTTCTCAAAGTAAGTTGATCATCATCAAATTTGACTACACGGCTGAAATATTTTGATTCAGAATTTTTCAGATCCGGGTGAATAAAAGATCTGTATATGGAATCTCCCTTAATGGTGTACTTATACTTTACTATATTATCAGTATTTAAGTCATAAAGATACATTGTTTCTCCGTCAAAATAATATTCCTGATAATTACCTTTACGTAAACTGGACCAATTCCCTACCAATAAAGAATTATCAAATGATGTCTCGTTGTTGCTACAAGATAGAACCAGAAATAATACTATTATGACTTTAAAAAACTTCATTGTTATTGTTTTTTATGAGGGGTTATTTTGACTTTTGTGTATTCGTAAGCGTTTATTCTTGTTGTGATTTCTTCATAAAACTTCCTATTTTGACCAGTGAAAAACATGTAAACAATAGCTTGCGGGGTGCCTGATCCAATGTCATGAGATCTGATACTAATACGGTATTTATTTTCAGCGTTATGATTACCTTGGAAATGCACACTAGTTGCGCTATAAATATCTGCATGATCTCTAACGTTCTTAAAATAACCAATTCTTACGAAATTACCAATATCGTCTGGAATATCTACATTATGGTGATCATCAGAATCACCACCAATCATGTTCTCGAGCGTATTAATAAGTTTTTCAGTAAATGATTTTTCTGTTTCTGGCGCTGAGTAAAAATCAATAACACTAGCTGGATGAATATTCATGCTTCTTCCAAATTTTTTCACAAAACCAAACCATTCAATCGTTTGGCTTAATAACCTTTCCTTGTCTTCTTTTGTTTCAACATTATTAAAGTTTATTTTATTTGGATAGCGCTGTATAGATTCATCTTTTTTTATATCAGAATCAGTGTCATTTGCCTTATGAATCTCCTTTGGTGTCACTAACGCCTGATGTCTCTCTGGATTCCATTTATTCTCATGGATCAACTCATTAAGATGTAATTCTCCTGCACCAATTCTAAAATCGATATAGGCAGCCTGTGCCGAATTGGCATCAAACTCTAAGTGGTAGTGTAATCCATGTGCATTATAGAAATTAATAGTCGTTTCTACGGCACTCAAATCGTATTTATAGATGGTGATGGTTCCTTTCTTCATTAAAGAAGGTTGT
>NZ_JBHULX010000019.1:0-39883 GCF_042684685.1 Aquimarina hainanensis | reverse complement strand
CCCGCAGTAATATAGGGATTGGGGCGTCCTGTATGATCTGCTGTCTGTGAGAACTCATAATCACAGAGCAATAGCGGATATACCTTATTGTCTAGTACTAGTTCTGCTTTAAAGCCCATATTGTTGATGATTTGTGTTAGTTTTTCTCTTGAGTTAGCTTGTTACCCTCAAATAACCGTGTATATAATTACACGGTTATTTTAAAATTTGGATTGTTTTTTCTTAAAACCCTAATTACTTGATGTAAACTATCTATGGTATACCCTTTACCTTGTATAATGTTGTAAATAATTCTTTTTGAGATGGATTGTCTTTCGATCTCTTCAATGGGAATAGATTGTTTTTTGATCTCTTTATTAATTGCCATTCCTATTTCTATTCTTTTTTGCAACAAAACATTCTGAATTTTAACTTTCTCATTTCCCATACTATTTATTTATTTTTAGTGTTAACTGTAATAATTACAATTTTTCAGAATGATTTAGCATAAGCCATTCTCCAATTAGCCGTTGCTGTCTAGCTATAGTCATCACATCAGGTTCTGGAAAATCTTCTAAATAAACCATTTTTTGGGTTTCGTTAAAGTTTCCCTCCTGAAAAATAACCACGATTCCTTCTTTTTTAGCAGCACAAACCCAATGGTTCATCTCTTCAGATCTCTGTAATACATAGTTTTCATCTTCAAATATTCGTTTCTTTTCATGCCTTTCAATGTACACTTGATTCTTATACCATTTAAAGGCTCTTTTGATAATAGATCTGTATAAACTATAATCTTCTATATGTTCTAAATCTGTATCAGCCTCAACAACCAAAAAAACGAATTGATTCCCCCTAAAAGAAAAAATATCATAGAGATCATTAAATTTATCGTACTCATCATTATCATTAGTGATAATTTGAATAGTTAGCAAAGGAGGGATGTTATGAGTTATAAATATCCCTCCTTCTTGAAGTGTGAATTTATTCATATTTATTTATGTAAAAAATGTAATCATTGCTACCTGTATCTACAACGAGGCAATCAAGCCGCAAATGAATTATCTTTAGATCTTCAACTTGAACAGAAAGTTTCTCTTCTCGTTCTAGGATCTCATCTTCTTTCCATTCATATTTATTTATTCCCAGCGCTATAGCTTCCGAATAAGTTTGGCAAATTTCATGTTCAAATTTATTGGTAATTGTTTGACCTGTATTCAGTTTTAATTGTTCCATTTTACGTTTTGGTTTTTAGAGTTTGGTGATAATTTTTTTACCTCCTCACATTAGAACTATGTGAGGAGGAGAATTTTTATTTTTCTCTATAAATGACACCTATTACGTGGGTTTTGGTATCATTATAAAAACTCATTGATTCAGTTTTAATTGTTTCAAAATATCTTCCTTCGTATGTTATGACTGCTTCTCCTTCTTCTAAGGCTTGAATTTCTTCGAGAATCTCTTCTTTAGCAGAAATTAACTCCTTAAGAGAAGTTAAATCTCCCATTTCTTCAAGTAGTGGCTTTATTTCATCTTCGTAAAAATTCTCATCTGTTGTAAATAGATTATGATTATCTCCATAATCTTCCTCAGAGTTCTGGAATGGTTCAAAACATTTTTGGTTGGTTCTTTTGTAAAAATTCCATCCATCTCTTTTAAAAAAAGATTCTATGGACAGACCCGGAAATCTATCAGACAGTTTTTTAGCTTCTTCATAATTTTCAAAACCAATAATAGCTCCTTTAATATTGCTAGGGTATCCGTTTGATCCGTCTGTTGTTTCAATAAATACTAAATTGTTGTTGGATGCAATTTCTCTAAGATTTTTCATTTTTATATTCCCACTATTCTCGCATCGGGGTTCGGTTTTATTATTTTGTTAGTGCTAAATTAATAAATAATTCTGAATCGTGCAAATATTTACACGAAAAAAAATACAATTTCACTCGCCTAATATCAAATGAATCACTGGTCTGTTTCATCAATAGCGCCTATGCTATTGATTTTTCGCTGCTGCATCATCTGACCAATCATCAGGCAACTCAGCATCTAGATTGTGGATGTAGTGCCATACTGCGTTAGAGGAATGCCCAGTTATTAAGCTTAGCTTATCTATTGCGGCATGTTTGTTTAACCCTTTAGAAAGATACGTTTTAAATAATCTTGTTATCACCGTATGTCTATGGGAGGTCATATGGTACCCAGCAGATATTTTCAGCGGCTTCTTTACAAGTCTGTTATATTTCCTAGTGAAGTAATCTCTTCTTCCAGTGTCATCACGCTCCCATTTACCAATACCTTTCTTAGTAAATAAATAATCATCAGGAGAATAGCCTTTGTTGTTGTTGAGATATTCGACAAGGAGCGGTTTAACAATAGAGGGAATGCGCTTAGTTTTGACATCTTTTTGTTTTATTTTTTCACAAACAATAAGGTTGTCTTCTAAGTTGATGTCTTTTATCTTAATTCGACAAGTCTCAATTTCTCTAAAGAAGGTATATGATACGAAATATACAAAAAGCAATAGTTGCTCATCGGTATTTTTAAGATGATTCTGAATTTGTAATTCCTGTTTATCTGAATATGTTAAAGATCTCTTTTTTCTATGTTTTAACTTTGGAATCTCTTTGACGAAGTTAGTATCTATTAATAGCTCAAGTTCTAATTGGTTAAAAAGTGAAGATAAAAATGTTTTTTCGTCGTTTCTAGATTTAGCACTTACCTTAAGTGCAACATCAGAAAGGTGTCTTACGATATGTACTTTGCTAACGTCTTTAATGTTTTTAGTTGATAATTTGTTTCTCTCTAGAAATGATATTAATCTTTTGGAACAGCGCTCTATATCTTTATAGTATTCCTTGCTGACATTTGTTTTTATTACACCTAAAGAGATGTCGAAGGCTTCCTTTACAGAGACAACTGTGTTTTCATCAATAATTGCGCTTTCTTTTTCCTTTTCTTCTTGTTCGTAGGGATTGTGACCTTTTTTTAGTGCATCTTCTAGCTCTTTTTTTACTGCCAAGAGTATCTTTTCGCGTTCTTCCTTGGTTTTGTATCCATTTCCTATTTTAATGTCATCTTGTCTAGTTAAAATACCAGTAACAGGATGGCGAAACCTCCAATAAACAAGCCAATCCTTGTTTAGAGCTTCCTTTTTTTCTTCTTCTGTTTTTTCGTCCCAATCATCAAGCTTTCCTCCTCCACAATAAATAAATGGTCCAGTATACTTCACTTTCATAGTGTTTACTTTTCTGTTTACTTTTCTGTTTACTTTTAAGATTCGTAGAAGCGTTTTCGACATGATTTCTTTCTTGATTATTTGTTGAAACCGTTGAAAACACTGGGGTTGACGAATAAACACACTTAGGCGTGATAAGTGTGTTATATGAAAAAACCTCCGGGTAATCAATCCGGAGGTCATTCATCAATCAAAAAACGAACAGTTATGTTATAAACTGTTTGTAACTGCAATTTAGGAATTTATCCTAAATATGTCTTTAATATTTTACTTCTAGACGTATGTTTTAGTCTTCTTATTGCTTTTTCTTTAATCTGACGAACACGTTCTCTGGTTAGATCAAAGGTTTCTCCAATTTCTTCCAATGTCATGGGATGTTGATCTCCAAGACCGAAATATAATCGAATAACATCTGCTTCTCTAGGAGTTAATGTTTCCAGAGCACGCTCTATTTCGGTACGAAGGGATTCGTGTAATAATTGTTTATCCGGATTTGGAGATTCTCCAGAGTTTAATACATCATATAGGTTAGAATCTTCTCCTTCTACCAGAGGAGCATCCATACTTACGTGACGTCCTGAATTTTTCATTGATTCCTTAACGTCATTAATGGTCATGTCTAATTCTTTGGCAATTTCTTCAGCACTTGGAGGGCGTTCATGAGACTGCTCTAAGAAGGCATATGTTTTGTTTATTTTGTTGATAGAACCAATTTTGTTCAGTGGCAGACGTACAATACGTGATTGCTCTGCAAGCGCCTGTAGTATAGATTGACGAATCCACCATACAGCATAAGAGATAAACTTAAAACCTCTGGTTTCATCAAATCTTTTAGCCGCTTTAATAAGTCCTAAGTTTCCTTCATTGATCAAATCCGGAAGTGTTAGACCCTGGTTTTGGTATTGTTTAGCAACAGAAACCACAAATCGCAAGTTAGCTTTCGTGAGTTTTTCAAGCGCTCTTTCATCTCCTGCCTTTATCCGTTGTGCTAATTCCACCTCTTCATCTGCTGTAATAAGATCTACTTTTCCTATTTCTTGTAAATACTTATCTAGCGATGCGGTTTCACGATTGGTAACCTGCTTCGTAATTTTTAGTTGTCTCATCTATATGTCTCCTAGAAATTTAATTATGAATATTTTAGGGCTATTCAATTATTATACGTAAGAAGAAGGATAAATGTTACAAAAAAATAATTTTTTTTTAATTTTAAATAGTTAAATATCTGATAACTATTGTTTTTTATAGAGATTTCAAGGAATGTGCGAATAAAAAAAACACCTTTGTACTGATGTAAAAGGTGTTTCTTTTGAATATAAATATTGAATAAAGATTAACTTTCTTTTTTCTCAGGTTTTGGCTTTCGATTATCTCTGTTGTCTCGATTTCCACCTGGTTTTCCTTCCTTTCTAGGAGGTCTTTGTAGAAGAGCTTTTCTGGATACTTTTTCTTTGCGGGTTTTTGGATCAATACCAAAATACTTCACATCGATAAGGTCTCCCATATTTACTACATCTGTTACATTATTTGTACGCTCCCAAGCTAATTCAGAAATGTGAAGTAATACTTCATTTCCTGGTGCTTCTACATATTCTACAACAGCTCCGAATTCTAGGATCTTCACTACCTTTACTTCATATACGCTACCTACTTCCGGTTTGAAAGTAATTGCGTTAATTCTGGAGATTACCCAGTCAATAGCTTCTTGGTCTACTCCGAGAATTTCTACAATACCAAAATCACCATCTTCTTCGATGACAATTGTTGTACCGCTTTCTTTCTGCATTTCCTGAATTACCTTACCGCTAGGTCCGATAACTGCTCCAATATAAGACTCAGGAATAGTTACTTTTACCATTTTTGGAGCGTGTGCCTTAACTGTTTCGCTTGGTTGCTCTATGGTATCTGTAAGTTTTTCTAGTATATGAAGTCTTCCTTCTCTGGCTTGTTTTAGGGCATTTACCAAAATTTCATAGGATAATCCTTTTATTTTGATGTCCATTTGACAAGCTGTAATACCATCCGCAGTTCCGGTTACTTTAAAATCCATATCTCCTAAGTGATCTTCATCTCCAAGGATATCAGATAATACAGCGTATTTTTCTCCGTCACTGATAAGTCCCATGGCAATTCCAGAAACAGGCTTCTTTAGTTTCACACCGGCATCCATAAGTGCCATTGTTCCCGAACAAACTGTTGCCATAGAAGAAGAACCATTTGATTCTAATACTTCTGAAACGACACGAACAGTATATGGACAATCTTCAGGAATCATTCCCTTTAGCGCACGTTGTGCCAGGTTACCATGTCCTATTTCTCTTCTCGAAGTACCACGTAGTGGTCTTGCTTCTCCGGTAGAGAAAGGAGGGAAGTTATAATGCAGGTAGAAACGCTCTTCTGATTGGAATGTTGGTAAGTCAATAACATTTGCTTCTCTGGAAGTTCCTAATGTTACAGTTGCTAGTGCTTGTGTTTCCCCTCTAGTAAAAATAGAAGAACCATGTGTAGAAGGAAGGTAATCTACTTCACACCAGATAGGTCTGATTTCAGTAGTTGCTCTTCCGTCCAGACGAATTCCTTCGTTAAGGACCAAGTTTCTAACAGCTTCTTTGTGTGCTTTGTTAAAATATTTAGCGATTAGTTCTCCTTTCTCTTCGATTTCCTCTTCAGAGAAAGTAGCTAAGATTTCTTCTTTTACTTCAGAAAAAGCTAATCCTCGTTCTTTTTTAGAAGATCCTTGCTTAGCAATGTCATAACATCTCTGATAAGCAGCTTCATGAATTTGAGTAGCTAATTCTTCGTCGTTTTCTTCCGGAGTATATTCTCTGGTTTCTTTTTTTCCAACAGCTTCTGCTAATCGTATCTGTGCATCACATTGTATTTTGATAGCTTCATGGGCGAATTTGATCGCTTCAGTCATTTCTTCTTCAGAAACTTCATCCATTTCTCCTTCTACCATCGCTACAGAATCAGCCGATGCCCCAACCATAAGATCGATATCTGCTTTTTCTAATTGCTCTCTGCTTGGATTGATAACAAATGCTCCATCAATTCTAGCAACACGAACTTCAGAAATAGGGGTTTCAAAAGGAATATCAGATAGCTGAAGTGCAGTAGAAGCAGCTAATCCTGCTAATGCATCAGGCATCACATTTTCATCATGTGACATCAGTTGTATCATTACCTGAGTTTCTGAGTGATAATCTTTTGGAAACAATGGACGTAAAACACGATCCACTAATCTCATTGTTAAAATTTCTTCCGTACTAGGTCTTGCCTCTCTTTTAAAGAACCCTCCAGGATAACGTCCTGCAGCAGCAAATTTTTCTCTATAATCAACAGTTAAAGGAAGGAAATCTACTGTACCATCTTCATAAGAAGAAACAACAGTACATAGTAGCATAGCATTTCCCATTTTAACAACAACAGACCCATGAGCTTGTTTTGCTAATTTTCCGGTTTCGAGGGAGATTTCTCTTCCATCTCCTAAGTCGATAACCTCTTTATACACTTTTGGAATCATATATTTTTTTGATTCAGCCTGTCTATGTTTACAGGCTTAATTAAACATTGGTTTTTTCCGTCTTTCTTTGGCGGACAAGGTTGTGTTGTTGTGGTTGTTGTTTGTACCAATGAAAAACCAAGGCGTTTATTTGTGTTTTTTGTCTTTATTAAAAAAAAACAAAAACCTTTGAAATTTATTATATATAAGTCAATTATAAATTGACGTATAATCAAAAAGAGAGGCGCGCAGCCTCTCTCTCTTGTTCTTTATTTTCTTAAACCTAATTCTTTTACAATCGCACGATATCTCATGATATCTTTCTTCTTTAGGTAATCAAGTAGATCTCTTCGCTTACCTACTAACTTTACTAGAGAACGCTCAGTGTTAAAATCTTTTCTGTTCTTTTTTAAGTGCTCGGTTAAGTGAGTAATTCTGTAGGTAAATAAAGCGATTTGACCTTCTGCAGATCCTGTATCTGCTTTTCCTTTACCGTGTTTTGCGAAAATCTCTTCTTTCGTTTCTTTTGTTAAATACATTCCAATATTAGTTTTAATGATTTTTATGTATAATAAAATATCTATTATTAGCTGGCAAATATAATACTTTTTGAGTTACTAATACTTTTTGAATAAAAAAAACGTTTTTTATTTAAACCTTTTCTATTCCCCTGAGTCTTAAATGAGTAACAATAAAATTAAATGATTATGAGAAATTGGTTTTTTAAATTCGGAATTGTAATAGCTTTCTTAGGAGTTATTGGGTGTAGTGATGATGATGCTAAAACGACAGATGAAACCGTTACGATCGATGAGGCAGCTTTGACTGCAAAGGTTGATAATGGTATAGAAGTTATTAGTGATATCGTATTGCAGGGGTTCGAAGGGCAGCTACAAAAAGAAAAAACATATAAAGGAGGATGGGGACTTCCTGATTGTGTGACAGTATCTATAGAGTTGACCAGTACGTCAAAAAAAATGGTCATGGATTTTGGGACAGAGGGTTGTGAAGTTAGAAATGGTCATGTGCTAAAAGGAAAAATGTTGATGTCTTATGGATTGGATCTGGAAGCAAAGACGATTGTTATAATGTATAGTTTTGAAGATTTTTATGTAGATGGTACTCAGTTTGTAGGATCTAAAACAATTACTAGGCAAAGAGAAAATGAGAATGGGAATCCACAATATACTATGGAGATGGATGTGACGATGATTTTTGAAGACGGAACGCAAGCTTCCAGAATAGGGACTAAGAAAAGAGAATGGATAGAAGGTGCGTATAATGGAAATTGGGGAGATAATGTTTTTGAGATTACGGGCGCATGGGAAACTAATTTTGCAGATGGAACTAAAAATAGTACTACGATTACGACTCCACTTAGAAGAGAGGCAAGTTGTAGATTTATTGTTAGTGGTGTAATGGAATTAGTGCGAGGAGAGCGAAGTGGAACTTTGGATTATGGAGATGGTAGCTGTGATAATAAAGCCATATTTACCAATGCAGATGGAGAAGAAAAAGAAATTATTTTGTAGAAAGAAAAATAGGCATTGAATATAAATAAAAAGGTTCCGAGTTTTTATTCGGAACCTTTTTTATAGTGTACTTTTATCTTAAAAGTCTTAATTAGTTTTGACTTAGTGGTCTGTTTAATACCAAATCCAGATATAAGTTAATTTTTTTCTTTAATTCATGTCTAGGGGTGATAAAATCTAAGAATCCATGTTCTAACAGGAATTCAGAAGTTTGAAAGCCTTCTGGAAGTTCCTTTCCGGTAGTGTCTCTTACTACGCGTGGACCAGCAAATCCAATAAGTGCTCCGGGTTCTGCAATGTTAATATCTCCTAACATAGCGAATGAAGCAGTAGTTCCTCCTGTTGTCGGGTCTGTACATAGTGAAATGTATGGAATTCCTGCATCTGCTAACTGAGCAAGTCTGGCAGAAGTTTTAGCTAGCTGCATTAAGGAAAGCGCAGCTTCCATCATTCTGGCACCTCCTGATTTGGAGATGATAAGCAGCGGAATGTTGTTTTTTAATGAGTGATCAGCAGCACGAGCGATTTTTTCACCAACAACACTTCCCATTGAACCTCCAATAAAAGCAAAATCCATACAAGCGATCACCAAATCATTACCATTGGATTTTCCTACGGCTGTTCTTACAGCATCTTTTAGGTTTGTTTTCTTTTGTGCTTCTTTTAATCGATCTGGGTATTTCTTTTTGTCTTCGAATTTAAGAGGATCTTTAGAAGTTAAGTTTTTGTCTAACTCTTCAAAATTGTTATCGTCAAATAATATTTCGAAATATTCTTTACTTCCTATTCTTACGTGGTATCCGTCCTCCGGACTAACATAGAAGTTTTTTTCTAGCTGCTCTGCATCTACAATTTTTCCTGTAGGAGATTTGTACCAAAGTCCTTTAGGAACATCTTTTTTGTCTTCTGTAGCGGTTTGTATCCCTTTTTGCGTTCTCTTAAACCAAGCCATAATTTAGTATATTAAAAAAGCTGAAACTTTTTTTAGTTTGTTTAAAAAAAGTTTCAGCTTGGTTTATTGTTTTATAATGTATTCACATTATTAAGATCTTCAAAAGCTTTTTTCAGGCGATTCGTAAAAGTAACTTCTCCTTCTCTTAGCCATTTTCTCGGATCATAATATTTCTTGTTTGGTTCTTCCGGACCATCCGGGTTTCCAATCTGAGTTTTTAAATACTCTATTTTATTATTCATATAATCCCTAATTCCTTCATTATATGCAAACTGAAGGTCGGTGTCTATATTCATTTTTATAACTCCATAACCAATTGCTTCTCTGATTTCTTCTAGCGAAGAACCACTTCCACCATGGAATACGAAGTCAATATGATTGTTTTCTACACCGTATTTATCAGCAATAAATTCTTGAGAATTTTTTAAGATTTTTGGTGTGAGTTTTACATTTCCAGGTTTGTAAACTCCATGGACATTTCCAAAAGCAGCGGCAACGGTGAAACGAGGACTCACTTTACTTAGCTCTTCATATGCGTAAGCAACTTCTTCTGGCTGAGTGTATAATTTAGAGTCGTCAACATCAGTGTTGTCTACTCCGTCTTCTTCTCCTCCTGTGATTCCTAATTCAATTTCCAGGGTCATCCCCATTTTACTCATACGCTCCAGATATTGCTTACAGATCTCTATGTTTTCTTCCAGTGGTTCTTCTGATAAGTCAATCATGTGAGAACTGTATAGCGGCTTTCCAGTTTCTTTATAAAACTGTTCTCCGGCATCTAATAAACCATCGATCCATGGTAATAATTTTTTTGCACAATGATCCGTGTGCAAAATTACAGGGACATTATATGCTTCTGCAAGTAAATGTACGTGTTTCGCTCCTGCAACAGCTCCTGCTATTGCTGATTTTTGGTTTTCATTAGACAATCCTTTTCCGGCGTTAAACTGTGCCCCTCCGTTAGAGAATTGAATAATTACCGGGGAGTTTAGTTCAGCAGCGGTTTCTAAAACAGCATTGATAGAACTAGAACCAATTACATTTACTGCTGGTAAAGCATAATTATTGGCTTTAGCATGTTTAAAAACTTCTTGAACCTGATCTCCCGTTACAACTCCTGGTTTGATGTTGTGACTCATAATTTAGTTTTGGTTTATAAGCTTACAAAAATAATAAAATTATAATGAAAGCATGATACGTATATAAAAAGCTTATGTGTTATAAATGCTGTTGTTTGTTTTCGAATCCAAAGTGCTAAAAAGGGTAATTGATACCGACATTATATACTGCTTTTGAAAAATTATATCCTTTAAACCATCTTTGGTCTTCATTATTTGCGGGGTTAAAGGTCTTAAATCCTAAATCAAAACGCAACACAAAAAAGTCAAAATCGTAACGAAGCCCTAAACCACTTCCTACCGCAATATCCTGTAAGTTGTCAATCTTGGAAAAGATAGCTTCTTCTTTTTCTACACTATCCTCTACGTTCCAGATGTTTCCTGCATCGATAAAAAAGGCTCCTTTAAGGGCTCCTAAAATAGTATATCGATATTCGAGGTTAAAGGCTAGTTTCATATTAGCTTCATTAAATTCACTGGTGCTTTGACTGGTTCCGGGACCTAGCCGGTAAGCTAACCATGCTCTATTGTCATTAGGACCTCCGGCAAAAAAACTTCGAGCAAAAGGAATGCTGTTAGCATTTCCGTAGGGAATAGCGATTCCTCCAAAAGCCCGAAAGGCAATTACTTTATTGTTATTGGGGCTAATCGACCAATGTTTAATATAGCTGGTTTCTGCTTTGGCGTATTGCGAAAATTCTACTCCAAATATTTCAAAACGTTCATTGTCATTTTTAGTGAGCCCTGAAGCATTAGAAATGGTCTGGAGAACATTACCAGCAAGCTCAAATTTGAATCGCCAGCGGTAGTAATCCTCATCGTGTAATCCGTTTTTAGTGTTTTTGGCAATGGTGTAACTGGAGGCAAATATCAAGTTGTCTTCAGTGAGTCTTTCTTTTCTTTCTCCAATGTTTTGCACTTCCTGTTTGTCATTGTCACTTAAGCCTGTCAGGTTTGTGTTGTCTGAGTTTGCCGTAAGGATAAAATGATTGGCTCCATCGGGAATTGTTAGGTTGTTATCTGGAGTGAAAATTTGAGTGTTATCCCGATTTGCATTGAAATAGGTTTCATCATTTTTGGCGAAAAAGTTTAATTGGTCATAGGAATTACTATAAACATTGAAATAATTACTGTTATTAAGGTTTCTTACATATTGTATGTTTACTAAATCTATTTGATTGTTGATGCTTTTGCTGGGGCGCCATATGTAATTGAATATACCGGATGCATTTTGCTTATCTAAACCGATGTTTTTTTGAATACTCATACCAAAAACAAGGTTAGTGGTGGGGGACATGTATTTTCTGATAATCCCACTGGTTTTTATAGGGAATAGTATTTTTGGGAAAGATAATCTCAGATCTGTTTGTACTTCTGAGATATTAAAAAAAGTATCATCGGTATCTACAGAAGCATCTTTAGAGGAGCCAATACTTCCTCTTGCAGATAATTCCAGTGTTTCTGCACCTCTAAAAACATTTCTGATCAGGAAAGATCCTCCAAAACCAATACCAAAAGCCTGAATAGAAGAGGTAGATACGTCAAACTCTATATTAGTACTGTATTTTTTCTTTGGTGTAAGTAATACATTTGCAATTAGACTGCTTCCGCTAGGGTCATTTGGGTCAAGTGAATACCGGATGTTTGGATATTTGAATGTTTTTAAGTTGCTGATCTGGTTGTATGTCAAAGTTCGATCAATATCTCGGAATATCTCTCCGGGAGTAATAAGTACAGAATTGGTAATTGCTTTTCGGGTATATCGCAATTTATCATAACTATAGATATTGTATCCTTTGTATTGGACAGTGTCTTTTGGAGTAAGATTTCTGTATTGGTATTTGTAATCAGTGAAAATATTTACCTTGCTGATTTTGTGAATTTTGAAAGGGATTTTTCTGGAGGAATCGCCATGAGTTACCTGCCGGTTATTAATTAACAGGTTTAAGTTTACCTTGTGGTTGGTGTTTACAGTGTCAGCATCGAATTTGATGAATTCCTTTTCGAAATTATAAAGCCCTGAGTTTCTGAAGAAAGAAGTAAGTCGTTCTCTTTCGGTTTCAACATCTTTTGTTTTGTACTGTTTTCCTGAAACTATTTTCGATTGATTTTTAGTAGACTGATATAGGGAATCTGCGATAGGAGACTCGATTTTTGCTTGTATAGAGTCTAGGAAATAAGGTTGTCCCGGTGACATGAAATAAGCGATATTTGCTCTTTGTTTCTCTTTTTTAGATATTGAGTAATCTGTTTTTATGTTGAACCACCCGTGATTCCAGTAGTACGATTCTAGTTTTTTTAAGGAACGTTTTATTTTAGAACTATCTATAATAGTAGGGGGTTCTCCGGTTCTTTTAAGCCAATTATTGAAGCCAGTGTAACTCTCTCGTAGTCTGTTGACTTGTTTCTGAGAGATAAATTTAGCTAATTTTTTTTCTCTGTTCGGTTTTTTGTATAGCCATTGATTGAATAAAGAATCAGGATTTTTCGCTGCCGAATTATAAATGTGTAGCCGGAAGGGGATTCCTAATATTTTTTCGTTTGGTGTTTGGTATAATTGATTGTATAAAGATGACTTATTAGTTTTTATACTGTCTTCAAAAATTTCATTCTTGGATAATAAAAAATCATCCTCCGGGATATTTTTAATTGCACTACAAGAGATGAAAAAAATAAATGTTACAGATATAAATAATATTTTTGTCAGGATTTTTTTCAAGTTGTAATTATTATTTAGGTCAAAAATACACTAATATTTGTATGCTTAGCAAAAGCCAAAAGAAATTAATAAAAAGCTTATATCAAAAAAAGTACCGTAAACAACATAAGATGTTTGTTGTTGAGGGGAAAAAGGGGATTCAGGAGTTGTTACAGGCTAGATGGGAGTTACATGCACTGTATAGTACAGAAGAGAAATTGTTTGAGGTTCCTGCAGAGAAATTTTTTGCAGTAAGTGAGAATGAATTGAAACAAATAAGTTTTTTGACTACTCCGCAAGTAGCATTGGCTGTTTTTTATATGCCTGATGATGTAATGACATCTGGAAAAGGACTTGTAGTAGCATTAGATGATGTTCGTGATCCGGGAAACCTGGGGACAATTATCAGATTGTGTGATTGGTTTGGAGTGAGAGAGTTGGTGTGTTCGGAAAAGACAGTAGATTGTTTTAATCCTAAGGTAATTCAGGCTACTATGGGGTCTATTACACGGGTGTGTATTGTGTATTCAGATTTGCAGAAATATTTGAGTGCGTGTGTTGATAGGGGGATTCCTGTGATGGGAGCCTTTATGGAAGGAGATAATGTATATAAGACAGAATTACCTGTTAATGGAGTGTTGGTGATGGGAAATGAAGCAAATGGCGTTTCTGAAGAGACGGAGAAAATTATTCGTCAAAAAATAGCAATTCCTCAGTTTGGTCAGGGACAAAAAACAGAGAGTCTAAATGTCGCAACAGCTACGGCTATTTTGCTAAGCGAGTTTAAACGTGGAGGGTAATATGTAGTATTTGATTATCTAGGTCTATAGGGGGCAGAAACCTGTCTCGAAATTAATATTTACTTTTTGATAACTTCTCCGGTGTTTTATGCAGAGAGTTTTTTGCTTTTTATTGAAAAGTGAAATTGATAAAAATTCCCCTTGTCGACATCTTATCAATAGTAGAGGTGTAAGGACTATTAGGGTCGTTATCTCTTACAAGTTCGTCAGACATAGCAAAAACACCTCGAATTGATGGAGTGAATTTGAAATAATACAGGAAAAAATCAATACCAAAACCAATTTCGTAATAATTGGTGTTTGTAGTGGTTCTAAACTGATTAAGACTATTGTCGTCTGGATTATCTTCGTTACTGGATAAGTTGATAGAAGTAGAAATACCTCCGACAATAAAAGGTTTGAAATTGTTTAATCTTTTAGTGGATACTTTTAGTAACAAAGGAATATGAACGTAAGTAGACTTTACTTCTCTTGTAGATTCTGATAATGTAGTGAATTCAGGACCTGTATAGGTGAGGTTTCTTTGTGTAAAAGTAACCATTGGCTCCAGACGTAAATCTAAGTAATCATTAATCCGCATATTCCCAAGAAGTCCGACATTAAATCCTACTGTTTTATCTACCATGATGTCATTGGCAGAAGCATCCGCAGTATAGTCAAAATCAAAGTTATAGCTATTAAGGCCCAAGATGTATCCCCAGCTTAATCTGGGTTTGTCAAAATTTTGGAGGTTTTGAACCTTTTCTTTAGAGAATAGTTGTGCACTGCTATTGTGGATGCAAAATAGAGTGGTAATGACGAAAAATAATCTTTTCATTTTCTTAAAGTTTTCTAAGCTATTCATTCAACCTCGAAAAATAATAAAAAGCCTGTTCTTTTAGTGTCTATTAAGGATTTATTATTTTCTTGCTGTGTAAATTGTTGCGACTCCCATTGTCTGAGGGATACTGTTAACTTCTATAAACCCAATTTTTCTCAAAATATTGTTGAACGTTTCTCCATGTGGGAAAACTGCAGCACTTTCACTTAGATATGAATAAGCAGATTTGTCTTTAGAAAAAATACGTCCTATGAGTGGAAGAATTTTGGATGTATAAAGCTTATATCCTTGCTTGTATGGGGTTTTTGTAGGGACAGAAGTTTCGAGTACCACAAAAATTCCTTTTGGTTTCAGAACTCTGAGAATCTCAGATAATCCCTTGTCTAAGTTTTCGAAATTTCGAACACCGAAAGCTACAGTTATAGCATCAAAATGATTATCGGGGTATGGAAGATTTTCACTGTCTCCCTGAACCATCGAGATTGTGCTGTCTAATTTTTTTGCCTTGATTTTGTTTTTTCCAACAGAAAGCATTCCCGGAGAAATGTCAAGTCCAATAATTTCAGAAGCTCCTGTTTTGCACAGGTTAATGGCTAGGTCGCCAGTTCCTGTTGCTACATCCAGAATTCTTTCGGGAGAAATGCTTTTAACTAAATTAACAACTTTATTCCTCCATTTTATATCAATACCAAAAGAAATGACTCTGTTTAATCCATCATATGTATTAGAGATGGTGTCAAACATTTCGGTAACTTGTTCTTTTTTAGTTCTGTTAACGTCCTTGTATGGTGTTATTTTTTCTGACATTAAAAAAAATTTAGGCAAATATACATTTTTGAGTTTGATCGTAAGAATATATTGAGATGAACTTACAAGAATCAATTATTTTATCAGTTACCCAATTTACATTATCTTTGTTTTCTTTTGAAGATTGAGTACAGGGGATCGTTTTGTTTATTCCAGGAATGTACTCGTTTTATAATACACACTTGGAATGAGTAACAATATATTTAACAGATGAAAATTATTATTGCCGGAGCGGGTGAAGTAGGTTTTCATTTGGCGAAATTACTTTCGTATGAATCTCAGGATATTACGTTAATAGATACGAATAAAGACTGTCTTAATTACGCTGATACGCATCTTGATATTCGAGTTCTTAAGGGGGATGCTACTTCTATTTCTATTCTAAGAGAAGCAGGAGTAGAAAATGTAGATATGGTTATAGCAGTTACTGCTAGTGAAACTGTCAATATTACTGTTTGCGTTTTAGCAAAACAGTTGGGAGCTATGCGTACGATAGCGAGAATTTCTAATGCAGAATTTATAGAAAAGAAAGATGAGGTTGGGTTTATTAAGTTTGGAATTGATGAACTGATTTCACCAGAAGCATTAGCTGCCAGCGAAATAGAATTGTTGCTTAATCAATCAGCATTTAATGATAGTTATGAGTTTGAAGGGGGGGTGCTAACCATGTTTGGAACAGTGCTTTCAGAATCAGCTCTTTTTGTAGGAAAAACCGTAAAGGAAGCTGCAGAGGTGTATCCGAAATTGCAATTTATGCCTATTGCAATACAACGTTCAGGAACTCAGTATACGATTATTCCCCGAGGAGATACAAAATTTAAGGAAGGAGATCAGGTGTATTTTGTGACCTCTATCGGAGGTGTTGAAGAATTATATAAGTTGACCGGGAAAGTGAAAGAGCAGGTGAGGAATGTTATGATTCTCGGGGGGAGTAAGATAGGATATAAGTCTTCTCGAGATTTGTGCGATCATAAATTCAGGGTGAAACTTATAGAGAAAAATAAAGAGAAAGCGTTCGATCTTGCAGATGAATTGCCGAATGCATTGATAATAAATGGAGATGGAAGGAATGTAGAGTTGTTAGAAGAGGAAGGGATCAGTGATATGGATGCCTTTATTGCTGTTACAGGAAATTCAGAAACTAATATTATGTCTTGTTTGGTAGCCAAGTCAAAAGGTGTTCGAAAGACGATTGCTTTGGTGGAAAATATGGATTACTTTCAATTGTCACACTCTATCGGAATTGATACCTTGATAAATAAAAAGTTATTAGCTGCAAATAACATTTTTAGGTTTATAAGAAAAGGAGAAGTGGTAGCAATGACCAAACTCAATAATATGAATGCAGAGCTTCTGGAATTTATTGTAAAACCTACTTCAGAAGTTTCTAATAATAGTATCAGGGATTTAGATTTTCCGAGATCTGCAATTATAGCAGGTGTAGTGAGAAATGGAGAAGGGATTATTCCTCAAGGGGATTTTTATATTCAGGCAGGAGACCGAATAGTAGTCTGTTGTTTGCCAAAATCTATTAAGAAAATAGAAAAGCTTTTTCTGTAAAACATGGCCAAATTAAACTATAAAATAATCTCTCATATAATGGGGCTTTTATTGCTCTGTAATGGAGGTTTTATGATGTTGTCAACAATCATTAGTTTTATTTATAAAGATGGAGTGACAATTGAAATTATGTTGGCGTCAATGGCGACAATGTTTATTGGTATTGTTTTGATGTTTTTGACTCGGGGTCACCAAAAGAAAATAAATAAAAGAGAAGGGTATATTGTGGTTACCTTTGGATGGATATTTATGTCGCTTAGCGGTTCACTTCCTTATTTGTTTTCCGGAGCAATTCCTTCTTTTACAAATGCCTTTTTCGAGACAATTTCGGGATATACTACAACAGGAGCTACAATTCTTAATAATATAGAAGCAATGCCTAAAGGAGTATTGTTTTGGAGAAGTCTTACGCATTGGATTGGAGGAATGGGGATTATTGTATTGGCAATAGCAATACTTCCGTTGTTAGGGATTGGAGGAATGCAGTTATTTGCAGCAGAAGCTCCAGGACCAAATACCGATAAATTACATCCAAGAATAACAGATACAGCAAAGCGATTGTGGTATATATATGTAGGATATACTGCGGCAGAAACCTTATTGCTTAAGTTGGCGGGGATGAGTTTTTTTGATGCGATTAATCATGCATTAAGTACATTGTCCACTGGAGGGTTTTCTACGAAAGATAAAAGTGTAGCATACTGGAATGATCAGCCAGTTATACAGTATATCATAATGTTATTTATGTTTCTGGCAGGGATGAATTTTGTTTTGAGTTATTTTGGTTTTAAAGGAAAACTGAATAAGATTTACAAAGATGAAGAGTTTAGATGGTATGTTATTTTTGTAACGTCTTTTACATTAATAGCGACGCTTATTATTTATTTCAAAGCTGATGTTTCTGTGTCTTCTATTGATCACCCTATGGTGTGGGGAGAAGCAGAAAGCTCATTTCGTCACGCATTGTTTCAGGTGTTATCGGTAATTACCACTACAGGTTTTGTATCGGCGGATTTTACGCTTTGGACTCCATTTCTCAAAGTGTTGTTTTTTGGGCTTATGTTTTTAGGAGGATCGGCAGGTTCTACCTCTGGAGGGATGAAAGTTGTTCGGCATTTAATAACGATTCGAAATGGAGTATTAGAGTTTAAACGAACATTACACCCTAATGCAATTTTACCGGTTCGTTATAATAAAAGAGCTGTCTCTAAAGAAATTGTATTTAATGTGATCGCCTTTTTTATACTGTACATGCTGGCCTTTATTATAGGGGCATTAGTGTTAGGTGCGTTGGGGATAGATTTCGAAACGGCTATTGGAGGAGCGGCTTCTTCTTTAGGAAATGTAGGACCGGCGTTTGGGGCGCTTAATCCTGTAAGTAATTTTGATGTGTTGCCATCGGTCGGAAAATGGTGGTGTTCCTTCCTGATGCTGATTGGTAGGTTAGAGTTGTTTACAGTCCTAATCTTACTAACTCCGTTTTTCTGGAGGAATCGTTAGAAGAAAGCAAATTTTACCAAGGTTGATAATGAGGAGTTAGATTCCATAATCTAGCTACCTTTTTAATGGTGTCTTTAACTTTTCCTGTTATGCTATTTAGATGTTCTTCTTCAATCAAAAAAACATCTAATATAGATTCATAATATGTAACGAAATTAGCGTCAAATTCTTTTTCTGGTCTCATATTTAGAATTTCTTCATCTGTCTTTTCCACTTTGAAGTTGTCTCTAAAAATTTCCAGCACATTTTTCTGAACAATACGTTCTTTTTCTAGAATATCCATCGTCATGGGGTTTTAAGTTGTTAAGAGTAAAAAAGACAATTTGTCTAAGTAGTTGAATGTAAATGATTCAACTCACTGGGGTAGAAAGGAAAGTTGTAATTTATATCTAAACGTAGTACGTAAATTAATATTGTACAAATTTAGTGAAAAAAACAAAAAAACCGCCATTTTTAACAAATGGCGGTTTTATCTATTTGAATGTCAGTATTTTTAGCTGATGGCTTCTTTTATTCTTTTTACTGCTTCTTTTATTTGGTCTGCGCTGGCAGCATAAGAGATACGAATACAGTTTCCATTACCAAAAGCAAGACCGGTTACTGTAGCAACATGTGCATTTTCCAAAAGGAACATAGAAAAGTCGGTTGCATTATGTATGGTTTGCCCTTTTATGGTTTTTCCAAAGTAATGAGAAATATCCGGGAAAACATAAAAAGCTCCTTCTGGTTCATTACATTCGAAACCAGGGATCTCAGATAATAAATCTAAAATTAGTTTTCTTCTGTTTTTGAACTCGTCAACCATGTATTGGATTTTCTCCACAGGAGCTTCTAATGCTGTGATTACTGCACGTTGTGCAATACAATTAGCTCCACTGGTGACTTGTCCCTGGATTTTATTACACGCTCTGGCAATTGCTTCTGGAGCTCCAATGTATCCTATTCTCCATCCTGTCATAGCGAATGCTTTGGCAACACCATTTACAGTAACGGTTCTGTTGTACATGTCTTCAAATTGTGCCATGGAAGCATGTCCTCCTACGTAGTTAATATGCTCGTAAATTTCATCACTCACCACTACAATATCAGGATGTTTTTGAAGGACATCTGCTAAGGCTCTAAGCTCTTCCTTACTATAAATAGAACCACTTGGGTTGCATGGAGAACTGTACCATAACATTTTAGTGTTAGGTGTAATTGCTTTTTCTAGATCTTCTGCAGTCATTTTGAAATCCGTGTCTATAGAAGTTTTTACTTCTACAGGAACCCCTCCTGCTAGCTTAACAATGTCGCTATAACTAACCCAGTAAGGGCATGGTAAGATAACTTCATCTCCTGGGTTAAGATATACCTGAGCGATGTTGTATAGCGATTGTTTTGCTCCGGTAGAAACCACGATCTGAGAAGGAGAGTATGTCAGGTTATTGTCTCTCTTGAATTTTGTAATGATCGCATCTTTTAATTCTGCATATCCATCTACAGGAGTGTATGAATTATAATTATCATTAACAGCCTGGATGGCTGCATCTTTGATAAAATCAGGTGTATTGAAGTCAGGTTCCCCAAGACTTAGACCGATAATATCTTTTCCTTCAGCTCTCAGTTCTCTAGCTTTTGCAGCCATTGCTAATGTAGCAGAAGCTTCAAGCTTGTTAATTCTGTCTGATAATTGCACGTTCGTTGTTTTTGTAATTGAAGCCATTTTGGTATTATGATTGTATTGCAGGTTTCATTCCCATTTCTTTTAGATGTTTGAAATGTGCAATGATTGCCTTGCGAGTGGTTTTATATTCGTTATAGGGTAAATTAAATTCTAAAGCAGTTTGTTTAACTATTTTGGAAATTTTTGAGTAGTGAATATGACTAATATTCGGAAAAATATGATGCTCAACCTGATGGTTAAGTCCCCCGGTATACCAGTTGATCAATTTGTTTTTTGTAGAAAAATTGACAGTAGTGAATAGCTGGTGAATAGCCCAGGTGTTTTTCATGTTTCCATTTTCATCTGGTTTAGGCATTTCAGTATCTTCTACAATATGAGCTAATTGAAAAATAACACTTAGGATCAGTCCTGCTACATAATGCATGACAAAGAATCCTAGTAGTATTTTCCACCAGGCTATAGAAAGAATAAGCATGGGGATTACAATCCAAATCATTAAATAAATGATTTTGGTGATTACAACCGTGCTCCATTGTTTTAGTGGGCTGGGAAGCTTTCCATAAGCAAGCTTTCTGGCTAAGTATCTCTTTGTTTGTTTAAAATCAGTAGCGATAGCCCAGTTAAAAGTGAGAAGTCCGTATAAAAATATGGAATAATAATGTTGAAACTTGTGAAACCTTTTCCACTCGGCATGTTTTGTAAACCGAATAATTCTTCCGGCATCCATATCCTCATCATGCCCATGAATATTCGTATAAGTATGGTGCAGAACATTGTGCTGTACTTGCCAGTTATATACATTTCCTGCAAGAATATACATGCTTCCTCCCATTATTTTATTAATCCATTTTTTAGAAGAATAAGATCCGTGATTTCCGTCATGCATTACGTTCATCCCTACACCTGCCATTCCAATTCCCATCACAACAGTGAGAAGCAGCATCCACCATTGAGAGATGTCGAGAGTGAGAATTAAAAAATAAGGGGTTAAGAATAAAGAAAACATAATTACTGTTTTGATGTGTAATTGTAGGTTTCCTGTTCTCTTAATGTTATTCTCCTTAAAATATTGGTTGACACGTTTATTGAGCGTCCTGAAAAATTTTGTGGAATCTCTTTTGTTGAATCTTATATTTGGTGCCGTCATGAGCATTTGGGTTTATGACGTATTGTTATTTTGTCAAGTTTATATTAGACAAAGTTAGGTATTTATATTTTTTTGAAGTTCTTTAAGTTGAATAAATATCTACGGGAAATCCTTTAAAGAATATTTTTATAGATAGGATTTTGTGTAAAAATCAAAATGAAGGCTAAATTAATATGAGAAATGTAATTGTGAACTTTTAATAACTTGTATTTTTGCGGCATAATTAAAAACGGGAAAAATGTAGTTTGTGGCTTCTTTTTTCTGCGTAATGTGATCCAAATACAATGAAAGAGGTTTTAAAATATTTCCCAGATTTAAATGAAGAGCAACTTGCAAAGTTTGAGAAGTTAGGTGAGGTATATAGAGAGTGGAATGCAAAAATTAATGTGGTTTCCAGAAAGGATATAGACGCGTTATATGAACGTCATGTGTTGCATTCTTTGGGGATTGCCAAAGTGCAGGAGTTTGCTAAAGGAGCGAAGGTGTTGGATGTAGGAACAGGAGGAGGGTTTCCAGGAATCCCATTGGCTATCTTATTTCCTGAGACAGATTTTTATTTGGTAGATGTGATTGCGAAAAAAATCAAAGTAGTTAATGAAGTTGTAAAAGCTTTGGAGATTGATAATGTTACAGCTGAACAACGAAGAGCGGGAACTTTTGAAGATCGTTTTGATTTTATCGTGAGTAGAGCAGTGACAAAAATGCCTGATTTTTATCAATGGGTTCGGAAAAATATATTGAAAAAAAGCACCCATGAATTACCCAATGGAATTCTTTATCTCAAAGGAGGAGATTTAAGAGAGGAGTTGCAGAAGTTTCCAAAAGCAACAGAGTATAGCTTGTCTGATTATTTTGAAGAAGCTTTTTTTGAAACAAAAAAAGTAGTACACCTTCCTATAAAGTACAAATTATAGAAAAGGATTATTCGTTGATGTTATAACGCATAGAGACTAAATGTTGCTTAAAACCTGCTTTTTCGTAGGCTTTTATTGCGCTGGGGTTTTGATGGTATACTTCTAGTTGGACTTCTTCTATTTCTCTTGTTTTTAACCAGTCAATTAGTGAGGTGATTACTTTTTTTGCAATCCCTTTGCCTCTGTGGTTTTCATCGACAAACATAAAGCCTATATAGCCTAATCTGTCTTGAATATAGATGCCTTTTCTAGGGCGGATTTGGGCATAGCCGCTACCAACTACTTGTTGATCGATTTCAGCAACAATAACTTCAGTGTCTTTTGCAGAAATGTATGACTCGATATCATAGTAGCTTATTCTTTCTGTTTTTTTTAAAGTGTTATCCATGGGTCTCTCTATTTCGATTAATCGTTGTTCGAAATCAAGTAAAACAGGAAGATCGTCGATATGGGCGGGTCTGATAGTGATCATGTAGTACGAAAAATGATGTTAGGAGAGTAAATATAAATGAAATTATCGATAAGAAAATGTTAAAAAAAACGCGCTACAGAGAACTACTGTAGCGCGTTTTTGACGAATGTATTAATGTTTTATTCTCCTAAGAAAGGGTATCTGTAGTCTGCAGGAGACACAAAAGTTTCTTTGATGGTTCTTGGAGAAACCCAACGAAGTAGGTTAAGGTAAGAACCTGCTTTGTCATTTGTACCTGATGCTCTGGCACCACCAAAAGGCTGTTGTCCTACAACCGCTCCTGTTGGTTTGTCGTTGATATAGAAGTTTCCTGCTGAGTTTTGCAACGCTTTGGTAGCTTCAGTAGCAGCGTAGCGATCTGTTGAGAAAATAGCGCCTGTTAATGCGTATTCGCTAGTTTGATCAACTAATTCTAATGTTTGACTCCATTCGCTATCCTCATAAACATAGATGGTAATAACAGGTCCAAACAATTCAGTGCACATAGTCGTGTATTTAGGATCTTTGGTTAAGATAACAGTCGGCTCTATAAAGTATCCTTTTGATTTGTCGTATCCACCTCCTATAATCACTTCTGCATTTTCGTCTTTTTTAGCCTGGTCTATATAAGAAGCTAATTTGTCGAAAGATCCTTCGTGGATTACAGCAGTGATAAAGTTACTCATGTCCTCTGGAGATCCCATTTTGAAAGAAGCAATATCCTCCTTAAGGAATTTTTCTACATCGCTCCAAAGACTTTTTGGGATGTAGGCTCTTGATGCAGCACTACATTTTTGTCCTTGGTATTCAAAAGCACCACGGCTGATACCAGTAGCTACTTGTTTAGCGTTAGCACTTGGATGAGCAATTATAAAATCTTTTCCTCCTGTTTCTCCAACAATTCTAGGGTATGTTTTATAGTGGTGGATGTTTGTTCCGATTTTTGCCCAGATGTCCTTAAATACATGAGAACTACCGGTAAAGTGGATTCCGGCAAAATCAGGACTGGCTAATACAGTGTCAGTAATCATAACCGGATCTCCGTATACAACATTGATTACACCATCAGGAATTCCTGCTTCCTTGAAAATTTCAACAATTACCTGAGCAGAAAATATCTGACTGTCACTAGGTTTCCATACAACTGTATTTCCCATTAAGGCAGCACTGGCAGGTAGGTTTCCGGAAATAGCTGTAAAGTTAAAAGGAGTGATAGCGTATACAAAACCTTCTAATGGTCGGTATTCAATTCTGTTCCATGCTCCGGATGTTGATTCTGGTTGATCCTCATAAATTTTGGTCATGAATTCAACATTGAAGCGTAAGAAGTCTATAAACTCACAAGCAGCATCAATTTCGGCTTGAAAAATATTTTTTGATTGTGCTAACATAGTAGCAGCATTGATTTTAGCTCTGTAAGGTCCTGCTATTAATTCAGCAGCACGTAAGAAAACAGCGGCACGCTGTTCCCATGCTAAATTAGCCCATTCCTCTCTTGCCTGGATTGCTGTATCTATAGCTTCCTGAATGTGTTTTTTTTCAGCTTTGTGGTAGGTTCCTAATATGTGTTGGTGATCATGAGGAGGCGCCATGGTTCCTGTGTCTCCTGTTCTAATCTCTTTTCCGTTAATGTATAAAGGGACATCTACACTAGCATTATATAATTCTTTATAAGCAGCTAAAACTTCTTCTCTTTCTGGGGTTCCTGGAGCATATGATTTAATAGGCTCGTTAATTGCAGTTGGAACTTGAAAAACGCCTTTTCCCATAATGCGATACGTTTATTTTTGTGAGTTATTAAATTTTGATGGCAAAGATAGGGAATTATGTAGGCTTAAGGGCTTTTAATGTGTCATAAACATGTAGTTTTTATTTTTTTTGTAAGTTGTATATCGTTTAACCGACCCAAGTTATCTATGTGTACTGTAACTTTTATACCTACAGGTGGGGATAATTTTATTCTTACCTCCAATAGAGATGAAGCAATAGAAAGGAAAACGCTTCCTCCGGATTTTTACAAAATTAATAAGACTAAAATGCTCTTTCCTAAAGATGCTGTAGCCGGGGGGACCTGGATAGGAGTGAGTGATAAAAATACAATGATATGCTTGTTGAATGGAGGTTTTGAAAAACACCTTCGATTGACTAATTATGTGAAGAGTCGTGGGGTGGTGGTAAAAGATTTGCTGGAAGCAGTTGATGTAAAAAAAGCAATTGAATCTTATGAGCTTTCGGGAGTAGAACCTTTTACAATTATAGCTGTTAACTGGTCTTCGGATTTACTGGCGCTGGAGTTGGTTTGGGATGGAAGTAAAAAATATATAAGAAACCTGGGACATAAAACCTATATCTGGTCCTCGTCTACATTGTATACTAAAGAAGTTAAAGAAAAAAGAATAGACTGGTTTCGGGAATTTG
This sequence comes from Aquimarina hainanensis, assembly GCF_042684685.1. Classification (NCBI taxonomy): domain Bacteria; kingdom Pseudomonadati; phylum Bacteroidota; class Flavobacteriia; order Flavobacteriales; family Flavobacteriaceae; genus Aquimarina; species Aquimarina hainanensis. The sequence continues at coordinate 14,784 of NZ_JBHULX010000019.1, read as the reverse complement.
AAGAGAAAAATGAATTGACAAAAGAAAATATGTTGTCATTTCATAAAAGTAGAGGGAATGTTAAAGATGGAGTGAACCTCTGGATTGATAGAGGACAGCTAAAAACAAGAAGTATTACTCAGGTCTTTAAAAATGATGAAGTAGTGTCTATGCGATATGAGGATTTGTTGGAAAATGAAGTGAATTCGGTAATTTTTGAAAGCGTAATTGTGTGAAGTATACAGGTAAAATAATTTCATTGGCTTTTCCTGATACTTTTGTGAAACTTTCTGATGAGACTTTTGTGAAGTTTTTATCATATGTAGGGATTGGGACTTCTCAATATATAAAAGCGGGTCATGCGGCTTTCGTATTAATTGATAACCAGACAGGGAGAGCAGAATACTTTGATTTTGGGAGATATATTACACCTAAAGGAAAAGGAAGAGTCCGAAGTGCGATTACAGATGTTGAATTAGAGATGGGAATTCAGGCGTCTTTTGCAGAAGATGGAAAATTAAGTAACGTAGAAGAGTTTTTGCTGTGGTTGGAAGCGTCTCCCGAAAAAACACATGGAGAAGGGCGATTGATCGCTTCTGTTTGCGATTATATCTATTATGATAAGGTGAAGTCTTTTATTTTGGGAATGCAGGAAAAAAGAAGTGTTCCTTATAAAGCTTTTGGGAAACATGGAAGTAATTGTTCTAGGATTGTTACAGATGCTATTCTGGCAGGAACAGATCACCCTGTGATAAGAAAAGGGTTGCTGTGGAATAAGAAATTTACTCCAAGTCCTTTAGGGAATGTGGAAAAATCATCATTAGAGAATCCTATTTATGAGACGATTGATGGAGTGGTGAAAAGATATTCCGGATCGATTTTTAAAGAAAATCTGAAAAATTATTTCGATAAAAAAGTACCCGTTGGTAACAGTTCGGATAATGAATGTGAAAGAATTGATGATGCAGATTTTTTGGAAGGAATTGGAAGTAGTGCTTATTTCAAGTTAGAGAATTCAGAAAAAGAACAGCACTATGTCATCTCCCGGTATACTGAATCAGGAATTCTTGATTTTAAAGGAGTGTTTAAAGAGAAAAAAGGGAGGTTTGATAGTTGTATTCCGTTTTCTTTTCAATACGAATCAAATTGTAAAGAGTGTTATGTGAAACAAAACGAGACTGTTTTTGTTTTTGATTTGGTGGCGCGAATTAGTTGAGGGCAAAAGGAGCGCTCAATTTAAAAGGAGGGATGGTTACCTTGAATTTTCTGGTAGATGTGAAGTTGACCATGTTGTAATACCCACTCATAGCGCCAAAAGGAGAGCTGAGAAGACATCCGCTTTTGTAAGTGTGAGACTCTCCTGGTTTTAGAACAGGTTTTTTCCCGATAACGCCTTCTCCTTCCACAATTTCAGTATTGTTTAAAGAGTCTTTGATTTCCCAAAAACGAGAGGTAAGTTGTACGGAGTCTTTACTTTGGTTTTCTATAGTGATCTGATAGCCAAAGGCAAAATGGATCTTATAGTTCTTATAGAACGTGCCTTCAAAGGTGGTTTTCACCGAAATTCTTATGCCTCTGGTAACCTGTTGAATCATACATTTAATAAAAGAAAATAGACCCTCCAATTGCTAAACTGAAGCCTACTCCTGCTAAAATAAAGAATAATATGTTTAAAAGTGTAAATTTAACAATAGTTTTAAATCTTCCCTGATTGTAGAATTTACGCAATGATTTGTACAAATATAGTAAAAATAAAAGTGTGCTGATTGTTACAGGGAGTTGGTAATCAATTGCTTTTGTGAAAAGGATTGCCAATCCCAGTAAGATGAAGAACATTGTTTGGGTGTGAAAGGTGAATACCAGGTGTTCCATATAGGAGAAAGGGTTTCTCATATAGAGGAGCCATAAAATAAGAGAGAAAAAGGGAAGAAAAAAGAAGATGATAAAAGGAGATTTGTTGAAAATGTATTCTGCGAGCTCTATTGGGTTGCTGTCTAATTCGTTAGCTTTAATGATTCGTTTGTATATGTATTTGTTAAAATTGTTAACATTATGATTCAAGCTGTCTAATGCTTTAATAACTGATTTTTCTTTCGTGTCAGTATAGAAATTGGAATAGGTACTGATCCGATATTTGATCCTTTCGAAATATTTCATAGATCCTAGCTGTTGTTCGGAGTAATATTGTGTAGCGGTAGAGTCTGCCTCTGAGAAAAAATGTACATGTAGAGGGGTTTGTGTTGTATTGGTCTTTTTTTCTTTATTTACCTGGTATCTCAAACTGTCAAAATCAATAAAAAAACCATTGATGATAAAAAAGATAATAGAGACGCTGAGGTAGAATCTGAAAGGATTGGCGTATTTGACACGTTTGCCTTCTGTGTATTCTTTTGTTATTTTTCCAGGTCTGAATAACAAGGCAATAATTGTGTGACTTAATCGGGAGTCGTAGGAGAATAAACTAGAGAAGTATTCGCTAAAAAAATCACTAAGGGCTAGTTTTTTTGTAGTGTTTACTTGTCCGCAGTGATGGCAGTATTTGTCTATAATATCTAATGGGACTCCGCAATTGAGGCATTCTGTTCCTCTGTATTTTTTTAGAAATCGTCCAGTTTCCTTCATAGGTTTATTGCGTATGTGTTTTGAAAAAAATAAGGCTAAAAGAGGATTCTTTGTATTGTAGAATATGCGGTAAAAATACTAATCAATTTGTTATTGTGGAAGAATTTCCTGTTCCTTTTCCGATTGCTCTGTCATATCGGGCTCCCGGAGCTCTGTAATAAGCGATGACTGTATATTCGTTTTCGGTTTCGTCAAAATTTCCCGAAATAAAACCATAATCGATAGTATTATCAGGTAATACAAGGATGTATTTGTAGTTGTAGAAACCTTGTTTGAATAAGCTTGTATTATGATACATTCCGGTGTTTTTGTTGTATTTCATTAGGGTGGAGTTATCTATTTTGAAATTATTAAAACTTCCGTAAATGTGTATGTTGCCATCGCCAATAGGTTCGTAGCATTCCAGAGTAAAATGCATCCATACGTAGTCCGCTTCTATGTCATGATTGTTAGCTCGTAGGTTTCTGATGACAAACCCTCCGTTTATATCCGGGTTTCTGGTATAGTTTTTTGCTGCTCTTACACGGTCATTGTATAAGTAGTTGTGGTAAATATCTTCCAGATCAGATTTCTGTATGTTAACAGTCGATGTTCTTACTTCTTTGTTGTCGAAAAAGAGAAATTCATTGCTTCCCCAAAAACTGGCTTCCTGATCGTACTTGTATATTAAAGAATTGCCAATGGTAAATTGAGGTGTTAAGTTAGAAATGGAATTTTTTATATCGTTGTTTTGAATGACTAACGTCTTAACAGTCTTTTTGGGATTTCTGAGAGGAGGATTGTGAGGGGTGATTTCGAACTGTACACTTTGTTTGGTGTTTATAAAGTCGAGATCACGAGATCTTTTGGTATATACTTTTACTGTGCTGGTATTTTCGTAAACGATTAATTTTCTGGAGAAAACCAATTCTTCGTCTTCATTGTATATTTCTATAATGTAATTTCCGCTTACTTTGAGGGCTTTGGTGTCTTCATTAGGGATTCTTAGAAAATAGTGACTATAAGTCTGTAGTGTGTTGAATGAGTTTTCGTAATCGTTAATTCTGATGTCGTCGAACCCGTCCAGGTATTCGTTTTTATTTAAGATTGAGGGAGTCCAGTCAAAGTTGCAATGTCGGATTTTATAATAGTAGTCTGCTTCGTCTCCGTTAATGTCATCAAAGGTGATAAGTAGTGGGGTGCCTAGTTGTATGATGGGGGTGCCTGAGAATTCCGAATTTCCTTTGAATTGGATTGTTTTAATGTATTCGGGAGGAGCTATTTCCTGTGTGTGTGCAGAAAAAATGCTTGAGATAAATGCCAGGTATAAAATGATTGTTTTTTGCATAAAATGAAGAGGTTGCATGGGGTAAATATAGGAAAAATGAAAACGTTATAGTTTTAAAATGAGGAGGAAGTTTTTGTAAGCACTTCCTTATTTAGAAGGGTTATAAATAAAAAACATAAGTCTTTCCCTGTTTTCACTTGAGGGTTTTAATTAGTAAATTTGCACGATTTTTTTAGTTAATAAACTTAGACTATTTCAAATATGTCAAAAGACATTCGTATCAGAAAGGGCTTGGACATTAACCTTGTTGGTGAGGCAGAAAAAGTAACTGTCAAAGCCACCAAAAGTAATGTATATGCAATTAAGCCTGACGATTTCCACGGTATCGTGCCAAAAGTGATTTCTCGAGTAGGTGCACAAGTTAAAGCCGGCGAACCCCTTTTCCATTCTAAATCTAATGAAAAAATGTATTTCCCATCTCCTGTTAGTGGAGAAGTTGTGGAAATAGTTCGCGGAGCTAAAAGAAAAATTTTAGCGTTTAAAATTCTGGCAGACAAAGAGCAGGAATATGCTGATTTTGGCATAAAAGATCCGGCAGCTCTTAGTAGAGAAGAAGTAACAACGCATCTTTTAGCATCAGGTTGCTGGCCATTCATTAAACAACGTCCTTATGATGTTATTGCTAATCCGGAAGTAGCTCCTAAAGCTATTTTTGTTTCAGCATATTCAACAGCACCTCTGGCTGCGGATTTCGATTATACGCTGGCAGGGAAAGAAAAGGAATTACAAGCTGCGCTTACCGCATTAGGTAAACTTACAGATGGAGCGATTCATGTATCTGTAGGGGCAAAGGGTAATTCTGTTTTTTCAAGCTTGTCAGGGATAACAGTACATGGCGTTTCTGGACCACACCCAGCTGGAAATGTAAGTGTGCAGATCGCTAATATTAATCCCTTAAATAAAGGAGAGGTTGTTTGGACAGTTAATCCTCATGATTTGGTGATCATAGGAGAGTTATTATTAACTGGGAAATTTAATGCAGAAAGAATCGTAGCACTGGCAGGATCATCTGTTAAAACTCCAAAATATTACAAGACAATTGCAGGAGCAGAAGTTTCTACAATTGTATATGATTCTGGAGTAAAAGATGAAAACATCCGAGTAATTAGCGGAGATGTTCTTACAGGAGAAAATGTGAAGCCTGATGGATACTTGGGGTATTATGATGCTACTATATCAGTAATTCCTGAAGGAAATGACTATGAGCTTTTTGGATGGAATAAACCTATTTTTAATAAGATATCCCCTTCCAGAGCTTTTACTTTTTCTTGGTTGTTCCCAAAGAAAAAATATGAATTGAATACGAATACGAATGGAGAGCACAGAGCATTTGTAGTAACAGGAAGTTATGAGAGTGTTTTTCCATTAGATATTTATCCATTACAAATTTTAAAAGCTTGTTTGGTTAAGGATTTAGATGCGATGGAGCAATTAGGAATGTATGAAGTGGCTCCAGAGGATTTTGCTTTGACAGAATTTATTTGTGTCTCTAAGCAACCACATCAGAAAATCATTAGAGAAGGACTCGATTTAATGTTAAAAGAAATAGGATAGTGCTATGAGCTTGAAGAATAAATTACATGAATTAAAACTTAAATATAAGGATAAGAAGATGGCTCCTGCATTTAATGCAATCCATACATTCTTATATCTTCCGAATGAGGTAACTCATTCCGGAGCCCATGTACGTGGTGCTGATGATTTAAAGCGTACGATGAACACTGTGATAATGGCATTAGTTCCTTGTTTGATCTTTGGAATATTTAATGCTGGATATCAATATTACACTGCTATTAATGGAGTGCCAGAGAATTTTTCTTTGTTTGAACACTTTGTAAACTGGGAAAACTTTGCTCTGGGAGCTTCAAAAGTACTACCGTTAGTGGTCGTTTCTTATGTAGTAGGATTAGCTGTCGAAATTTTATTCGCAGTTAAAAAGAAACATGAAGTAGAAGAAGGATACCTGGTAACAGGAATGTTAGTTCCTTTAATTGTTCCGATTGACACGCCACTATGGATGTTAGCAATTGCTGTTATATTCGGAGTAGTAATAGGAAAAGAGGTGTTTGGAGGAACAGGAATGAATATCCTGAACCCAGCATTGACCATTCGTGCTTTCTTATTCTTTTCATATCCAGGATGGATGTCAGGAGATAAAGTATGGGTACACTCAGCTATTGAAAAATCAGGAGTAGATGCATTGTCAGGGGAGACTGTATTAGGGTATTTGGCGAATTCAAAACCAATGTCTTATTCGGTTTCTGATATGTTTTTTGGGTTTATACCAGGATCAATAGGAGAAACATCTACCTTGTTAATTTTATTAGGAGGATTATTTCTGATTTTTTCTAAGATTGGAAGTTGGAGAATTATGTTGAGTGCTACATTAGGAGTATTAGTGATGGGATTAATCTTTAATGGAGTTGTAGATGCAGGATGGATCAAGGAATCAAGTAAGTTTTATGCCTTGATGAACTTTGAATTCTGGCAGCATTTATTAGTAGGAGGGATCGCGTTTGGTATCGTATTTATGGCCACTGATCCTGTAACTGCTTCTCAAACAAACAAAGGAAAATGGATTTATGGATTCCTTATAGGGTTTATCTCGATTCTAATACGAGTATTTAACCCAGCATATCCAGAAGGAGTATTCCTGGCAATACTATTAATGAATGTATTCGCTCCAACGATCGATCATTATGTAGTACAAGGAAATATTAAGAAAAGATTGAAACGTTTAAAAGTAAAAACTGCGTAATCATGGCGATGAACACAGATAAAAATTCATATACAATTATTTTTTCCATTTTAATGGTAATTGTAGTTGGTTCTTTATTAGCGGGTGTTTCTTCTGGACTTAAAGGGAATATTGACGCAAATAAGAAAAAAGAAAAACAACAAAATATATTATTCGCTATGGGAGTAACCGATAGCGAAAACCCAAATGACTTTGTACCAGCAGAACAGGCACAAGAGTTATTCGAGAAATATATTGGAGAAGAGCAATATATCATTGTTGATGGAAAAGCAGAAAAAACTTCTGAAGCATTTGCTGTAGAATTAAAGAAAGAAAATGATGCAGTAAAGCAAGATGCTAATTATAAAAGAAGATTACCCCTGTTTATTGGAGAAAAGGACGGAGAGAAATTTTATATCTTACCGGTTAGAGGAAATGGTCTATGGGATGCTATTTGGGGATATATAGCCCTGGATAAAGATTTTACGACTATTAAAGGAGCTTTTTTCGACCATAAAGGAGAAACCCCGGGACTTGGAGCAAATATTAAAGAATCGTTCTTTAGAGATGACTTTAAAGGAGAAAAAATTTATAATGCATCAGGAAGCTATCAGGGAGTTACTGTGAAAAAAGGAAATGGAGACCCGAAAAATGATAGAAAAGATGACAATGCCGTAGATGCTATTGCAGGAGCTACAATTACTGGTAATGGAGTTACTGTAATGGTTAAGAAAGGGATAAAAATGTATTTGCCTTATTTTGAATCTTTAAAAAAATAACAAATGGCTGAAGTAACAGAAAAAGAAAAAGTAAAAGAACCAAAAGAGCCTTTGTTCTCTAAGAAAAATAAAAAACTGTTGAGCGACCCGCTAGCAGATAATAACCCGATTACAATTCAGGTATTAGGTATTTGTTCTGCTTTGGCTATTACAGCTCAGTTGAAGCCATCAATCGTTATGGCAATTTCCGTACTTTTCGTTTTAGGAATAGGAAATGTAGTGATCTCTTTAATGAGAAATATTATTCCTTCCAAAATACGAATCATCGTACAATTAGTAGTGGTAGCAGCTTTGGTAATTATCGTAGATCAGGTGTTGAAAGCATTTGCGTATTCACTGAGTAAAGAGTTATCAGTATTTATTGGTTTGATTATCACCAACTGTATCATTATGGGGCGATTTGAAGCTTTTGCTTTAGGAAATGGTCCTTGGAAGTCTTTTCTAGATGGAATAGGAAATGCTGCAGGATATGGATTGTTATTGATCGTAGTCGCTTTCTTTAGAGAGTTACTCGGATCAGGAACATTATTCGGGGCAAAAGTATTAGGAGATCCTATAGAGAAAACAGGATTGTATGCTATTGGTTATGAAAATAATGGTTTTATGGTATTGGCGCCTATGGCACTGATAACAGTAGGAATTATTATTTGGATTCAGAGAAGTAGAAATAAAGCACTAATCGAAGATCATTAAGAAGATGGTCTCTGAATAAAGAGACATGTAAATAAAACATTATGGAATATTTAGAATTATTTTTAAAATCGATCTTTATAGATAATATGGTATTTGCATTCTTCTTAGGAATGTGTTCATACCTTGCTGTATCTAAGAAAGTGTCGACAGCGGTAGGTCTTGGTGCTGCTGTAATATTTGTATTGGCAATAACAGTTCCTATTAACTTTTTATTGGATAAATATGTGTTGAGAGAAGGAGCATTAGTGTGGTTAGGTCCAGAATATGCGGATTACGATCTGAGCTTTCTTACCTTTATCCTGTTTATTGCAACAATTGCAACTATGGTACAGTTGGTAGAAATTATTGTAGAAAAATTTTCACCTTCTTTATACAATTCGCTAGGTATTTTCTTACCACTTATTGCTGTAAACTGTGCGATCCTTGGAGGATCGTTATTTATGCAGCAAAAAGAATTTGCTACAATTTCTCATGCGGCAGTATATGGAGTAGGTTCGGGAATAGGATGGTTCCTTGCTATTTTAGCTATTGCAGCAATTAGAGAGAAAATCAGATACTCTAATATCCCTGCACCATTAAGAGGGTTAGGGATTACATTTATCCTTACAGGACTTATGGCAATCGGATTCATGAGTTTTGGAGGAATGCTTACAGGAGGAGATGAAGAGGAAAAGAAAGAAGAAAAAACTGTACAAGTAGAGCAAAAGGAAACTGCTAAGGAAGTAGCAGAAAATACTAACGTTTCAATTAATAAATAATATGGTAGTTTTAGCGTCAACAATTGGAACTATTGTAATAACGGTTATTGCATTTTTAGTCCTTACATTGGTATTAGTTGGGATATTATTATTTGCGAAAGATAAGTTATTACCATCAGGACCAGTAAAAATAACAATAAACGGAGAAAAGGAAATCGAAGTAGCGTCCGGAGGTAGTTTATTGTCTACTCTAGGAGGAGAAAAGATATTTTTGCCTTCAGCCTGTGGTGGTGGTGGAACATGTATTCAGTGTGAGTGCCATGTATTAGAAGGAGGAGGAGAAGCACTTCCTACAGAAACGCCGCATTTTTCTCGTAAAGAACTACAACACGGAGCCCGATTAGCATGTCAGGTAAAAGTAAAGCAAGACATGAATATTCAGATACCGGAAGAGGTATTTGGGATTAAAAAATGGGAGGCAGAAGTAGTGCGTAACTATAACGTAGCTTCTTTTATTAAAGAATTTGTTGTTAGAATTCCAGAAGATATGGATTATAAAGCAGGAGGGTATATTCAGATTGAAATTCCAGCTTGTGAGATCAAATATTCGGATATAGATATTACTGCGCATCCAGAAGAACATGAAACTCCTGATAAGTTTCAGGCAGAATGGGATAAATTTGGACTGTGGCCATTAGTAATGAAGAATTCTGATATAGTAGAAAGAGCATATTCTATGGCTTCTTACCCAGCAGAAGGAAGAGATATCATGCTTAATGTGCGTATTGCAACACCCCCATGGGATAGAGCTAAAAATGGATGGATGGATGTGAACCCTGGAGTTGCTTCCTCATATATCTTTTCCAGAAAGCCAGGAGATAAAGTAATCATCTCAGGACCTTATGGAGAATTCTTTATTAATGAGTCTGATGCAGAGATGTTATATGTAGGTGGAGGAGCAGGAATGGCACCAATGCGTTCTCACTTATATCACTTGTTCAAAACATTAGAAACAGGACGTACAGTTACTTATTGGTATGGAGGACGTTCTAAAAGAGAGTTGTTCTACCTGGAACATTTCTACGAATTAGAAAGAAAATTCTCTAACTTTAAATTTTTCTTGGCATTATCAGAACCATTAGAAGAAGATAACTGGAAAGTAAAGAAAGATATTAATGATGCAGAAGGAGATGGTTTCGTAGGATTTATACATAATTGTGTGATCGAAAATTACCTGAACCATCATGAAGCACCAGAAGATATAGAATTGTATTTCTGTGGACCGCCATTGATGAATAAAGCGGTAGAAAAAATGGGTCAAGATTTTGGAATTCCTGATGAAAATATCAGATTTGATGATTTCGGAGGGTAGTTTAAAATATATATCTAATAAAAAAACCGGTACATAATTGTACCGGTTTTTTTGTTTTTTTACAGAGAAAGCAGAATTCTTGAGAAGATTTTTTTGTGAATACTGCAATAATAAGGAGGATCAATAACATATTTTTTATTGAATTACCCTGAATAGTTAATTTGATTTATAAAACGCAAGAATCTTGTTGTTTTGATTTTTGATTGCTAACTTTCCAGTTGGAAATACAATAAGAAAATACTAGTTCGCTAATAGACCCCTTTTATTCATGATAGACTATATATCCAGATTACTCCTTCTGTGGTGTACTGCTTGTTCATGTATTGGAATAGCTCAGAATGATAAAGAAGTTGATTCGATTCAACTGGCTTTTTCCTATATAAATACTGCAGAGAATCATAAAACACCAGCTATTATTTATGAATTACTTCGTCATAATAAAAATAGAGAAACCAGGTTAAAAGGACTTATTATACTGGGGCAGCATTACAATAATATTAATGAAATTGACTCTTCGTTATACTATGCCAATAAAGCTATTAATGAATTAGAAAAAGGAAAAAAGGATGCTGTTTATTATGGAAGATTAGCAAGGGTGTATAATATCCTGGCAGTGGCTAATGAACAAAGAGGGCTTATAGAAGAAAATATATCCTGGTGTATAAGAGGAATAGAAGTATCTGAAAAAGGAAAGGATACCTTATTGCTGAATATGCATAAGCACGGATTAGCATATGCCTATAGTAAACAAGATAGGTATGAAGAAGCTTTGGAAATTTTCACTTCTTTTCTGGATGCTAAAGATGACCCCAGATTAATATTTGCAACACATATAAACATTGGTGTTATCCAGGCAGAACAAGGAGCTATAGCAATGTCTAATACTTCGTATATGAAGGCGCTACCTATTTGCGAAGAATTAGGAGATAACAGGTGTAAGATTGTTATTAATATTAATTTAGGAGATAATTATAGGGATCAGGGTAACCTGGATAAGGCTCTGGCACATTATAGAACAGCATTAAAAATGGCTGATGCGCATAAATTTAAGAAATATGGTGCAGAAGCTTCAGTAAGTATTAGTAAGATTTTGATAGCCAGTAATATGTTGAATGAAGCTGCTTTTATTTTAGTAAAAGCATTGGATAATGCTGTAGAGGGTGGTTTTTTAGAATTACAGGCAGCTATTTACAGAAACTTGATTACGATATATAGCAGGAAGAAAAAATATCGAACGGCTTTTGCAATGCAGCAAAAAAAAGAACGTATTACAGATTCTATTAATGTAATGCAACGACAAAAAGAGATTTATGAATTAGAGGTAAAGTACAGGACACTGCAAGGGAAAAAAGAAATTGCAATTCTAAAAAAAGATAAAGAATTACGGAAAACAGAATTATTCATGGAACGAAAGGTGAAAATTATTGCGATTATATCTTTTGTTGTGATTTTGATTCCTATTATTTGTCTGCTTGTGGTTTATTATCAAAAGCTGAAAACGCAATATGCTTTAAGTGAGAAAAAAGAAGAAGTACATGATCAGAAAATATCTTCGTTAGTTAAAGATCAGGAATTAAAACTCATAAAAGCACTTGTCAAAGGGCAAAATATAGAACGAAAAAAGATAGCGCAGAATTTACACGATAGTTTGGGAGGAACATTAGCATCTATCAAACTTCAAATTAATAACCTGGAGGTAAAAGACAACAGGCTCCCCTCTATATTAGAACAGTTGGATGATGCTTATGAAGAAGTTCGTAATTTTTCTCATGATTTGATTCCTCAAAAATTCCAACGTGATAATTTTATTCAGCTGATAAAAGAATATGTAAATAATATAGGTGATGCCAGTAAATTAGATGTGAATGTATATACCTACCCGGAAGAAGATATTAATAAGCTGGATTCAAAATTCCAGAATGAGATTTTCATGATTTTACAGGAATTAATAACCAATACTATTAAACATGCAAAAGCGACGCGAATGGATATAGAGTTTAATTTATTACCAAATGCGGTTAGTTTGCTTTTTGAGGATAACGGAAAAGGTTTTTTGTTTGATAAACAGAAAACAGGTATTGGTCTGTCTAACATCCAAAGTCGATTAAAAGCATTATCCGGAAGTTTTCATATTGATAGTATGCCTAAGCGAGGGACTATTGTTAATATCGAGCTACCTGTTTAACTAATAAGCATTTTGATACCCACCTTATGAAAAAAATAAAGATATTGATAGTAGATGATCATGTGCTTTTTCTGCAAGGAATAACTTCTTTAATTAAAGGAAAAGAAAATATCGATATTCGTGGTACTGCAACTAATGGGAAAGAACTTTTGTTTCTTTTGGAGAAAGAAGTAGTAGATATGATTATTTTAGATATTGGCATGCCTGAGATGGATGGAATCGAAGTTAGTAAAGTTATTAAAAAGAAGTATCCAGAGGTAAAAATATTGATTATCAGTACACATAATAATGTTCAAATGATTTCCCGTCTTATCAGGATAGGAGTAGATGGTTATTTGTTAAAAAATACAGAAAAAAGAGAAATGTATCGAGCTATCGACCAGGTGTATAGCGGAGCTTCTTTTTTTTCAGCAGAAATAATAAGAAGACAAAAAGAAAACGAAGGAAAATTAAAAAAAGAGCGACAATCAGTTACAGAATTAAGTAAAAGAGAAAAAGAAATATTAAGATTAATTGCTCAGGGGTACACTACTATTGAAATATCAGAAAAAGCCTTTATAAGCCAAAATACAGTAAATACTCATAGGAGAAACTTATTATCAAAACTACAAGTAAAAAATACGGCAGGTTTGGTGAAATATGCGGTAGAAAATGGTTTTCTGGATTAAAATATTATCGTTTGGAAGAAAAACCATTTCCGAATCGATATCTCAAAATAAGACCGTGGGTATTGTTTACAGGACTGTTATTGGTTCTAAAATTATAGTTGTAGACCAGGTGCCAATGTTTGGCAGCATATAAACCAGCAAGTACATTAATAGCATTTGTAGATCGATACCCAGTTCCGATCTCGAAAATATGTTTGTATTTAAAAATGAAATTACTGTCGACTTGCACTGGAGCTCCAGAAACATGCTTGATCAGTACACTTGGAGTCAATGTTATGTGATCTCTGTATTTGGAGATAAAAAAACGAACCCCCATATGAGCATAAACACTTTTTTCTACTGATAGTTTAGTAGCATTTTTTGTGGAACTACTTATGATATTGGTAGCAGAAAGCCCAGCAAAAAAATGAGTGTCATTATATAAAATACCTGCATGAATAACTGGAAATGTTTCTTTGATATTATTTTCAAAATTAGGATCATTCGTAATGTTTAATCGAGCTAAATCTTCTGACCAATTCATAATACCCGCTGTGATCCCCATAGATATTACTTTGGGGTTATAATCCCACCATCTGGCATTATTCGAATTTTTTCGCAATGGGATTTTATAAGCATATGACCCGAAAAATAAAGAAGAAGAAGTAACGCCTATTTGATCACTTACTACTCCCGCAGCAAGCCCTGTCCGTTTAGACTCAAAGGAGGTGTTGAGTATACCACTTATTGTTCTGGGGGCTCCATCTATTTGGTGAAACCCTCCTCTGCTACTAAGGGATAAATCACTGTCTTTGTAGAATCCTGCATGAGCAGGGTTTATAAGAACCGTGTTGTAATTGTAATTCGCTAGTACAGGGGATTGTTGTGCCTGAACCGATATTAAGACGAATAATAAGATGGAGAAGAGTTTATACCTGAATTGAAATGTCATTACTTATCTTTTTAGGATTAGATATCCTTTGGTTTTTTTTAACGTATGAGTTCCTTTTATAGAAATGATAAAAAAGTAAGTGCCTTCGGGAAGTTTACTGGCTCCCAGATTTTGCAATCGATTAGCCATTCCGTTAAATACGCGATGTTTATTGTCATAGCCATCGATTTCAAAAACTAAATCCCCCCATCTATTATAAATAGAGACTACATTTTCAGGGTATTCTTCAATCTTTTTTATTTCCCAAAAATCATTGATTCCGTCATTATCAGGAGAAAAACCATATCGGGTATCATGAGTAGTATCATGATATACATGGATTGTTACTTCATCTGTAGCAAAACAATTACGATCCCTGTTGTAAAAAGTTACAGTATACGTAGTAGTAGCTGCAGGAGTAGCAATAGGAGTAGCACTTTCAGGATTGTCTAGACCTGTTGCGGGAGTCCAGGAAAAAGTACCTTCTTCAGAAGAAATAATTTCAAGCTGTATAGATTCTCCTTCTTCAATGTATTCATCGCTTCCTGCATCTACCTCTATTGAAGGGGTATTTACTCTAAAAGAACAGCTACTTATATTTCCACTAACATCTGTTGCTGTTATAGTAATGGTCATTCCATCAGTAAGGGGACTTCCTGCAGAGGGGGTTTGATTGATTATTGGATTAGGATCTATAACGTCTGTAGCATTGACTAAAGAGGAGTAGTCAGGTACGATTGTAGTAGTACAGCTCACTGTTTGATCTGTCGGGCATGTAATGCTTGGGGGCGTGGTGTCTGCATCCTGATGGATG
>NZ_JBHULX010000017.1:105418-264009 GCF_042684685.1 Aquimarina hainanensis | reverse complement strand
TCCTCATCACAGTCTAATGCATTCCAGGCTGCACTTGGTGTCGCATCCTGATTCGCTGCTACTAAACTACATCCGTCAGTTGGGTCGGTACCATCTGTAATCTCTTGTCCGTTGGTAACTCCATCCTCATCACAGTCTAATGCATTCCAGGCTGCACTTGGTGTCGCATCCTGATTCGCTGCTACTAAACTACATCCATCAGTTGGGTCAGTACCATCTGTAATCTCTTGTCCGTTGGTAACTCCATCCTCATCACAGTCTAATGCATTCCAGGCTGCACTTGGTGTCGCATCCTGATTCGCTGCTACTAAACTACATCCGTCAGTTGGGTCGGTACCATCTGTAATCTCCTGTCCGTTGGTAACTCCATCCTCATCACAGTCTAATGCATTCCAGGCTGCACTAACATTAGCGATAACCTGATCTGAAGTATTATAATCACATCCATCAAAAGGATCTGTCTGGTTAGGTCCTGTTGTATTATCATTATCCTGATCAACCTCCAATCCATTAGTTACTCCATCTTCATCACAATCTGCCGCTGCCCATATTGCATATCCGACATCTGTGAAATTTGGTATTACTGTTGCTGCGCAAGGTTCACAAACAATCTTTATGGAATCATCAGTAACAGATGGTACAGTACCTGTTGTATACGATGCTGCCGCAACACTTCCATCCGGATTGATCTTACCGGAACCATCGCCTTCTACAGCTGTATCAGCATCTCCATATTCTCCTCCATCACCATTATCCGCATTTGCATCTCCATAAGCTTCATTAGCATCATTACACCCATCATTATCAGAATCAGGATCTAAATAATCCGGTAATCCATCTCCATCTTCATTATCATTTGCAGCCGTACCATTACCGTCTGTATCTTCTTCGCTGGTATAAATCCCATCATTATCATCATCTACATCTAAATAGTTTGGTATTCCATCTCCATCTGTATCATCATCTGTATTATCTCCATTACCATTTAAATCCTCATCTGTATTCAACACACCATCACAATCCAGATCAAAAGCAGGGCACGCATCTGGACATGCAGCTCCATCATTAGAACCAGAAGCAGCTCCTGTTAATAACAATGTAGCTGAAGGGCTAGCACTTTCATAATCGTTAATTCTATAGAAACCTCCTGTCCCATTTCTGAATACGTATAAGTTATTTTGAGCATCCCCGAAAGTTGCCCCATATCCTCCAGAGCTTGCTCCTAATCCTGATACGGTTTTACTGGTTACTACAATTGGGTCTGTTGTTAAATCTGCTACTCTTAATCGATTATCTTTTACTCCATATGCTATATCATTGATAATAATAAAATCAGCTACATCAAAATTTGCTCCCGTCGTATTAATTTGATCATAGGTATTAGTCGCAATATCTACTTTTCTAAAAAAACCAGAACCAGACTGCTTAATCCACATAGCTCCACTACTATCAAAATCGGCAGCATTGACATTGGACCCCATAGGGTTACTTGTAGCATTATCTATTAAATCACCTAAATCAGCTATATTTCCATTTCCATCTATTTTTAATAAATGCCTGGTCGTATTATCCACTCCATATACAAATCCATCAACTGGATTATATCCTATAGAATTATAAGCATTTACCCAAGGACTTCCTACATCTGAATACAAACCTGTAGCCGGGTCCATAATTCTGAACTGATCCGTCACTACTTGATAAAAACCTGGAGTACATCCAAAAGAAGTTAACGCATCTCTATAATCTACATCTTCGACAGCCACATCATTGTCTGAATCAGGAAAGTTATCTGCCTGACTATTATCAAAACTTCCATTAACGTCCGTATAATCATCGCCGTTATCTATTGCATCATCCAAACCATTAGCTCCGACATTACCAGATAGCGTAAGTCCCGCTTCTGCAGTATCATTTCCTCCTTCATTATCTGAATCCAGATCTATGTAATCAGGCGTATCTAAATTATCTGTATTCACCGGAGTCAAACCTTCATTTCCTGTACCTTCATAAGCATCGTCCAATCCATCATTATCGCTATCATTCCCCGATGGAGGAATATATCCGTTCGTCGTCTGTGCTTCTATATTATCCGGAATACCATCTCCGTCACTATCTAAATCCATATGATCAGGAATCCCATCATTATCTAAATCATTATCTGATAAACATATATTATCAAAAATAACATCTCTTCCTTCTCCTGGAAAGCCTTCTATTGCATCCCATGTTAATCCTAACTTATAAGTTCCAGTTGCTTCATTATGAATAAATGTACTTATGTAAGTACTTTGAGTATCCGTTATCACTATCCCGGAAGCAATTCCTGTAGTTCCTCCTGTAGTAAATTCATTAATTTCCGAAATTAAATTCCCTGAATTATCCATAATAACCCATTTGAAATTCACTACCTCAAACTGAACAGCACTCAGAAAATGAGCATCAAACTTAAATGTATATGCTTTACCATTTTCTAATGTAAAAAGATCTGTATTTTCTGTAATTACCTTATTTATTGGATACAAATCCCCATCATTATCTACATTATACTGAACTGTTCCTCCTGTATAATTGATTCCTCCTGTGTCTCCTGAAGCAAAACTACTTGTCCATTTATCACTCCCATTAGAGAAATCTCCATTTGCTATCAAGTTAGTGTCACATAATGCCTCTACTGTATCAAGAATCCCATCATTATCATCATCCAAATCTACGGCATCAGGAATTCCATCATTATCATTATCACTATCTGTCGCATCTCTATAATCTACATCTTCAATAGCAACATCACTATCTTCATCGGGAAAGTTATCTGTTTGTGTATTATCAAAACTACCGTTGACATCGGTATAATCATCTCCATTATCTATTGCATTATCTAATCCATTAGCTCCAACGCTACCTGATAATGTAAGACCTGCTTCAATTGTATCATTCCCTCCTTCATTATCTGAATCTAAATCTAAGTAATCCGGCTGATCTGTTCCATCTGTATTTACAGGGGTTAACCCTTCATTTCCTGTTCCTTCGTAAGCATCATCCAATCCATCATTATCGCTATCATTTCCTGAAGGAGGAATATACCCGTTAGTGGTCTGTGCTTCTATATTATCTGGAATTCCATCTCCGTCACTGTCTAGATCTTTGTGATTAGATATTCCATCATTATCTGAATCTTCTACTAAAGGTAAATCATTACAAAAATTATCGAACCTGATTTTATGTTCATTCACAACACTTCCGGTTGAGGCTGTAAAACCAAAATGAACCATATTGCTTCCGCCAAAATGATTTGACACAACATCACCTGTATAACTACCGGCTGTTATACCATCAACTTTATATACTAATGTTTTAGTCGTAAAATCCCAACTCACTTCTACAGGGTGCCATGCGCCATCCTCAAGTTGCCCCAAAGAAACCGCTCCTGATAAATGAATACTTTGATCATCTGAATCCCATATCATTCCATGGTCATCTACAATATCGCCTGTACTCCCTCCATTATTAAATGTATCTAATTCTAATACAATTCCATTTTGAATTCCTAAGGCACCTATACCATTTCCATCACTTCCTGATGCTGATGTGCCTGCTGGATCATCATGAAAAACTATTGCAATACCATCTGCTCCTGAATTTAAAAAATCAGATTCGTTATTATTCGTTCCTAAATATGCTTCAAAAAGTATTGTAAAATTACTTTCAAAATCAATTTTGCTCACTGACATTACTTGTCCTGATTGATTTAAGCTATTTGGAGTCAATTGCATTTCTTTTGCTCCTAATTTATTAGCATCCCCGACAATATTAAAAAGACCATCAACTTCTGTTGAGGCATTTATGCCGATTTCTTCACAATCCAAAATCCCATCATTATCATCGTCCAGGTCTACAAAATCAGGAATCCCATCATTATCATTATCACTATTTGTCGCATCTCTATAATCTACATCTTCAATAGCTACATCACTATCTTCATCCGGGAAATTATCTGCTTGGGTATTATCAAAGTTACCATTGACATCAATATAATCATCTCCATTATCATAACTATTATCTAGCCCATTAGCTCCCTGATTACCTGATAGTGTAAGACCTGCTTCTGCAGTATCATTACCTCCTTCATTATCTGAATCCATATCCAGGTAGTCCGGATTATCCGTTCCATCAGTATTTACTGGGGTTACCCCTCCTAAATAAGCTGAATTTACTCCATTATTAGTCGTATATGTTGCTGCACTATCTGTATTCGGTGCTATATATCCGTTTGTTGCTTGTCCTTCTATATTATCTGGAATCCCATCATTATCAGAATCTAAATCTTCTGGATCAAAAATCCCATCTCCATCTGAATCTGTACATGTTACTAACCTAAATGATCTCCATGCAATTCCTGAAGAAAGTCCTGTTAAATCTAATACTTCTACTTTTGTTACATCATGAAGATCCATGGGAATTTCAAAAGGATTTCCTCCTGCATTTCCATTAGGTACTGCCACTGATGATAACGTACCAATCAAGACATCTGAACTGTTATAAAAATTAATTGTACCAATTGTATTTATTGCCTGAGGATCTCCTAATAGACTTCCTGCATTATTATAAATTCGCAATGTCTGCAACCTAGAAGAAGGATAGGTATACGTAACATCAGAATAGCCTCCTGAAGGCGCTGCATCTGCAATATAAGTTCCTAAATTACCATCTATAGTGTTTATTAAAGCTCCAGGAGTATCACTTCCGTTATTAGGATTATTAAAATCATCATCGGTACTACTAACTCCCGTTGGGATAACTTCTACAGATAGACATTCAACACTATCTAAAATCCCATCATTATCATTATCTAAATCCACATCATCTGTCACTCCATCTCCATCGGTATCTGTCGTAGTTGGTCCTGATCCCCCTGATAATCCTGCCGCAATTCCTTTAGCTTCTGCACAATTCGCCGCAACAGCATCTGTAAGTCCTGCCGGCCACATACTACATGTAGCCTGTGTAGCATTGGGACCACAAAGTGTAGCTCCTCCCTCACTTAGACTGGTTATTGTATTCATAGCAATCCAGTTGACACTGGTAGAATTCGTCAGTGTTGATCCTGACCCACCACTTACCTGAGCTTTATCTATAAAATAGGCTTCACAACTCCCATCTCCTATATACACAACACTTGGATAGGTTTCTGCCTGCTGTGTAAATGTCGAACACACTTCTACTACAGAACAATTATTCATTTCTATAGTCGCACTATGTCCTGGGTTTAAATTTCCAAAGAATGTAGGGTCGTTTTGAGTCAATGATCCATTTATAGAGAAAAAAGATCCGACACCTAATCGTAAGACTGAGGTGACTGCTGTTCCAAAAATCCCAATTTCTGATGAACCTACGTAAGTAATACCGGCCCCATCATTGACTACAACAGTTCCCTGAATTGTCAGAACACCATTTCCTTGTAATTCAAAACCGGATTCTATGTGTAATTCTCCACCAGATTGAATTGTAAGATTTGCATTACCTATATCTAAATCCTGGCTAAGACAATATACTTCTCCTGAAGCAATTGTATTAGTTGGGCTACTTGCATAATCAATTGCTCCCGCAGGGCATTGCGCATACATCGTTTCTGAAACAAATACACTAAAAAGAACTCCTATTATAAAAAAAGGAACTCTCTGTAGTGTATCGAATACTTTCGTTAAACCGGTTAAGTAATGATTATTCATATTCAATCTGGCTTTAAATTTACTTTTATAGACTCAGGACATATTTAATAAAAAACAATACGTTGTTTTAAAGCGAACAACTTCACTTCAAAACAATCATTTATAAATCAACTTTATATAAAAGTATTTATAACCTTCAGGAATCATCACTTAATTTCGACTAAACAATTCAATTTGTTCGACGAAATGCAGTTTAATATCGATGAAGTGTGATTTTATGTTAAAAAATTAACAAAATAGAATAAAACCTATGTAATAAGTTTTTCTTCTAAAATGTATTCTATAAAAAAAGGCAGCACTGTTAGCGCTACCCTTCTTATGTACAGTATTTTTTAGTGAACGATCACATTCTACCTTTCTTTTTTCTCATTGCTTTTATCCTTTCGAGAGTTTCTAATTGTTTTGCATCTAGCGTAGCTTCAAATTTTTCCCTTTCTTTTTCCATTCGCTCTTTATTTTTCTTCTTCAATTGCTTTTGTTCGTTTGATAATGTAGGTCTCAGTGCTTTTCTTTTTCCTACTCTGGATAAATCTTCATTAGTAACAATAGCGCGTTGCTCTTCTGTAAATGTTTCTCTAAAAGCTTCTCTATGTTGTTTTTTTAACTCTTTATGATATTTCAACTGTTCTTTTTGATGATCTGAAAGGCTCTCGAAAAAACTGTTTCTCAATTCCCTTCTTTTTTCATGATCCTGCGCATGAATTTGTGCAGATACAGTACTGATCAACATGATCATAACTATTGACAAAATCTTTTTCATTTCTTTTTTCATTTCTTTTTTCATTTTTTTGATTCTATTGATAATGATTACAATTACTCCTCATTATATGTTTACTTTATTTATTAATTCATGAACGTTCTCTTTTATGACATCATAAAACAAAAAAGGTTTAAACAACCGTTTAAACCTTTTTAAAATTTTCTAGCAAAAAAACTCTTTATAAAATCTTTTTTATAATATCTTCTATACCTACGCCTTCTGCTTCTGCTTTATAATTTTTTATCATTCTATGTCGTAAAATACCTAAGGCTACTGCTTGTATATCTTCTATATCCGGAGAATACTTCCCATGGATTACCGCATGTGTTTTTGCGGCCAGAACTAAATTCTGAGAAGCTCTTGGTCCGGCTCCCCAATCTACATAGTTTTTAATAATATCCGGAACGTTTTCTCCATTAGGTCTTGTTTTTCCTACTAATCCCACTGCATACTCTACCACATTATCAGCTATAGGTATTTTCCTAATTAGTTGCTGTATATTAACGATCTCTTCTGCTGTAAACAAAGGGTTAATTTCTTTAACAGAAACCCCCGTTGTGCTTTTTACCACTTCTACTTCTTCTTCAAAAGTAGGATATGACAATTCAATAGCAAACATAAATCTATCTAACTGTGCTTCTGGCAATGGATACGTTCCTTCCTGCTCAATAGGGTTCTGAGTTGCCAATACAAAATAAGGAAGGTCTAATTTATAATGATGTCCTGCTACAGTTACTGATCTTTCCTGCATCGCTTCCAGCAATGCTGCTTGTGTCTTAGGTGGTGTTCTGTTTATTTCATCTGCCAGAATAATATTAGAAAAAACAGGTCCTTTAATGAACTTAAATTGTCTGGTCTCATCTAATATTTCACTCCCCAGGATATCACTAGGCATCAGATCAGGGGTAAATTGTATTCTTTTGAAATCCAGCCCTAATGCCTGAGAAATGGTATTCACCATTAAGGTTTTGGCTAGTCCCGGTACACCGATCAACAGTGCATGCCCTCCTGAAAATACGGAGATAAGAATTTGGTCAATTACTTTTTCCTGACCAATAATTATTTTAGATATTTCTTTTTTTAGCTCGGTATACTTATTTACCAGTTGCTCTACAGCTGCAACGTCTGACATACTATTTTATTTTTTTAACCAATTTCCACTGTACTCGCAATTTTCGTATTCTCCACTGACTTTTATATAGGTATCCCTTATTTTTTCATCTTGCCATTTTCTAATAGCATTAATTTGTTTTTTACGAAGTGCTAATTCCTGAATTTTCAAATAATCCTTTGAATAATCAGCAATATGTTCATCAAAACGATTTAATACCGTAATGAGTTTAAACTTCTTTCTTCCCTGTCTATCCTGATCAGGAATGATTAAAGACACTTCATTTTCTTTTAACTTCGATACTTGATCATACAATATAGGATCTATTTTGGTAAGTTCAAAGTGTGTATCTCCTGTTGTTGGGTTTATTAGCTTTCCTCCGTTTTGCTTCGTTTCTTTTTCATCACTAAATTTTCTGGCCGCGTCTTCAAAAGAAATCGATCCTGATATGATACTTGTACGAATCGAATCGATTAGTTTTTTTGCTTTTTCTACATTTTCTCTTTCTATTTCCGGAACTAATAAAATGTGTCTTACATCTATTTCTTCTCCTCGTATTTTATCCACCTTCAATAAGTGATACCCAAATTCAGTTTCAAAGGGCTCGCTTACTTCTCCTTCCTGAGAACTAAATGCTACATCTTTGAATTCTTTTGCGAATGGCGTTTTTCTATTTAATGTATATTTCCCTCCGGTAGATTTTGATCCCGGATCCTGTGAATATAATACCGCTTTCGTCGCAAAACTACTTCCGTTTTCTACGATTTCTGTTCTGAATTGCTGTAATCTGTTAATTACTTTTTGTTTTGCTTCTTCCGATACTTTTGGCTCGATCACGATTTGAGCCAATTCTAACTCCGTACCAAATAAAGGTCTTTCATCTTTTGGAATATCATCAAAGAATTCTCTTACTTCTTCTGGTGTAATTTCTACCTCATCCGTAATCTTAGAACGCATCTGATTTGATAACTTACTGGATTTATGAACTTCGTACAATTCCTTTTTTAATGCGTCTACATCTTCCTTTTTATAGAAGCTAAGCACTTTTTCCATGGTTCCTAATTCCTGAACCATATATGCCATTTGCTGTTCTACAATAGAGTTTATTTCTCCTTCTGACACTTCCAGACTATCCTGAACTGCATGGTGAGCATATAATTTATTTTCGAACAAACTCCCTGCCAACTGACATTTATCTACTTCGTCGGTAGAAACGCCTTCACTTACTATTTGCTGATACGCTACATCGATATCACTATCCAGAATTACATAACTTCCGATTACTGCTGCAACTCCATCTATTTTTGTTTTTTGGAAAGGAACTTCTTTTTTTACAGAATCAACTTGTGCAACTACTGCTTCTTCTATGATCTCTTGAGCAATTGCAGCATATCCCATTATAAAAAATACAATGGTATTAATTGTTATCTCCCTAATTGTAAACTTCAAATTGTTTGTTTTTAATCGCATCTTTTGTAATGTCCTTTTCTAAATTCTTTATCAGCTCTAGTTTTCTCTTATTTAATATAATCTGGCGTATTGTTGGTTTTATATATTCTAAAGGGGCTTGTACTCCCTTATCCAACAACTTATCTATTTTCACCATATATATCCCCAGAGAATCACTCAACTGAATATACTTCCCTTCTTTTAAAATATTCTTTTTTTCTTCTTGTCTCAAAATAGGAATTTGATGTAATACATCTTCAAATTCCAACCAAAGACTATCATTAAAAGAATACCCTATAAATTCCAACTTTCTATTTATAAGGTCTTCTTCATCTTCTTCTTTAAAACGATCAAATTGTTTCTTCGTTGCAACAATATCATTATAATCAGTAGGCAAATGTAAGTAACGTATCTTTACCAGCTCCCTATTCAGATTAAAATTTTCAATATTTTGCTCATAATAAGCGTTCATTTCTTCATCAGATACTTTGGTATCAATCGATTTGCTAATCAATGCATCTTTATAGGCATTAATATACAAGGTATTTCTATAATCTTCTACCAGCCTATCCAGATCCCTCATTTCCAAATCACTGAGATTCACCTTTGCCTGATCTATCAATAACTGTTTTGTCGCCCATCCATTTATATATGTATTAATAATGTTGGCACTATCTTCTTTTGACACTCCATTCATTATCAATTCCTTAACATCTTCTTTATAGAGATAGGTATCATTTACTCTAGCCATTGTTCCTTTTACGCCATCATCATTCCATTTTCCACAGGAAATAAAAAGCTGTATCCAAATAAAAACTGCAATATACCTCATTCTATATAGAAAATTCTTTTTTCACTTTATTTAAGATTTTCTCATCCACTTTCACCCGATATTTCTTTCTGAGGCTATCCAGCCAAATATTCTCCAGATGTTGCTGATAATCATTGATTACCTTTCCTTTGACTGTTTCAAACTCCTTGATAGTTTCCTGTTGTATTTCTTTGACAAAAAAGAGTGTTTGATATTCTTTTTCTTCTGTAAATGTAGATGTATTCTTTTCTGCTAAAAATCGTTCCGGAAAACTATCCACTCCTTTTTCCAAAAATTCTTCTGAAAAGATTACCTGTACTCCTTTTTTATTAACAATACTTCTGATTTTATCGATACTCATTCCTTTAGACAACAACTTAGCGGTTTTAGCCAATGTTTTCTTATTGACAGAAGAAGCTTTTATTACTGTATAGGTTTCCCCTTTTTTATAGTCATTTTTATGTTCCTGATAATATTTTTTTACTCCTTCCATGTCTTCTTTTGCCCTGTCCCAGATTGTAGTTTCCATAATATCAAAAAGTAATAATCCCTCTCTGTATTCTAATAATACATTTGCAAATTCCTGATTATCTCTTTCTAAGTTATTCTTATAATATGCCAGTAATTCCTGAGACTCAAAATCATCATAGGATCTGTCTATAAATTTAGAAAGGTCTTTGAAATACTTCGCCTTATATTGTTTTTCGAACAGGAAGCTTGCAAAATCCTTATATGCATATTCTTTATCTTTAATTTTAAAAAGTACTTTTTGAAATGCTTCTGTTTTAGGGTAACTGTTCTTGTCACTTTCCGTTATAGAAGTTGCTATTTTCTTAAAATATAGTATTGCCTCTTCATTTTTTTCTACTCCGTACTTTTTCTTCAGAGATGTTAAAAATTTATCTGTAATTAACTGCGCTCGTGTATCTCTTTTTATCCGTTCTGTCAACTGTGATTTTTCTTCTTCATAGGTTCCTACAGCTTCCTTATTAAGCAATTTCAGAATATGAAGTCCGTATTGCGTTTTTATAGGTTGAGATAACTCTCCTACTTCTTTTAGGGTAAATGCTGCATTTTCAAATGCCTCAGAGTTCAACACTCCTTTTTCAAAAGGTTTTAATTCTCCTCCATAAGGTGCTGACTGTTTATCATCGCTATATTGTTTAGCGACAACGTCAAAAGCCACCCCATCTTCCAGTTGCTGTTTGATTTCTTTTATTTTATGTGCGGCTATAGAGGCTGTTTGTTTCTCATCAATTTTTGCCAAAATATGTGCTACTGTAACTTTCCCTTCATAAGGTTGCTGACCGGTAACCTTTACAATATGATATCCGAACTGTGTTCTGAATGGAGCTGATATTTCTCCTATTTTTGTTTGATAGGAAGCATTCTCAAAAGGATATACCATTCTAAAAACAGAGTACCATCCTAAATCTCCTTTGTTCTTTGTAACAGACGGGTCTTCACTATACGTTTCTGCAATGCTCTCGAAACTTTCTCCTTTTACAATTTTGTTTCTGGCTTCTGTTATCTTTTTAAATGCTTTTAATGTATCCTCTGGAGAGGCATCTCTTCGCAATTGGATAAGAATATGACTTGCTCTGATTCTTTTTTTCATTCTCTCGTAAGCCTCTCTTACCATTTCATCTGATGCCTTGACATCTGTCAGATAATTAGATGACAGTTCCCTTGCATAGCCGTCTAATTCCGTTTGATAGGTTTCTTTCTTATCCAATCCCAGAAATTTTGCTTCCTGCAACTTTAATTTATAATCTATAAAAAGTTTTAAATACTCATCAACATCTTTCTGGGAAGCATCTTTAACCAGATCAATGTTTTTCAGGTATACTCTTTTAAACTCAGATTCATAGATTGGGGATTCGCCTAACATCAATAGCACTTCATCTTTTTCCTGTGCTGTTATTGAAGAAAAAACAACCATTCCTAAAAAAAACAATACTCTTTTCATAGTTTCTTCTGATAAAGTCCGAGACCGGACAAAAATAATAATATTAACATCTTTTACAAGCCTTTATGATAACGAAACGAATGGCACTTGTAGTATTATTTTATGTACTTTTATACAAAAGCAGTTTTCAATTCTCCTCCCAACCTTACATTCGTTATATTTTCTTTGCATTAAGGAGAAAATAATTTTCCATTTTTCTTTAATATAAACTCTTTTTAGGACATCTTTGCTTTTATTGACGCGACCAACGTAAGGAATAATGACAATGAACAGAAAATTAAAATTAATTTGGGATTTTCGAGGTCCTGCAGCCAGCAAAACAGCGACCCATCACGTAATTCATCTCAAAGAATATATTGCCCTCGAAAAACTCGGGATTATTGATACAGGAGCAGAAGACCTAACCGAAATGCATAGTATTGCTTATATGGTCATAGACGAATCGATCATGAAACCTATAAGAGATGCATTGAAGCCTCACCGAGGTCAAGTGTACTCTGAAAAAAAATAAAAAATACGCAATCAAGCATTAACAGTAATCCGAATCATTAAAGCAGTAAAACACGACCAAACAAAACCTTTACTCAGAATATTTTTAGACTATTAGGCTTCCTGCCTAGCTATTAATTTTTACCAAATCAGTAAACCTGTTCAGTGTAAGTACACAAGATATTATTCGGCATAGATATTACCTCTGGTACACTCCTGAACATTTAAATCTCTATTATTGAGTAAAAAAAATACAATTAACTGTAACTATATCAGAAGAGCGTATATATTTGCATTAGATAACACTTAAAAAATTATAAATGAAAAAAGTAGTACTTTCCATACTTTTTATGGCAGTAAGCCTTACTATGGTGGCTCAATCAAAAGTAGGAACAATAGACAGTGAGTTTATCCTTTCTAAAATGCCTGAATTAACAAAAGTACAGGAAGATATTAAAGCGTATAACGGAAAGTTAGAAGCTGAATTAAAAACAAAATTAGATTCATACCAAGCACTTGTTAAGGATTACCAGGCTAAAGAAGCTACTATGACGGATGCTTTGAAAAAAACAAAGCAGGAAGAAATTATTAAGCTGGAAGGAGATATCAATAAGTTTAGACAAAACGGTGCTCAACTGGCTCAATTGGAACAAAACAAATTATTACAGCCTTTATATCAAAAAATTGGAAAAGCATTAGAAGAAGTTGCTAAGGCAGGAGGATATTCTCAGGTTTTAACGATTTCTAACAGTGGATTGGCGTATATAGATCCTACATTTGATCTTACAAAAACTGTAATGACAAAGCTTGGAATCAAAGCTGAATAAGAAATTAGCACTTAATTTATATAAAAGACATATCGAATAGATATGTCTTTTTTTTATAATAAAAATTACTATCCTCAGCCCTGTTTTTGTTTTGCAGTACTACTCAGCAACTCAAAAAATCTTTCAACATCACTTAAATCATCTAATTTTCGCTTGTAACTAAAAGCATAAAGAAATTCAGTGTTAATAATCTCTGAAATTATGCAATCAATCTAGGAATCAATCATAAGAAATGGTATTTTGCTATTAGATTTCGTGTCTCACTTTTAACAATAGTTAATTGTTATAACGGCTTACAGTTGGCAATTTTTATAACAGGTACTATATCCAGATAATCATTTTTCGACAGAAGCACGCACGAGAACTCTTTTAAAACCTATCATGAATCGTTTTTTATCAATAATACTACTTTTTGTATTCTTATATCACAGTACCAGTGAGCTGAGAATTTTGATTCATTTTTATGCCAACCAGGATTTTATTGAAAAAAACATGTGCATCAACAGGTTCAAAGCCTCCCCTGTTTGTAAAGGGAGTTGTTTTTTAAAAGCACAGCTTTCAAAAAACAAACAAAAGAGTTCACATAAGGATTTTCCTAAAATTGAAAAACAAAAAATAGTATTATTTATACATACATCATCTCCTAACAAAAAAACAATTCTTTCATTAAAAAGAGAAAATCATCTCAGTCATTTTATCCCTCTACTTTATACCTCTGAGCATTTATTTTCTATTTTTCATCCTCCAAAAACAGCTCATTTATATTCATAAGACATATTTAATTCACACAATTGACATGAGCCCCTTATAAGCTCAAAAGTTTTTTTTGGACTTATACCTTATGTCTTCTAAATGATCATATGCAATATGCGAACTAATAAGTTAATGGTTTGCACAATGGAGTATTTTGAAAAGAACACCAATGGGTTTTGGCTAGATACCTTAGAGGGACTATTAGAGCGTTTCCCTGAATTAGAACTACCTCACAAGCAAGATTTCTATACATTGTTATTTATAGATTCTGCTAAGGGGGAGATTATAATTGACAAAGTTAAAATAGATACAGATCAAGCTAAACTCATTATCATTAAACCCGATTGTGTAAGTAGTATTACATTAGACAAATATGCAAAAGGAAGTATTATTAATTTTACTAGTGATTTTTTTGATTTGAGATACAACACCAATTTATTATATCAATTTTCATTTCTCAAAAAATGGGAAAAACCGTTTGTTAGACTAACCGAAAAACAAGTTTACAAATGGAACTCCCTATTATTACTTGTAAAAAAAGAATATCAAAACTGTTCTAAAGGATTCAGAAATGTATTATGTTCTTATCTGAATATTTTACTTTTCGAATTCGAAAGAGCCTACAACCCAGTAAGAACTATTGAACAGAATCATAGTAGAGAAAGCAAAATCATTTATTTCAAACAACTAATAGATAAGCATTACAAGAGTAAAAAAACACCTTCTCAATATGCGAATCTATTACATGTAAGTGCCAATCACTTAAATAAGGTATGCAAAAAAGAAACTGGAAAAACGGCAGGTTCTTTGATAAGACAGCGAATTTTACTGGAATCTCAGCGATTATTACAATACACTAATTTAACTGTCAATGAAATCGCTTTAGAAATGGGGTTCGATACTCCCTCTTACTTTATTACATTTTTCAAAAAACAATACGGATGCACTCCTGAGGTTTTTAGAAAAAGACAAAATGATTTGTTTTACTTTGTTTAAATGTAATTCAAAAAACAAAAAAATCGCGAAGTGTTTAGCTTCGCGATTTTTAATAATTGTATTTTAGCAAGTCCCTATTATCTGCTATAATTAGGTGCTTCTTTAGTAATTGTCACATCATGTGGATGGCTTTCATGAATTCCACTAGCTGTAATTTTCACAAAACGACCATTGTTCTGTAGTGCCTCAATATCTTTTGCCCCACAATATCCCATTCCTGCTCTAAGTCCACCTATAAATTGATGAATACTTTCTAGCAAATCTCCTTTATAAGCTACTCTTCCTACAATTCCTTCTGGAACCAGCTTTTTTATATCATCTTCCACATCCTGAAAATAACGGTCTTTAGAACCTTTATTCATGGCTTCCACCGATCCCATTCCACGGTATGTCTTAAACTTTCTTCCTTCATAGATAATCGTTTCTCCCGGAGATTCTGTAGTACCTGCCAAAAGAGATCCTAACATAACACAATCAGCTCCTGCAGCAATCGCTTTTGGGATATCTCCTGTATATCGAATTCCTCCATCAGCAATTACCGGAACTCCTGATCCTTTTATAGCTGCTGCTACTTCCAGTACAGCTGAGAATTGCGGCACCCCCACTCCTGCTACAACTCTGGTAGTACATATTGATCCTGGACCAATTCCCACTTTTACTGCATCAGCTCCTGCATCTACCAAATATTTTGCTGCCTCTGCTGTGGCAATGTTTCCAACGATAACTTCTAATTCAGGAAATTTAGCTTTTACTTCTTTGAGTACAGAAACAACTCCTTTAGTATGTCCATGTGCCGTATCAATAACTACTGCATCTACTCCTGCTTTTACCAAAGCTTCTGCTCTCTCCACAGCATCTCCGGTAACTCCAATAGCGGCAGCTACACGAAGACGTCCTAGCTTATCCTTATTCGCGATAGGTTTTAATGTAAGCTTTGTAATATCTCTGAAAGTGATTAATCCTACCAGCGTATTATCATCATTAACTACTGGCAATTTCTCGATTTTATTATCTTGTAAGATCACTTCTGCTTCCTGTAACGAAGTTCCTTCCGCTGCTGTTACCAGATTCTCACTCGTCATGACCTCTGCAATAGGGCGCTGATTATTTTTCTCAAATCGCAAATCTCTATTGGTCACAATTCCTAATAACTTACCTGCTTCATCTACAATAGGAATTCCTCCAATACTATGCTCCCGCATATTATTTTTTGCATCTTCTACCTTTGCAGTCAGGGGTAATGTGACTGGATCTATAATCATCCCGCTTTCTGCTCGCTTTACCTTGCGAACTTTAGTCGCTTGCTCAGCAATTGTCATATTTTTATGCAACACACCTATTCCTCCTTCTTGTGCCATCGCAATTGCCATACGGCTTTCTGTTACCGTATCCATAGCAGCAGAAATAACAGGAATATTCATCGTTATATTTCTGGTGAATTTTGTTTGGATATTTACTTCTCTAGGAAGAACTTCTGAAAAGGCTGGAACTAATAATACATCATCGTATGTTAATCCCTCTCCAAGGATTTTTGAATCGTGTGCAGTCATGGCAATTAAGATTTAATTGCGTGCAAATATATGTCTTTTTTAATCGAATACCTGACAGATAGCTTTTTTTTTGATAAAAGATGAATTGCATCTACTTAGAGCACCAAAAAGATATATTTTTCTCACTCTACAACAAACGTAACTCCCCCGGAAATCAAGTTTGCCCGTAAACCAGTATTCCGCTCATACAAGCTGTATCTCAAATCAATATTTTTTACTCCCAATTTCCATATACGCATCTGCGTAAGAATATCTGTATAGGTTATTCCAAAACCAAATTGATTGGCGTTAAATTCAGACAAATCATAATCCGAAGTATAATATTCTTCTGAGGACAAATGTTTATTAAATGGTGCAAAATAATCTGCTGCAGTCTGCTTATAAAACCTGTAAGACGGATATAAGGTAAACATATCCGAAATTTTGAATGGTATTTCTATAGAAGCAGTATGTGCTTTAATCCCCCAGTCATCAGTATAGTATCTATAAAAATTTCTCAAGACAATCCGCTCATTAAGATAATAATGCAATCGTCCTCCTAGTGCTACTTTTACTCTCTGATCTGGCAATCTCTCCACATCATCCCCATAGGTAAAATCTTGTATAACAACATCTTCCACATCAGCAAACTGTATTCTTTGGAAAGGGGTTGACAATACTCCTTCCTGAAAGATTACATCCACACTCAACATCCCCTGCATATTTTTGGATAATATCTGAGAGAAGTTTGCTCCTATGGCATATGAGTTTCTTTTATTATCTGTAAATGGTTCAAAGGAAGGATTATCTCTTAACTCAGACGGATAAATTAATTTCCAGGTATCTAAAAACACATTTCCTTTTATAGTAAACTCTGTATTTTTTTCATTAAATAATTTTGTAAAACCTGCTCCTCCTCCTACAGAGGAATAATCATACTCATTAGCTACGGATACGTTAGCAGACCAAATTGTATTTCGATCATCACTATGATGAGTATATGCTGCGGACAATGTTACTAACACATCATTTTGTGAAGCTCCCGAAGATGCTACAAAAGGATCAGCTCTGTTATCTCCATCAAACGGGTTCACATTACTAGATGATGCAGATGAATAAGCAGACACACTTCCGTCAATTGCCAGTATATCATCATCATTTAACGGAATCGTTACTACAATAGCCGGGTTTGTATCCACCAACTCTTCTGTTCCTCTTCCTCCTGTAACTGCTGCATTATCTCCTTCTTGTGTATAATAACTCATCAAAAAATCAATCTCTGTTGTTTCCAGTACTCTTTTCTTATAAGGAGTCACTGCTACAGAATCCTGTGATTGCTGTGCTTTCATCGTCATACTTCCAATCACAAAAACAAAAATAATCCACTGTATTTGAAAAGATAATTTTCTCACTTGCGTATATTTTTTTATATCAAGATTAATTACACCCACAACCTCCTCCGGTTTTCCCCCCATTGGCTCCTACAGCCGCTTCTCTATACGCTTGAAAATTCGTTCGAAATCTTTTTATTTTTCGAGAGGCCAATTCCATATCGGGATCGTTAATCCGTACTTTCTCATACTCCTTAACAGTAACACATGAATAGCATATAAAAACAATACAAACCACAACAACCTTATATATAACAGCTAGTAACCTTACTTTATTTTTTTTCATATTCCTTATTGATTTTTATGTGGTTTGATGTATATACCATCCCTTTATCATCTATGATAATACAATCTACTCCATTTAATTGATTTATCCTATCGATTCCGACCGCTTTCCCCATCACAAAGACAGAAGTTGCCAGAGCATCAGCCATTTCTGCTCCAGGTGCAAAAACTGTAACACTTACAATACCGTAAGAAGGATACCCTGTTCTGGGATCTATAATATGTGTATACTTTTTGCCATCTAGCTTTACATACTTTTCATAATCTCCAGAAGTAACCACTGCTCTGTTTTTTATAGGTAATGTTGCAAAAACCTGTTGTTTTGCCATTGGATTCTTTATGGCTACTGTCCAATCTTCTCCATTGGGTTTCTTTCCCCAGGTATTCATATCGCCAGATGCATTTATGATACCAGCGATCACTCCCCTGGACTGTAGTAGTTTTTTTGCTTTATCTGCAGCATATCCTTTCCCTATAGCTCCAAATCCTATTTTCATCCCTTGTTGTTTCAGAAAAACAGTGGATAGATTCGAATCCAATACAATATTTTTATAGCCTACATACGCAACTGATTTGACTATCTCTTTTTCTGATGGCATTTCACGCATACTTCCATCAAACTTCCAGATAGCATCCATAGAAGCATATGTGATATCAAAAGCTCCGTCTGTTAGCCTTGATATCGCTATAGATCGTTCAATCAGATCATACAGTTCCCTTGATACTTTTACAGCAGCTACTCCTGCATTTTTATTGATTAAAGATGTCTGAGAATTATTATCCCAGGAAGAAATCAATTTTTCGATGCGTTTCATTTCACCTATGGCTGCTTCTATAAATTGAGCTGCTTCTATCTCATTGGATGCGACCAGTGTGATATCGAACTGACTTCCCATCAAAGAAAAATTCTTTTTGAATATTTCCTGAGAATAACTCTGGGAAACCCAACATAAAAAAGCGACAAAAACAGTAACTGATTTCAATGATTAATACGGTATTAAGGCTTGCAATTCTTTTAAGTACATTTCAGGAGTTACTTTTTTATATCCTAGTTCTCCATATTTTCTTCCATGTGGATCCAAGACCACCACTAACGGAAATCCATTGCTCTTATTATATTTTTCTGCTAATCCCCTGTTTTGTTCTTGTATTTCTTCAGACAACTGATTCTTCTTTTTTCTTGGAAAATCTGCTTTTACCAAAACAAAATCTTTTGTCGCCAGAGCAATAAATTCTTCCGTATTCAGAATATATTTTTCAAGTTTTATACAAGGGGCGCACCAATCAGATCCAGCAAAAACCAACACTATGTTTTTATTGTTTTCGACAGCTTCTTTTTTCGATTCATCAAAATTGCTTTTCCAGTCAGTTTCCTGACCTATCAACAGACTAGTAGACAACAAAAATAAACATACAAGTGTACTATTTTTTTTCATCCCGCTTCTTATTGATTCTATAAACATTTTAATCATAATTCTCTTCTGTAATCGCTATTCTATCTTTCAACGAAAAGAACATTCTTTTTCGTATGCATTAATTTTCATCCCCTCCGTTTCTATTTACTCAAATCTACTCAAAAAAATAAAAGCAATGTGATTTGTCTAAATCACATTGCTTTTATTTTTACTACAATCTTCCTAAAAAGCTTGTTTATGATTTCGTTATCGAAACGAAAAATTATACACGTTAAAAAAAATTAAAGTTTAGGGCATTTCTTACAGTTTGTCTTCCCTTTCTTTTTGTATTTCTTACAACATTTTTTCTTTTTTCCTCCGCAACTATACCCCTCACAAGAAAACATAACACAAGGAGTATGTACTGATGAAATTTCTATATTCTGCACTTCTTTAGTTTTTATTGAATCTAAATAAAGTGCAAATAAAGCAAAAAAAAAGATTCTTACAAAAAGAATCTTTTTAATTTATCAAGTGATCTTTATCACTATCAATTATATACCTATAAGGAGTAGGAATACTGTCTTATTGATTTCCTTGTTCAGAGGCTACATTAAATGTATTAATGTCTCTATCGAACAAATAATGTCCAGACTTATCATCTCCTATAATTTTTAATTTATCCAGCAATGTTCTGGCCGTTGCTTCTTCTTCTAACTGCTCAGAAACATACCATTGCATAAAGTTATGCACATTGTAATCCTTATACTCCAGGCACTTGAAAATCACGTCATTAATTTGTGCTGTAACAAATTCTTCATGCTCCAAGAATATTTCAAAAAGCTGTAGTAATGAATCAAACTCTGCTCTAGGCTTATCCAAAGCAGGAATAATTGCGGTCCCACTTCTTTCATTAATAAATTTAACCAATTTGGTCATATGGGCACGTTCTTCTTCAGACTGTGTGTAGAAAAATTCGGCTATCCCATTATATCCTTGTGCATCTGCCCAACACGCCATCGCTAAATATTGCGCAGAAGCTTTTGCTTCGTGTTTTATCTGATCGTTTAACGATTTTTCTATTTCAGGTATCATATCTTGTCTCATTTCTATTTGATTTAACTAAATTACGGTTTTTGTAGTGTTTTCATTGGTTTTAAAGTATAAATCAGACTAATTTATACTCAGACTATTTTAATTAATCTGACATTCAAAATGAAATATGTCAGGTTGATTAAATCCTATTGTTATGTTTTTATTTTGATAATCATTTGAGGAACAAATAGTATAAAGATTCCCTTGGGGAGTCTCTACAGAAATCTGGTAATATGCTCCCATAAAGAGAACGGAGAGCACTCGTGCTGTTACTGAATAATCCGTATCTTCTTCTATTCGAAAGCTTGAAGTTCTCAGCATGTAAGAAGTACTTTCAGATGCCGGATATCTAAACTCTTCTAATTCTTTTGTTGTAAAATTAACCACTGCACTAAACAGAGAAGCTACATACGGAGTCTTAGGAGCATTAAAAAGCTCAAATGCTGTAGCATTCTGAATCATTTTCCCTTTTTGCAGAACAATAATACTATCAGACACAGAAAGAGCATCATCTGTATCATGTGTTACAAAAATTGCTGTTACGCCTGTCTTATGAATGATTTCAAAAATCTCTCTTCTCAACTGGTCTTTGAGAATAACATCCAGATTACTGAAAGGTTCATCAAGGATTAACACTTCGGGGCGAGGTGCTAATGCTCTGGCTAATGCCACCCGTTGTTGCTGTCCACCGGATAACTGGTGCGGATATCTACTTTCGAAACCAGACAATCCTACCAATTCCAGAACCTCAGCTACTCGTTCTTTCTTATCATGTTGTTTATGAATTCCATACATTATATTTTCTTGCACCGTCATATGCGGGAATAATGCATAATCCTGAAAAACCAAACCTACATTTCTTTTCTCTGCACGTACCATTATATCTACAGAAGATAGTATTGTATCATTTAGCTCGACAATTCCATCATCCGGAGTTTCTAATCCGGCAATCAAACGAATCAGGGTTGTTTTTCCACTTCCACTTTCTCCTACGATTGTCAATACACGTCCTTTTTCTAGTTCAAAAGAAACCGTATCAAGAACTTTTGTTTTTCCATTATCAAAAGACTTACTAAGGTTATGTATTTTTAACAAACTCATTTATTTGGTTATTAATCGGTTTAAAAATATCACTGGCAGAATTCCGGTAAGGATTACACATAATGAGGGTAATGCTGCTTCTGCAATCATCTCATCACTGGCATATTCATAAGCTTTGACAGCTAGTGTGGTTACCCCATATGGTTTTAGAATCAGCGTTAGAGGTAGCTCTTTCATAATATCTACAAACACTAGTAAAACCGCACTCCACATACCTTTTTTAATCAGAGGAATATCAATCGAAAAAAAAGTTCTCCACCTTCCTGCTCCCAACATCATTGAAGATTCAGATATCCCTTCTCCTACTTTCGACACACTACCCTCTATGGGAGAATAGGCTACTGCCAAAAACCGAACTGCATATGCATATATCAATCCTATGATTGTTCCATTAATCAACAAACCTACTTCCCAAGAAAATGCTTCTCTGAGCACGCGATACAGCCACTTATCAATAAACAGTGTTGGAATCATCACTCCAACAGCAATCACTGCTCCCGGAATCGCATATCCTAAGGTACTCATCTTGGCGACGAGGTTTATTTGTTTTATCTTATTCCATCGGGTAAAGTAAATCAGCTTTAAAGCGATTATCACTGTAATAACTGCTGATAATATTGCGATCCCCAAACTTTGCAACGCAGTATAAAAAAAAGCTACTGAAAATACATCTGTATAGGTTAATACTGCCCAGTATAACAATTGAGCTACAGGAATCAAAAAACCTATAAAAACCGGAATCCCTACCCAACATATAAGTCCTATTTTCTGCACTCCCTTACTATTTTTACGACAGAGAGGTCTATTGGATTTTGAGGCATTATGATATTTCTTTTTTCGTCGTTGAAATCGCTCCAATACAATTAACCCAAAAATAATAACAATTAGTATCGCAGAAAGGTATACTGCCGTATCAGGTTCTTCTAAAGAAAACCAGGATCTGAAAATCCCAACAGTAAATGTACTTACTCCATAATATTTCGCTGCTCCATAATCGTTTAATACTTCCATCAGTACTAAAATCAATCCTCCGATAATTGCTGGTCTGGCCAGAGGAAATACAACCTTAAAAAATGTTTTTAACTCTCCAGCTCCTAATAACTTTGAAGCTTCTATCAAATTCCCAGCCTGATGCAAAAAGACAGCACGTGCACTAACATACACATATGGATATAATGAAAAACTAAGAACAAAAATTAGCCCATACGTATTCATAATATCGATTTTAGGTAATGTTATATTTACAGATTCCAAGAGTAATTCCAAGGTTCCTCCATAATCAAACACCCCTACATATGCATATGCTGTAATATAGGAAGGAATAGCCAACGGCAGAATCAATAGCCACTCTAACATCTTCCTTCCTGGAAAATCATATCTGGACACAATCCAGGCAGTCGATACCCCAAAAATCAGTGTAAAAACAGAACAACCTATAATTAAGGCTATCGATGTTTTTGTATATTCTGGCAATAAGGTTGCCACAATATGATCCCAGGTTTCTCCAGGTCCTGAAAACAATTTCAAAAAAATTGTAATCACTGGAAATGCTATAATAAAAACAATGGCCAATGTTGCTATTGACCACTGATTTATATCTCGTTTAAAACGTTTTATTTTATATAATAAAGAATACGAAGTGTCTTTTTTCATTTACTACTATTGCCTGCTCAATTACATCATTATTTTCAATATCAAAATACACTTATGACTTCTCTTTACTTCCATCCTACTGTATCGAAAATAAGTACTGCTTTTTTATTATTTTCTCCCAATGCTGATAATGGCAATACATCTTCTTTAAAAGTCCCCCAGGATTGCAGCAAATCAGATGCTGGTACAGAAGCGTTTACAGGATACTCATAATTAGAATCCGCAAATACTTTCTGGGCAGCAGGGCTACTTAAGAACTCAATAAACTTGATCCCATTTTCTTTATTGGGAGCGTATTTTGCAATTCCTGCTCCACTAACATTGATATGAGCTCCTCTTTCTGATTGATTAGGAAAGAAGATTCCTACTCCCTCTCCAGCTGTTACTTCTTCTGGATTTTTAGAATTAAGAAGCTTTCCTATATAATAGGTATTAACAATTGCAACATCCGCTTCTCCAGCAACTACAGCCTTTACCTGATCTCTATCATTTCCTTTCGGTGTTCTCGCCATATTATCTACAATCCCTTTTGCCCATTTTGTAGCTTCTTCTTCTCCTTTATGAGCAATCATAGAAGCCAGTAATGACTGATTGTAAATATTATTAGACGATCGAATCAACACCTTCTTCTTCCAGGCATCTTCGGTAAGGTTTTCATACGTAGATAAAGCCTCTGGTTTTACACGATCTTTTGCATACACAATAACTCTTGCTCTCTTCGTCAACGAAAACCAATGATTATCCTTATCTCTCAAGTGTTCTGGAATATTAATTTCCAACATTTGAGATTCTACTCCCTGTAATAACCCTTTCTGTTTCGCACGTACAAGACGTCCAGCATCAACTGTAATTAAAACATCGGCAGGAGACTGCTCTCCTTCTGCTGTCATTTTTTGTATTAATTCATCTGCTGACGCATTGACTACATTTACCTTAATTCCTGTTTCTTTTTCGAAAAGTGCAAATAGTTTCTGATCTGATTCATAATGTCTATGTGTATACACATTAACTTCATTTACTTTTTCTTTTTGTTCCGGAGTTTCCGCTTTTTGACTTTTTTCGTTTTTACAAGAAATTACTAATAGTGCAAAAGCAATAATCAAATACCTCATAGATTATGTTATCTTTAATTAATAATTAAATCACGAATGCAAATATAATTTATTTAGAACTATTTTAAATAGATTGCATTCCTTTTTAGAAAGATTCTTTATTACAAATATATTGCAATAAGCGTATTTTTACCCTCCTTCTTTCCAAGCAGCATAAAACTCTTTTTCAAGTGCTTTCAGATCTTTCTCTTTATATTTTCTGGAGAAATGAACAGGAATTGCTTTTTCTACTTCTGCTTTTTTCATTATTTCTCCTGATTTTCTGGCATAACTATGATAATTTAATACCGCCAGTTCTTTATCTTCATTTTTATAAAAACTCTCTATAAAAACCGTATTGCAGTTCTTAAAAAGTTTATTGATTTTATGGTGATTTCTCTCATTTGCTGCATGATCCATAATTACCCCCAGGCTATCCCCTTTTTGCAGACAAAGTAACGAAAACAACTCTTCTGCCTTATACAATGTTCCTTCTACATCTATTTCTCTATCCACATCGTTATTCGCAAATGCGGTTTTCAATTCCCCTACCCATACTCCTCCTTTAAAGCTACAGGTATCTAAAGATATTTTTACACGATCCTGTTCTGTAAACCGATATGCTACAGATGGTGTTTTATGGTCTAATAAGGTATATGAAACCGCAAAAGCTTCATTTTCATAGATTTTATCTTCACTATCCATTTCTATTTCCTTCAATCTCCAATATGGAGGTATCACTTCATAGGTTTTTACCTGACCTTCCTCCAATATTTCGCGAATTTGATACTTAATTGCATTTTCTGCAACCAAATTCCAGGTATACCCTCTAAGTCTGGATGCTACCTGATCACTAATTCCTTTGGGACCACAAACCACAACTGTTCTTTCTATCCCGATCTGATGCCGCACAATCGTATCAAAATTAACGAAGTGATCTATATGTGTATGACTTATAAAGATCGCTCTGATTTGTTGAATTTCTTTTACAGTTAACTCACTAGCCTCTCCACATTCGCATAAATAATTCCAGGAATGATTGTCTTTCCTGATTAAGATAGATATATCTTCTCCTAAATTACTTTTTACTTCAGATATAAACATACCTAGTCATTACAATTATTATGTACCAAAAGCGCATAGACGAATTATATTACTGTTTACAACTGTAATTGCAAGGTGACATACCAAGTCAATGGTTCTGAAGGTATAATACCAGGTCCTGGATAGCCTGTTGCTCGTTGTGTAAAATAGCTTTCGTTCAATAAATTATTTATCCCTGTTTCCAGTTTAAGCATTTTATATGTGTAAGAAGCTGAAACATCCAGTATGCTATATGATGGAATAACACCTATAATTCCGCTAATATTAGGATCTACCGAATTATCTGCATCAGAAAACTGATCGGTCAACAAAGAGTATTGAACACTAGTCACCAAATTTTTATATCCAAAAGACATTCCTGTCTTAAAGTTTATATTAGGAACAAATTCCACTTCTTTATCTGTGTTTTGGTACTTGGAATTAACCAAAGCTGTATTAGCAAACCAATTAAACCTAGTGTTTTTACTATTTTGCAACAGCACCTTATTCAAGTTTACATCTATCAGAGATTCCATCCCATAAATAACAGCATCTCCTACATTGGTTCTAAAGTTTTTTACTGCACCATCTTGTTGTTCTTGTTGTATCACTCCGATACGATCATTATAGAACAACCCAAAAATCCCTACATCATAAGAAACCACTTCATTCAATTTCCCTCTGGCACCAATATCCGCTGTAAATCCTGATTCATCCTGTATATCCGTATCAATTTTGAAAGAAGGGTTTACTATATTAATATCTGAGAACGTCACAGACCTATAGTTTTCGGATATATTTCCATAGAGTTCCATACCATCAAATGGCTTATAACTAGCTCCTAGTCCTAACAACACAAATGATCGTTCCAAGGATCTGTTATCTTCAATTGTCTCATCCAGAATTACATCTCCTGCCAGGTTTGTAACGATATTTCTGAAGCTTCCTTCTATTTCTGTTTTTATGTATTCAAATCTAAATCCTGGGGTTACCGAGAACTTATCTGAGAACTTAAAAATATTTTCTCCAAATACTGCCAAATTGAGATTTGGATAATCAAATTTAGATTGGCTAGGATAACTGGAAAACTTATCGTGTTTAAAATCAAAATCAATCGAAGTTCCATTATCTCCTGGTCCTTGTTGTCCGTCATTATTTGCTTGATAATACTTGGTTCCTATTAAGAAAATAGACTCTTCTCCCATGAGATTATATCTGGATAACACTCTTGCCTCTGCTCCGAAGTTTTTAAAATCACCCGTTATCAAATCTCTCGGTTCATCAATATCATCTGGTTGATCTACTCTATTTGTTCTAAACCCTAAAGCATATCTAGAAGCATCCAATCCAAAGAAATTTACACTCATATCAGTTTTATCACTAAACTTGTGATCCAGCCTGAGGGAAAACAATTTCCAATCTACTTCAAACCAGTTTCGTGTTCTGTTACTTTGTGCAGGATCTTCCTCAAACATGTCGTCTGTCAATCCTCCTGGTTGATGTGCTAAATATTTCAGATAGGTAAACTCTCCTGTTATTTTAGTGTTTTCTGTCAACTGATATCCCAGATGTGCATAGGCATTTTTAGAATCAAAATCAGAATTCGGTCTAAAACCATCTCCTTGTTTATAATTAAAATATGCATAGTAACTGAATTTTCCTTTGGTTCCTCCTAAACTATTAAAACTAGTAAATAAATTATATGATCCTAATGTTTGTCTGGATACCAATTCTATTTCTTTATCAGGGTTCGGTTGTTTCATTTTAAAATTGATCATCCCTCCGAATTGGGTCCCATATTGTAAGGATGCAGCTCCCCGGACCACCTGAATCTCACTTAATGCTTCTGCCGGAGGCGTATAA
Organism: Aquimarina hainanensis; assembly: GCF_042684685.1. NCBI lineage: Bacteria > Pseudomonadati > Bacteroidota > Flavobacteriia > Flavobacteriales > Flavobacteriaceae > Aquimarina > Aquimarina hainanensis. The sequence goes on along the minus strand of NZ_JBHULX010000017.1, from coordinate 236,630 downwards.
TAGCTTTCCGGGTAGCCCAATACATCTGCACTAATATCATACCCATTCTGACGTGTATTAAAATTAGCTGTTCTATTAGGGTCCAACCCCCTACCTCCTATATTAAGCTGTAACCCTCCAATACTATTCTCATATATATTTAACCCAACTACCTGAGCATATACTTGCCTGGCATTATTTGCTGCCAGATTTCCCAAAGAGTTTTCCAGCAAGACTACTTCACTTTTTTTCCCTGCATAAATAGCCGTTCCTTCGACGGGTTTTAGTTGTTTTAGTCCAAATATTTTTTTCTTTCGTTGTGTAATCAACACTTCAGACAGTTCTTCTCCCAGAGGTTTAAGTACAATCTTTATTTCTGTATCCGAGGAAACATCGAATGGTTGTTCACTAATCTCATATGCGAGACCAAATACCGTGATTACATAACTCCCTTCTTTTACATCAGGAAACAGAAATTTTCCTTCCTGATCAGTTTTTACATGTACTCCCGTATTTTGATTATACACATCTGCATCAGGGATTCCTTTGGATTTTGTATCAATTACTTTTCCCGAAATAGCATACTGTCCATATGATGTATATGAAAATGCGAATACCGTGATTGCGATAATTATTTTATAAACCTTTAATTTCATCTTTGAATGGAATAATCCACGTTTTATGTTTAAATGATTCTTTTAGTTCCCCCAAGTCTACTTCCGGGTCGATATACGTAGTACTCAAGCGACCGTTTAATGTCACATAGCTCTCTACATAAACCCCGACATTCTGATGTCCCTGTGACTCGAAATGTTTCTTTAAATAATGTGCATATTGCAAAATAAAATCTGATTGAGTCGCCATTTGTTTCTGTTGAAACGTGGTGAGAAAATCATCATTATTGACATAGAAATACGTTCCTTTTTTCTTATCGACTATTTTGAAATTAGCATAACCTGCCTTTTCTATCAACATCACCCTCCATGAGAATCGAAATCCTTCTTCTGTCCAGAATAACTCCCCCGGATACAATACATATCGAAAGGGAAACAATAGCTGAACAATAAAAAACAGAGCAAACATTCCGGTAATTATCTTACTTCGTACCGGATGCATTACCCATGCTTTTTTTGTATTAGTTACTTTAGAAGTAATCTTAAAGAATCTAGAGATAAACGCTATAATTCGATGATGCACTGAGGGATCAAAAAATATCAAGGTACTAACAATCATTATATAAGGAAACATTCCTATAGGGAACAGGATTCTTGTTAGTACATGAAACACCACTACCATAAAAAATGCAACTCCTCTTGTTTTCTTGTATAGAAGTAAAAAAGGAATCGTCAAGTCATAAATAGCCCCTGTATAACTAAACAGATAATGCACCCACTCCTGATCCATCATCCCTCCAATAACAGGGATATCATATTTAGAAGGCAACCAAATTTTTAATGGCATTGCACGTACCAGCCAATCAGAATTCAGCTTAGCCAATCCTGCATAAAAATAAACGATTCCTAACATCAGTTTTATCGAATCTACTGTCCATTTTGGCACTTGCTGATACGAGATTCCTTTTATTTTGCTATCGATAGAATAGTATGCATTCGCAGGAAGAAATATCATCACAAAACTCAGCAAACTTATAAAGTAATAATGATTAAGATAGGTAGTCTTATCCATTAATTCTATATATGTAAAGCTGAGAAAAAATACAATCGCTGCAATCCTATACTTGTATCCCAAAGCAATACACAAAGCAGCTATTCCGCAAATTACAAATATCCCATAGGTATATACCCCCAAGGGTTTTACAAAATCAAAACCGTAATAAGAGAAAAAGAATGTAGGGGTTATATACAGTTTTTCAATCCAACCATAACTCCAAAAACGTACAATACTGAAAAACATCATTATTCCAAAAAAAATACGAAAAACTGCTAGTGAAGCAGCTTCCGTATTTTTTTTGAAATATTCTTTTAAGGGGTATTTCATCAGGATGATGAATTTTAATAATACATTTATTGTTGCAATCCTTAGTAGGATATACAATTACAAAAGAAAGAAGATCTTAATTAGTCTCCGTCTGCATCCACATAATCCACTCTAATACTCATTGCAGAAAACATGTCTACTTTAAGCAATGGGACATTTTTTTGCAATACGCTATAGGTTTCCAACATAGATTCATTATTATTTCTAACCTGTGCAGAAAAATCATCTCCAAGTTTTTCAATTGCAGTTCTGGAAGCATCAAACTGATTATTAATCAATTTACTTAAGTCTTGTTCATTTTTAAGTGTATTCAGAAAATCCAAATACGTTTTAAAACTTTCCCCTGTTGTAGTTTTACCAAAATGAACTCCATTAAATAAGTTTTGCATTGCTGTCAGATTTTCTAACAATAATACTTTTGACAAATCTCCTTTGTACAATGCTTCTACGCTGTTATCAGAAGCCGTCCCAGTCCAAACACCTGCTGGAATTCCGACTTTCCCTGCTCTTAAATTCTTCTCGTAATGATATACATAGTCATTAGCCATCTTATCCAGAGAACTGGTAGCAGAAGACCCACTACTGTTTACAAAAGTATCTCTGTATCCATTTGTCCAGCTACCAACCACCTCGTCTGTTAATGTCGTCATTCGAGCAACAAGGTCTGTCATATACTTCTTATAATTTGCCGCTTCTCCATCTGTCGTATAAAACACTAAAATATCTGCATCTGATTCTCCTAATCCATTAATCAAATAATCCAATGCTGGAAATCCCTGCTCATCTTGCAGAGAGATTGATGTCAGATCATATGTTCCCGAAATATTACTTTTGATATTGGTGGTATTGGTCGGATATATATTCATAAATTCCTTATACCTTAACTCTTCTGCTTTTCCGATCTCAAACATACTTACATGTTGCCAGGCTTTATATGCATCTACCCATTTTGATCGCAATGCTACCAGGTTTTCTCTTGTAGCAGTGGTGGTAAATGTGGTAGTTGCTTTCTGAAAAGACCCTAAAGCGGTTTTAAAGTTCTGGTAAGAAGGAAGAATGATATTATCTGCCATATTTTGCAGCATTGCCTTTCTGTCAAAACTGTCGCTATTTCCTCCTCCATCTGAGTTATCATCTTTGCTACAAGCGACTACTAATAAAGCAATTGCAAAGACAGATACTACTAATTTTTTCATATTTATTCTTATTTATTCTTAATAAGATTTTGCAAATGTAAAAAAAAGAGGCTGAAATATACTCCTATTCAGCCCCCTTTTATTTTATATTATTCTTTTCAAAACATTGAAAAGAAGATTTTTTACGTAATTAAGCCAATAGATTAACTTCCTGCTTGCGCAACAGTAAACCCAAATTTAGCTGCAATTGTTTCAGACATTTTATCCAATGTAGCTGGAGTTACTGTCCATAATCCATTGGTTCCTCCCATTAGATCATTCAATAATCCTTTTACCTCATCTCTTGAGAAGTAAGGCTTATTCGTTGTAGGATCTTGTGTGAATTGTAAGCTATATACAAATCCATATCCTTCAGAAAGGTCATGGAATACAGAACCATAATCCACAGAAGCAGCACCTAATCCATTCTTTCCTTGTTGTAAGTAGTATACTGCTCTTACACCAATTACTTTTGATAAGTTTTCTTTAACAATATCCGCTTGCTCATCACGAACAGAATATTGCTTCGCTACGATTGCTGCACGTCCTTTTTTGAAGGCATTAAAAATCGTCTCTGCGATCCCTGCAAAATCAGTATCTTTTTCTACTCTCCCTACATATTTATTAAGGAAGCTATCAGCATCTCCAATAGTTTCATTTGGTTTTGTTTTATCTGCAGATGCTCCATAAAGGTATCCATAAGCCTCATCCCACTTATGCTCCATATTCGTATATGTCTTACCTTCTTTTACTACTCCATTATCATTATCCTCTTTGTTTGTACCCGCATCAAGTACGTTTGTCCCCAGGTAATTGTTAATTGCCTGATCAAGCATTAACCCTCCGATCAAACTTTTTGCGAATGCCTGATCATATTCAAGACCTTTTGCATTTACATAGCGGTTTTTTCCACCACCTGCTTCTTGTATCACTCCTGCTTTACCTGCCTCAGCAGTTACTTCCCAATTAGGAAATACTTCGGTTACCTGCCCTGAAATCCAAGAATCAAATTCTGCTTTAATCTCTGCTGATACTGGTGCATTATCTGCAAAATAATCTGTAGAAGCTGCTGTTTTACTTTTTGCACTTTTATCAGATGCATTTAACGCAGGGTCAGAAAAATCGTTTTTTCCTTTTTCGTGTGCATACATTGCTAACAAAGCGGCCTCTTCTGTTGTTTTCACTTTAAAAGCGTCAATAATTTCTTCTGCCATTGCAATTCTGGTAGTCTGTCCACCAAAATCCACTGTACTTTTTCCGTCACGTTCAAATACGTAGTTTACCGGCTCATCAAAAGATGGTACTGAAGATCCGTTATCATCATCAGAAGAACAAGATCCCAAGATCATCGCTCCTGATACAAATGCCATTTTAAATAGGTTATGTGCTTTCATTCCCTTTTTATTTAGATTTATTACAAATAATTAACAGGGAGCAAATATACTCAAGAAATTACTCTCAACAAACTATTAAGTTAAATAAATCTAAATTAACATTACAAACTATATGGCGAAACCATCATAAGTAAAATACAGAACAGAGGCTTAATGATAGACCGAAAATATTTTTGTCGCCTCATTATGAGCAGCTTCGAAACTCATAGTCCTGATATTTGCATCTGCTTTTTCAGCTGTAAAGTAAGACAGCATTTTTTCTGTAGGCATATTCCCTGTCAGTTCGTCTTTTGCCATCGGACAACCTCCAAATCCCTGAATTGCACCATCAAACCTCCTACATCCTGCTTTATAAGCTGCATCAACCTTCTCAAACCAAGAAGAAGGCGTTGTATGCAAATGTGCTCCAAATTCTATTTCGGGATATTTTGGGATGAGATTCTCATATAAGTACGTGATAATATCAGGCGTAGAAGTTCCTACGGTATCTGAAAGCGACAAAATTTTCACCCCCATTGCGCTTAATTTCTCTGTCCATTCCCCTACAATATCCACATTCCAGGGGTCTCCATAGGGGTTCCCAAATCCCATAGAAAGATAGGCTACCACCTCTTTATTTTTTTGGGCTGCTATAGCTAAAATCTCCTGAAGTGTATCGACAGATTCTGCAATTGTTTTATGCGTATTACGCATCTGAAAATTCTCTGATATAGAAAACGGATACCCTAAATAATTTATCGCCTCATGCTGCACGGCATCATTGGCTCCCCGTACATTTGCTATAATCGCCAGCAACTTGCTTTGGGTAGCAGATAAATCCAGACGCGACAATACTTCTGCAGTATCCACCATTTGCGGAATCGCCTTGGGGGACACAAAGCTCCCAAAGTCGATAGTATCAAAACCACACTGCAACAACGATTGAATGTATTGCACTTTTTTTTCTGTGGGAATGAATGTTTTAATACCTTGCATTGCATCTCTGGGACATTCAATAAGCTTTACCTTTTCTTCCATCATATGGGGTCGGAATCTATAAAATGTTGAATTTTGAGTATAAAAATAGAATTATTTTCCAGAAAACAGGATAAAAATTCCGATTCCTGCAAACACAACTACTTGTGCCCATTTTAAAACAATTGTTGCTTTTTTATTGGTTCTGATAAAATCTGAGATAAAACCTGCTAAAACTGCAATCAACCCGAAAACAATAAATGCGACAGCCATAAAAAGAAATCCCAGTACATAAAACTGAATAACATGACTTATTGTATTGCTGAATAAAAAACCAGGAAAAAATGCCAGAAAAAAAATAGAGACTTTTGGATTGAGTACATTCATCAAAAAACCTTGTTTAAACAATTGTCCAAGGCTTTTTTTGGGCACGCCTCCATCTGAAAGATCAATAGCAGCATCACTTCTCCAAACCTTATACGCTAGGTAAAACAGATACAATGCTCCCAGTAATTTTACTGCAAAAAACAACAATTCACTTTGTTTGATAACCGCAGACACTCCAAATGCCACCAAACTTGTATGTACTAAACAACCAGAGACTAGTCCCGCTACAGTTGCTAATCCGTATTTTTTTCCATTCACCATACTTTGCATCAAAACAAAGATATTATCTGGACCAGGAGACAGTGCTAAAATTGTCGCCGCAAAAACGAAGGCGTATAAAATTTCATAATTCATCTAAAAAATGATTTTTAATCATTTCAAAAGCGCTTTATTTATCTCTTTGACAAGCTTAGGTCCTTCATAAATAAAACCTGTATACACTTGTACAAGTGTTGCGCCTGCTGCTAATTTATCCAATGCATCTTTTGCGGTGTGAATCCCTCCCACCCCAACAATAGGAAATGCATTATCCGAATGCTCTGACAGGTATTTGATAACCCGAGTACTTCTTTCCGTAATCGGCTTTCCGCTAAGCCCTCCATTTCCTATCGCATTCAATCTGGCTTCAGAAGTTTTTAACCCTGTTCTGTTCACTGATGTATTTGATGCAATCACCCCATCAATTCTCGTTTCTTTTACTACTTCAATAATTTCATCCAATTGCTGGTTATTGAGATCTGGTGCTATTTTTAGAACTATAGGTTTCGGACTAGCTTCCTTGGCATTGATCTTTTTCAATCCTCCCAAAAGCTCTAACAGATATCCTTTATCTTGTAGCTTAGCATGACTCCCTACATTCGGACAACTCACATTCACTACAAAGTAATCTACATATGGATGCAATGCTTTAAAACAAGCTTCATAATCTGCTGTATAATCATCGGGAGTAGTATCTGTATTTTTTCCGATATTTCCTCCTATTACCAGATTAGTATTTCTTTTCTTCAGGTTTTTTATTGCAGCTTCTATCCCCTGATTATTAAAGCCCATTCTATTAATAATCCCTTGATCTTCTTTTAACCGAAACAATCTGGTTTTGGGATTTCCTGATTGCGCTTTGGGTGTAATAGTTCCTATTTCGATAAAACCAAATCCAAAATTACTCAGCTCATTATATAATTTTGCTTCTTTATCAAAACCTGCGGCCAATCCCACCGGATTAGAAAACTTTAATCCAAAAACTTCTCTTTCCAACCTTTTATCCTTTACCAGATACATCTTCCTAAACAATGCAGGCATGAATGGAATCTTGGAAATGATTTTTATAAAAGCAAATGTAAAATGATGAACTTTCTCCGGATCAAACAGAAACAGAATTGGTCGTACGAGGGTTTTATACATGAAGTTTTTTTTTCTGGTGCAAAAATAATGCTTTACCTCAGAAATAAGAAATGTATTTTCTTACACACGGTTTCTCCTTGCCATGTGTAATAACGCTTCTGTAAATACTAAAAAAACACTTTACTGAACAGGAGCACCTTCATAAAAAGAATCTCTATACATGGATTTATAATAAGATGGATATGCTTCTGAAGAAGATCTTAATACTTCTCCTATAAATTCAATAATCCCGTCCCAAAATCTACTTCCTGTCAATAAATCAGGATCAGCATTCACCGCTCTGTTTAGTCGTCTTATTTCTCGCAATCTTTTTTTAGCCATGCGGTATTTACTCTTTTTTTTCGGTGAAGTTTTTGTAAAATACTGACCTTCAAACATCACATAATTAGCAAAACAGATTTCCTCTATTTTTCGTTTCTTTCTGACAATATCCTTAGCTTGTAAAAGGTAAAACTCTTTACTAATAGGAAAATCTCCATTAAAAAAAGTAAATTCATTATACGCTAATACCGGTACAACAACAGCAACCTCTGTTAGTGTTTTCTCTGCAAAATCAATAACATTACGGTCCTGTATATCATATTTTTTAGCACTAGAAGTTATACAAACACACAAGAAAAGGGGAATTAACAATGGTTTCATACTAACTCATTATCTTTTTTAATAATATTACTGCTTATTTGTCGTAGCAAATAAACATTCCCCCCATTAGATTCTGTTTATTTTTTAAACTTCGATAAAGACTCCTCTATCATTTTCATTCTTCTCTCTACCTTATTCACCGCTCCATCAAGACTATAACCATCATCCATCAATTCTTTTATCAGAAGGATTTTTTTTATGTTTTTATAATCATATCGCCTATTCTTCCCCTCTTCTTCTGTAACACTTTTAATGATATTCTTTTCTTCCCAATACCTTAATTGTCGCGTAGGAATGTTGGCTATTTTCGCAACTTCTCCAATCCCTACAATCAACTTTTCTAAAAACTCATAATCAAATGCCCTAGCGAGTCCTTCTTCTTCTTTTTTAGCCATAGATTGAAAATTATTTACAATTATTGTCGCTAATTTAAATAAAATATTTAATATTGCATTGTAGATTATTTACAATTAAAGAATATTAACTACAATAATTATGCAGAAACTACAATCACTACTTATTATTCTTTTTATCATACTAAATGCATGCTCCAAAAAAAAACCAAGCATGGAAGAAGAAAAAATAAAGTTACTTATTAATGAGTGTTACCTAAACGGAGCATTAAATACAATGAAAACTCAAGAAATGCGCAGAGGATATCATAAAGACTTTGCTATTTTTTATAAAGAAGGCACCTCACTTCAAAAGCTTCCTTTAGAAAACTGGATAACTATGGTTGAAACATACAAAAATGGTCCGGATCACAACAATGGACTTAGAAGTTTCAAAGGAGAAATCGCACAAATAGACATTACACAGGATGCTGCTTTCGTGAAACTAAAACTTTACAGAAACAACACCTTAATCTTTACAGATTACATCACCCTATTAAAATTCGAGAAACAATGGCAAATTGTAACAAAAATCTATCATTCACATATTAAAAACCCATGGGTACTATGAAAAACACCGCTTTATTATTAATCGAATGTCAAAATGAATGGCTTGCTCCAACAGGAAAGTTAAGGAAACTTGTGGAAGACGAAGAACAGTTGATACTCTCCGAAAGAAAAATAGAAAGCGCATTGCAATTCGCTAGAAACAACAAAGGGATCCATATTCTGCATGTCACACTTAGACTACACAAAGGATACCCTGAATTTGGAGGTACAGGAAAAGCAGGACTGCAAGCTGCTATTCCTAAAGCACAAACATGGATTATCGGAGAAGAAGGAGAAAAATTCTACCCAAAATTCGCCCCCTTAGAAGGAGAGTTTGAAATATCAGGAAGAATGGGAGCTAGTGCTTTTGCAGGAACAAACCTGGATGCGTATTTGCGAAATAATAAAATCGAAAATTTATACTTAGCCGGATATGCACTCCATGTATGTGTGGAATCCACACTGCGTGAAGCACATGATAAAGGGTACAACACCACTGTTCTTCTGGATGCAACTGCTGCTTTTACAAAAGAACAACGTCAATATTTCATTGACAACACCATACATCATTTTGGACATCAAATAAATACAGATACATTTTTAACCCTATAATTACTGCACTTATGAAAATATTAATCTTTTTACTCTCTTTGATCAGCTATACGGTAGTTGCACAATCCAATCCAAAACCTCAGCGTTCCAGCAAGGAAGTTATCAATTCATTTTTTACACATTTTAGCCATGGAGATGAAGACGGTATTCTTTCTGACTTTGCCAAAGATGCAAAAATCATCTCTATCAATGAAAACGGAATAAAAGGCGCCGACCTCTATGGAACATTCACTGGTCATAAAGGAGTTCAAAAATTCTTACACATTCTTGCTAACACCTTTGAAACAAAAGATTTTCAGATACACCACATTATTAGTGAAGATGCTATCGCTTTTGCTCAGGGTAGTTTTATTCATAAAGTAAAGGCTACCGATAAATTATTCAAAAGTGACTGGGTACTCATGTGTGAGGTAGAAAATGGAAAAATAGCAACGTATCGCTTTTTTGAGGACTCCGCTTCTTTCTTACAGGCAAGTCAAAAATAAATAGCCTCAATAATTGTCCAGCATCACCCAAATCAGGAAGGAAAAATATTTTTCCTTCCTGGTTCAAAAAAGTCAGGAACTTACTTCTGAAACAAGCTGATTTTATTAAAAAAATTGTCACAAAAAAACAACATCTGAAGACTACTACCATCTGATGATATCTCAATCTCAGGAAGAGCTTAATCATTGGACTACTTCTCCCGAACACCATCAATCATTAGCACAAAAACTACAATCTTCAAGCACCTATGAACCGGATTATGAATGTTTTTAGAAGTTATTCAAAAAACTTACTATTTGTTTTACTTGTAGCCTCTCCTCTTTGTGCTATAAATGCGATCATTACCATCATCAAAACTCCTTTACTTCAACAGGAGTTATTTCAAAACTGGGTTTCTTTATTTTTTTACAAATTTATAATTACATACCCGTTAGCTTTATTCTTTGTTGCTATAGCTAAAAAAATTATGACACGATTCTCATAAGCATTCTTTTTCGGGCTTTTTTTTAGCTATTATTCTATTAAAAAGACAACTTCTCATTATAATTCTTCACTTATGTCAGGTAAAGTCTAAACATAATTTTATTTTTGGAGTTCAATACGATATTATTATACACATATGATTTCCAAATCACATATCACCCAGCGTTTTATCAGTTATGTTACAGTAGATACAGAAAGTGATCCTAACAGTGACACTACTCCCAGTACAGAAAAACAATGGGATTTAGCCAACCAACTCGTTCAGGAATTAAAAGATATCGGACTAGAAGATGTCTCTATTGACGAAAATGCATATATCATGGCTACACTACCATCCAATGTATCTCATGAAGTTCCTACCATAGGGTTTATTTCTCATTTTGACACTTCTCCTGATTTTACAGGTGCTAATGTAAACCCACAAATTGTAGAGAATTATGACGGAAAAGACATTTTATTAAACAAAGAGAACAACATTGTTCTCTCTCCTGATTATTTCGAAGATCTGAAACAATATGTAGGACAAACATTGATCACTACGGATGGAACAACTTTATTAGGAGCAGATGACAAAGCCGGAATTACAGAAATTATCACGGCTATGGAATACCTGATTCAACATCCTGAGATCAAACACGGAACAATACGAATCGGATTTACTCCTGATGAAGAAATCGGAAGAGGCGCACATAAATTTGATGTCGAAAAATTCAACGCTTCCTGGGCATACACAATGGACGGAAGTCAAATCGGAGAATTGGAATACGAGAATTTCAATGCTGCAGGAGCCGTCATTACTATCAAAGGTAAAATTGTCCACCCTGGCTATGCCAAAGGAAAAATGATTAACAGCATGTATATTGCACAGGAGTTCATCAATTCATTACCGAAGCTGGAAACTCCCGAGCACACCAGTGGCAGAGAAGGCTTTTTCCATCTATACCAAACTTCGGGAAAAGTTGAAGAAACTACCCTACACTACATCATAAGAGATCACGACAAAACTAAATTCGAAGCGCGAAAAAAAACAATAGAGGACGTTGTTGAAACGCTTAACAAAAAACACGGAGCAGCTACTGTTACAGCTGTGATTAAAGATCAGTATTACAACATGCGAGAAAAGGTAGAACCGGTAATGCATATTGTAGATATTGCTGAAGAAGCAATGAAATCATTAGACATTACTCCTATCATAAAACCTATAAGAGGAGGTACAGATGGGTCTCAATTAAGTTTTATGGGATTGCCTTGTCCCAATATTTTTGCAGGAGGTCACAACTTTCACGGGCGTTATGAGTATGTGCCTGTAGAAAGTATGATTAAAGCTGTAGCAGTAATCGTAAAAATCGCAGAAATTACAGCTACTAAAAACAGCTAAATCTCACTTAAAAAAAAGAAAGAATTTTCTATCACCTGTTTCCTTATTTTTTCATCAGGAAACAGGTTTTTTTTTATTTAAGAAACTGGATATAACGTCATTATTACATAAATCAGTTAACACTTCATCGAAAAAAAAGGTTTCTTATCTCATAACAGCTTTCTAATTCCCCTCCTTCCTTTTCTGTCATATTTTTTATATCTTAATTTTAACAATATTAACACATAACATAAAAATAAATTATGCAAACATCTGAAAAAGTTGTGGATACAGCCGTAACGGCTACCACAGAAGCAGGAGGAACTATTTTAGATTCTCTGGGAGGTTTTTTTAACTCAATCCAAGAAGGCATTGGCCAATACGGATTAAAAATAGTTGGAGGAATCATCGCGCTGATCATTGGTCTATGGATCATCAAAATGGTAATGAAAGCTGTAAAAAAAGCTTTCAACAAAAGCAATATAGACCAAACTCTTAAACCTTTTCTTGTTACACTTGTCAATTTTATTTTAAAACTACTTCTTTTTATTTCTATTGCAGGAATTGTCGGTATTCCAACAGCTACCTTTGCTGCCTTATTAGCAGCGATAGGATTAGCTATAGGAGGTGCTTTCAACGGTTCTTTAGGTCATATGGCAGCAGGAGTAATGATTTTGATTTTCAGACCTTTTAAAGTAGGAGATCTTATTGAAACAGAAGGAAAACTTGGTTTTGTAAAGGAAATCTCCATTTTTGTAACGATATTAGAAACCTTTCAGAACAAAACGGAAATCATACCTAACGGCGCTATTACAGCAGGAACGATTACCAACCTAAGCACCAAAGGAAACTTACGTGTAGATATGCCATTTGGAATTCAGTACGGCACTGATATCAAAAAAGCAAAACAGATTGTCTTAGACGTTTTGCAAGCTGATAAAAACGTATTAAAGGACCCAGCACCAAGAGTTGCCGTAAATAACTTAGGTGCGAATGGGGTAGAGTTATTAGCCCTGCCATATTCCACCTGTGAAGATTACTGGGACGTATACTGGGACACCAGACAGAAAATTGTAGAAGCATTAGGAGAACAAAGTTATGAAGCTCCATTACCTCAACGTATTGTAACTATGAAATCATAAATACCCTACTAATAAATACAACATAAAAAAACGCAATAAACATCAAACTGTTTATTGCGTTTTTTCTTAATAAAGTAGGTAAGTAATACTACTTTTTCTTTGTATCGGCAGGAGCATTCAACTTCTGACTCATCTCAAAAGATATTGCAGACTTGTCAAAGGTCAATTTTCCTGATCCTGTTTCTATAATGACAGCATTTGATTTTTCGCTGAAATCGAAAACCTTACCATGCAGACCACTTTTCGTAATAACGCGATCTCCTTTTTTTAAGGCTTCCGTAAATTTTTTCTCCTTCTTAGCTTTTTGCATCTGTGGACGTATCATAAAGAAATACATCACTACAAAGATCAAAATAAAAGGAGCAAAGCTCTGAAGTTGTTCCATAAATATATTATTCGCTTACTGGCGTTCCGCTTACTGGTTTAGCTTTTGGCGTTACTAAAGCTTTGATTTTTATAATTTCTTTTCCTGCTTCTGTATTTGCTGTAATCGTTACCTGCTTATTTTGCTGGTTTGGTTTTCCATTAGAGTTAAACTTCACTAACAACTCTCCTGTTTCACCTGGAGCAATTGGGTCTTTAGAATAGCTAGGTACTGTACAACCACAGCTCCCTTTTGCATTTACGATTACTAGCGGAGCTTTTCCTGTGTTTGTAAATTTAAATGTATGATCTACAACATCTCCTTCATTGATGGTTCCGAAGTCAAATTCTGTTTCTGCAAAAGTCATTACAGGAAACTCTGTATTCTTCGCATCTCTTTCTGCGGCCATATCTACACTTTCTTCTTTTACTTTCTTAGAAGCATCTTCTTTACAAGACACAAAAGTCATAGCCAAAACACCTGCTAAAATTAAGATTCCATTTTTCATTTCTTGGTTTTTTTAATTAATTTTTGATAAAAATACTATTTTTTTTAATTCCTAACTACATGAGTCCCCTACCCACTTTATTCAGCTTATCGCTTTCCTTATACTCTTTGGATATCTTATCTAAGATCCCATTTATAAAAACGCTACTCTTAGGAGTACTGTATTCTTTTGCGATCTCCAGATATTCATTAATTGTTACTTTTACCGGGATCGAAGGAAACTTAACAAACTCACATATCCCCATCTGAATAATCGCTTTATCAAGCTCTGCAATTCTGTCTTTATCCCAATTAGGAGTTCTCCCTTCTATTTCTTTGGAAAATTCTGCACCATTCAGTTTTGTCTTTCTAAAAATATCCACCGCAAATTTCCGATCCTCCATATCTTTGTACAAACTAGGAAGTATCATAGATGCATCATGAGATTCTTTCACCTTCTTCAACATCTTTACGATCGCTGTATTGACCAGCGGCAAATCATCAATCCAGGTTAATTTTTTATCCTCTATATATTCATATAGTTTTTCATTAGGCGCAATAATTTCTTTAAAGATATCAATTATAAATTCTTTATCCTCTTTAAAAGAGGACTCTTTAGTACTCATATACTTAGCATATCGTGTACTTCCCAGAATATCTCTCCAAAGAATTGCTACATATTCATCGTCCAAATCCCAGCAATTAAGCTTTTTCTTTTCGATTTCACTTTGCAATTGCTCATTGTCCTCCAGCAATAACAAGACTTTATTATTTATAAACTTTAAATTAGGATTTTTTTCTTCTGAGGTCGCCAGGTATTTTCGCTGGCTTTTAGACAAGAAATCCGCCCCGTGTTTTCTAATCTCTACCAATAGCTGAAGATTGATTAGAAATAATTCATACATCTGATCAATACTGAACAATAAGAATTTCTCTTCCTTATCCAGATTATCACTCTGAGCCTGCTCCATTGAATAGAGTGACTGCATTACTTTTACTCGAATATGTCTTCTAGTTAGCATATAAAAATTACAAAGAACAATAAATAAAAAGAGCGAAAGTACATTTCACTTTCGCTCTGCAAAAATACTATTATTTTTAAACTACTCGCCTAAAGTTTCTTTTTTTCTCGTTGCGATTCTTTCTTCAGCTATCGTTAATGCCGCAACATGGGTAGAAACATTTGTTTCTTCTGCTTTTGCCAGTATCTCCAGCGTAGTATTATAAATATTCTCCGTTTTAGTCATTATCTGATCTCTTCCATACCCTGCAATCTCAGCATATACATTGATAATTCCTCCGGCATTAATCAAGAAATCAGGAGCATATACAATTCCTTTTTCCTGCAATAAAGCCCCATGAATGTTCTCGTTTGCTAACTGGTTATTTGCTGCTCCGGCAACAATTTTCACTTGTAATTTATTAATTGTTTCGTCATTGATCGTTGCTCCTAATGCGCATGGAGCGTAAATATCTGCTACTTCCGAATACAAATCATTCCCTCTGTAAATTTCAGCTCCGTACTTAGTACTAACAGCTTCTAATCGCTCTTCATTAATATCACTAATAATAACTTTCGCTCCTTCTTCTGATGCCAGACGAACAAGCTCTTCTCCTACATGCCCAATCCCCTGTACTATTATTCTCTTACCTGCTAAATCATCTTTCCCGTAAGTATACTTTGCGGTAGCCTTCATCCCCATATACACTCCATAGGCAGTAACAGGAGATGGATTTCCTGCTCCTCCTTTTGACTCAGAAATACCTGTAACATAAGGAGTTACCTCTCTTACTGTATCCATATCAGATGTTTCCATTCCTACATCTTCTGCTGTATAATACTTACCCCCCAGAGTATGAACAAATTTACCAAAACGCTTCATCAACTCAGGCGTTTTCAATTTTTTAGGATCCCCGATGATAACTGCTTTTCCCCCTCCCAGGTTTAACCCTGTTATTGCAGATTTATAGGTCATTCCTCTCGACAATCTCAGAACATCATTTAATGCATCCCACTCTGTCTTATAATCATACATTCTCGTTCCTCCTAGAGCTGGTCCTAAAACAGTATTGTGCACTCCAATTATTGCCTTTAATCCTGTATCTTTGTCTTGACAGAAAACAACTTGTTCATGATCATTAAAAGAAAGTTGCCCAAAAACAGGAGCCTCTTTCTTTAGCTGATCTGCAGTAAGTATTTCAGTTATCATCTTTAAATGTTTTTTATGTTATTATTATACAATAATCAAATTTTAGGGTCAAAAATAATGTAATTTTACAAAAACACTATTTTAGATAGTTAAATTTTAAGAATTCACTAATTTATACTCATTTTCAACGAAGCTGATTTATGCGTGCATTACGCCATTTAAACAAGTATTTTTTCAAATATAAATACCGCCTTTTAGTAGGGGTAATCATCACAGTTATTGCTCGTTTCTTTGCTATTGCTGTTCCTAAATTTGTAGGAGATTCCGTAGATATTGTCGAGCAATACATAAATAACTCCGTCACCGACATTGAAGTTGTCAAAGAAAAACTCATTCTCAATATCCTTTTTATTCTGGGGTCTGTTCTTATTACAGCCTTTTTTACATTTCTCATGCGCCAAACCTTTATTGTCGTATCCAGGTTCATAGAAGCTGACCTAAAAAATGAAATTTTCCGGCAATACCAACAACTCTCTGTCAACTTTTACAAAAAAAACCGTACCGGAGATCTTATGAACCGTATTAGTGAAGATGTTTCTAAAGTAAGAATGTATCTAGGACCAGCTCTAATGTACAGTATCAATACAATCACTTTATTTGTCGTAGTAATTAGTTATATGTTTAGTATTGCTCCACAACTAACATTATACACAATAGCACCGCTTCCTATCTTATCTATTGCCATTTACAAACTAAGTGTTTCTATACATAAACGCAGTACATTGGTACAGCAATTTTTATCTAAGCTTACCACTTATACTCAGGAATCGTTTAGTGGGATTTCTGTTATCAAAGCATACGGACTGGAAGAACAAACTCAGGAACGGTTCTCTAAACTAGCAAATACCAGTAAAGACAAACACATTGATCTGGTCAAAGTACAAGCTTTGTTTTTTCCGATGATGATTCTATTAATTGGAGTCAGTAACCTTTTGGTTATTTTTATTGGAGGAAATCAGTTTGTCAACGGGACAATCAAAGATTTTGGTATCATTGTGGAGTTCATCATGTTTGTAAATATGCTTACCTGGCCTGTAGCAACAGTCGGCTGGGTCACCTCAATTATACAACAAGCTGAAGCTTCTCAGGTTCGGATAAACGAATTCTTAAATGAGAAACCTGAAATCGTCAATACAGTTTCTTCTCATACTCCTATTGAAGGAAATATTGTTTTCAAAAATGTATCATTCACCTATGAAGACACTAGTATTACCGCCTTAAAAAATATAAGTTTCGAAGCTAAAAAAGGAGAAACAATTGCGATTATCGGAAAAACAGGCTCTGGAAAATCTACTATTTTAAATCTTATCGGTCGATCCTATGACGTGATTCAGGGAGACATTCTTATCAACAACACTCCCCTAAAATCAATGAATTTAGAGGAACTCAGAAAAAATATGGGGTATGTCCCTCAGGATTCCTTTTTATTTAGTGACACCATAAAAAACAACATTAAATTCGGAAAGGAAGAAGCTACGGATCAAGAAGTTTATGAAGCTGCAAAAAGTGCTTCGGTCCATAAAAACATCATTAATTTCAAAGAAGGATATGAAACTGTATTAGGAGAAAGAGGGATCACATTATCCGGAGGACAGAAACAACGAGTATCTATTGCACGAGCTATTATAAAAGATCCTACAATCCTTCTTTTTGATGATTGTTTATCTGCTGTAGACACTGAAACTGAAGAACAAATTCTTCATAATCTTAATAAAATTTCTAAAAATAAAACAGCTTTTATTGTCACACATAGGGTTTCTACAGCAAAAAACACGGATAAAATTATCGTTTTGGAAGATGGTCAAATAATCCAACAAGGCACTCATAACCAACTAATAACCATAGAAGGATACTATAAAAATTTGTATTTAAAACAACTAAGTGAAAAAGAAAATTGATAATTAGTTGTATGATTAACAATTTTTTTGGATTTTTGAATTCACTCAATTATAATTAATCAATTAAGAAATAAGGATTATGAGCGATAATGAAATGATGGAAAAAGAGGAAATTTTTTCAAAGGTTTTACGAGCAGGAAGAAGAACATATTTCTTTGATGTAAGATCCACCAAAGCTGGTGATTATTACTTGACAATAACGGAAAGTAAGAAATTTACTAACGATGATGGCTCTTTTCACTATAAAAAACATAAGATATATTTATACAAAGAAGACTTTGCTGGCTTTACAGATATATTAAACGAAATGACTTCTTATGTTATTAATGAAAAAGGTGAAGAAGTTATCAGCGAAAGACATCAGAAGGATTATCAAAAATCATATGAAACATCTTCTTACAGTAATAACAACGAAAAAGTTGAAGCATCCGCCGGGGAATTTACAGATATAAATTTCGAGGATATTTAAAAAGAATAAACTTAAGCTTAAGTTAAATTCCAAGGACCGCTTCAATTAATGAAGCGGTTTTTTTTATCTTCCCTACTCAATAAACTATTACGAACACGCAAATCAAAGAAAATGAAACACTGTTTTACGATTATACTCCTTATAATCAATTTCCTAGTATATTCACAGGAGAAAATTTCTTTAGATTACTATCTACCCGGTGATATTTCTTATAATCCAAATATCCCTACTCCTCAAAGTGTACTTGGTTATGTTCCTGGAAAGTGGCATGTCACTCACGATAAACTCATCCAGTATATGACTGCATTAGCAAAAGCGTCTCCAAGAGTACATCTTGAAAACAGGGGACACACCTATGAAGACAGACCGCTTATTTTACTTACCATTACTGCTGAGAAAAATCAACAACAACTTTCTAAAATACAAAAAGAACACCGACAGCTAACCGAAAAAAACGCATATTCATTAGCTATTGAAAACATGCCTGCTGTTGTATATCAGGGATTTTCTATCCATGGAAATGAACCCAGTGGAACAAATGCTGCTTTATTAGTTGCTTATTATCTGGCTGCCGGAGAGGGAGAAAAAATAAACCAGTTACTCGACAATGTTGTTGTTTTATTTGATCCTGCTTTAAACCCTGACGGAATCCAACGATTCGCCTACTGGGCAAATACCAATAAAAGCAAAAACATCAGTACAGACCCTCAGGACCGTGAATACAGCGAGATATGGCCTGGAGGAAGAACCAACCATTATTGGTTTGATATGAACAGAGACTGGCTTCCTGTACAGCTACCAGAATCCAAAGCACGTATACACACATTTCATCAATGGTACCCTAATATCCTTACAGATCATCATGAAATGGGACCTAATAGTACCTTTTTCTTTCAACCAGGAGTTCAATCAAGAACGCACCCGTTAACCCCTAAACTAAACCAGGAGCTAACTAAGAAAATAGGAAATTTCCATGCGAACGCACTTGATAAAATAGGATCTTTATATTTTACCGAAGAAAACTTTGATGATTTTTATTACGGCAAGGGATCTACCTTTCCCGATATTAATGGAGGAGTCGGTATCTTGTTTGAACAAGGAAGTTCCAGAGGTCATGCACAAAAAACCCAAAATGGAATCCTCACCTTCCCTTTTACGATACGAAACCAGTTTATTACTGCCTTATCCACTCTCGAAGCTGCAAAATCAATGAGAAAAGAATTACTGGCATACCAAAGGGATTTTTACAACGACATACGAAAAACAAAAAACAACCAATCTTATGTTTTTGGAAGTGAAAAAGATGCTGCTTCTGCATATCACCTGGCAGAAATACTAAAAAGACATCAGGTAAAAATATATGATGTAAAAAATGACTTTTCCAGTAAAGGAAAAGCGTACAAAAAAGGATATAGCTACATCGTTCCTAAAAACCAGAGACAACGTAAGGTTATTGAAGCTATCTTCGAGAAAAGAACTTCTTTTACCGATAGCCTTTTTTACGATGTCTCTGCCTGGAATTTCCCATTAGCTTTTAATCTAAATTTCAATGAGAATGCTTCTTCTCATATGGGACCTGAAATCACAGATTTACGCCCCAGAAATCCTAAAAAAGTAAGCAATAGTCAGTATGCCTACCTGATGGAGTGGCATGAATATTATACCCCTAAGGCACTATACCAACTATTATCAAAAGGAATACGCGTAAAAGTAGGAATGAAACCTTTTTCCCTGGAAGGCAAAAAATACGATTATGGCACACTCCTAATCCCCGTTCAAAATCAAAGAGCACATCAAGAAGAACTACATCAGCTACTTCAGACTGTCTCATCTTCAAATCACATTGATATCACAGCAGTTTCAACAGGTCTTACACAAGGAATCGATCTGGGGAGTAACCAATTCAAGACACTTTTCCTTCCTAAGATCGCATTACTAACCGGTCAGGGAATTACATCTTATGACGCTGGAGAAATCTGGCATCTAATGGATCAGCGATATGATATTCCAATTACCAAATTAGACACTGAACACATTCAATACAGGGATTTATCAAAGTACACTCATATTATCATGTGTAATACCAGAGGTACTGTTTTTGACAAAGAAATGATCAGCAAGTTAAAATCATGGGTACATGCAGGAGGAAATTTAATCGGATATAGAAATGTGGCTAATTTCTTTAAAAATCATGAATTCATGAATATTGAATACAATAAACCAGAAATAAAGGCAACTGATGTTACATTTGGAGAAAGAGCCGACTTTTATGGTGCTAAAAGAATTGGAGGAGCCATTTTTAATGCTAAAATTGATCGTTCTCATCCTATTAACTTTGGATATACTAACGAAAATATCGCATTGTTTAAAAATACCACTTTATTCATTAAACCTACTACATACGGTTATAAAAACCCTATTCAGTACACCAGTAAACCTCTACTAAGTGGCTATATCAACAAGGACAATCTAGCATCTATAAAAAATACAGTTGCTTTCAGACACCAAAACTCAGGAAAAGGAAATGTATTACTCTTTACTGATAATACTAATTTTAGAGCATTTTGGTACGGAACCAACAAGTTATTAATGAACGCTATCTTTTTTGGGAATATTATGTAAGCAACGAAAGGATAATAACATTGCGCTCTCATATGGCTAGTATATGCTCTAAATTCGATATAAACTTTCAGGCATTCGCTATTACTTAATAACGAAACTCACTAAAATAAACGTATGATTTCTTTATTTTTGACAGAGAAAACAAACGATAGTCACCTGTACACTTGTAACTAATTACCATTTTTAAACACTAACCTAGTTAGAACATTTAATAGGATTAAGAAATTTCATTTATTATGGCCAGAACACCTTCTAATATGCTTCCTCTTGGAACAGTTGCTCCTGATTTTTCTTTGGTAGATACCGTCACCAACAATACTGTAGCTCTGGAACAAATCAAAGGAGAAAAAGGAACGGTAATTATGTTTATCTGCAATCACTGCCCGTTTGTAATTCACGTGAATGAAGAAATAGTTCGAATTGCCAATGATTACAGGTCTCAGGGATTTGGTTTTATAGCAATTAGCAGCAATGACATAGAAAAATATCCGGATGATGCTCCGGATAAAATGTGGAAACATGCTCAAAAAAACAAATACACCTTTCCCTACTTATTCGATGAGACTCAGGAAGTAGCCAAAGCATATGATGCAGCCTGCACACCCGATTTCTACCTTTTTGACGCCAATTTACACCTTATCTACAGAGGACAATTAGATGATTCCCGACCCGGGAATGGGATTCCGGTAAATGGAAGAGATCTCAGAGAAGCATTGGATGCTGTCCTTAGAAACAGTAAAGTAAGTGATCTACAGAAACCGAGTATTGGGTGCAATATTAAATGGAAAGAACAATAAAAAGACTTTATACTAATAAAAAAACGTCTTTAGCTTTGCTAAAGACGTTTTTTTATGCTGTTTTAAAAATTATTTTACATCTACTAGCTCTACATCAAAAACAAGTGTTGCATTTGGTGGAATTACTCCTCCTGCACCTCGTTCACCATATCCCATATGTGGAGGAATTACAAAACTAGCTTTATCACCAACCTGCAATAATGAAATTCCTTCATCCCATCCCTGAATCACATGTCCTTGTCCAAGAGGAAAGTCAATTGGCTGGTTTCTTTTATAGGAAGAATCGAAAACAGTTCCATCTACTAAACTTCCTTTATAATGCACAGAAACAGTCTTTCCTTTTTCTGCTTTTACTCCAGCTCCTTTTTCTGTAATCTTATACCTAAGACCGCTTTCTGTTTTTTCAAAACCTACAGCTATTTCTTCTAATAGTTGTTCTGCTTTTTTCTTTGCAGCAGCTTCTCTTTCTGCCTTTGCTCCATTAAATTGTCTAAATGATTCAACTGCATTAAACGCTTCTGCTCCTGCTCCTACACGCTGGATTTCTATCGATGTAATCTCATCACCTTGTGCAATTGTATCAACTATATCCTGTCCTTCTACTACCTTTCCGAATACTGTATGTTTTCCGTCTAACCAAGGAGTCGCTACATGTGTAATAAAGAACTGACTTCCATTAGTTCCTGGTCCTGCATTGGCCATAGAAAGCACTCCTGGTCCATCGTGTTTTAAGTCGTCATGAATCTCATCATCAAAGTTATATCCTGGACCACCAGCACCTGTTCCTTGTGGATCTCCTCCCTGAATCATAAAATCTGCAATTACTCTATGAAACTTCAATCCATCATAATATGGTTTTCCTTGAGGAATTGCTTCATTTTCTAAGTTCCCTTCTGCCAATCCTACAAAGTTTCCTACTGTTCCCGGGGTTTTTTCGAACTCCAAATTAACCAGAATACTTCCTTTTGATGTATTAAATTTTGCGTATAATCCGTCTTGCATAACAGCGTCTTTTTTAGCTTTTTATATTTTTAAAGCACAAAGATACTTAATTGCCTCTCGATTATCGAATATTTTACCTCAATAAACTTCTTTATCCAAAAGAACTCTAATAAAACAAAAGAAGCTGTCTCTAATACAGAAACAGCCTCTTCTTTCTTTGTTGTTTTATCTTTCTATCAATTAGCGACTTCACTAATAAATTTAATACGATACAATCGAAGCTCTTCATCATCATAGTCTCCGTCAAACTCATCCAATGCATCATCAATCTTATCATTTTCCGCTTCCAGGAAATACTCATGAATCTCTTCTTGCTGATCTTCATCTAATATTTCATCAATCCAGTAATCTATATTTAGTTTAGTCCCACTATAGACAATTGCTTCCATCTCCTTGATAAAATCATCCATTTCCATCCCTTTAGCCCCAGCAATATCATCCAATGGCAATTTCCTATCCACATTCTGGATAATATACAGTTTTAATCCGCTATTCGCTCCGGTACTTTTTACCACAAAATCATCCGGGCGCATTATATCATTCTCTTCGACATACTTTTCAATAAGAGCTACAAACTCTTTCCCATATTTCTTCGCTTTTCCTTCTCCTACTCCATGAACATTCGCCAATTCACTGATAGAAATAGGGTATTTCAATGCCATATCTTCCAGAGAAGGGTCTTGAAAAACCACAAATGGCGGGACTCCTAACTTCTTTGCTACTTTCTTTCTTAGATCTTTGAGAATCTCCACTAATTTTGCATCTCCGCTTCCTCCTTTATTAAGTGCTTTTGCCGTAGTAATTACAGTATCATCTGCTGCCTGATCATAAATATGATCTTCTGTCATCATAAAACTTTCAGCTCCCTTGACGAATTCTTTCCCTGCATCAGTAACCTTAATAATTCCGTATGTTTCAATATCTTTTCTCAAATAACCTGCTACCAGTACCTGGCGTATCAGTGCCATCCAATATTTATCATCTTTGGATTTTCCAGAACCAAAAAAGCCTTGTTCATGCGTTTTATGAGAGATAATCAGAGCATTACTCTTCCCTATCAAGGTATTCACAACCTCTTTAGATTTATAAATTTCTCCTGTTTTTTCTACAACCTCCAATAAGGTCTTTACTTCTTCTTTTGCTTCATTCTTTTTCTTCGGATTACGAACATTATCATCCATATCAGCTCCTTCTCCATTCACTTCATCAAATTCTTCTCCAAAATAATGAAGGATAAACTTTCTTCGGGAAATTGAAGTTTCTGCAAAAGCAACCATTTCCTGTAAGAGTGCATGACCTATTTCTTGTTCCGCTACAGGTTTCCCACTCATAAACTTCTCTAGCTTCTCTATATCCTTATACGAATAATAGGCCAGACAATGTCCTTCTCCTCCATCTCTTCCTGCACGACCGGTTTCCTGATAATAGCTCTCGATGCTTTTTGGGATATCGTGATGAATTACAAATCGCACATCTGGTTTATCAATCCCCATTCCAAAGGCGATGGTTGCCACAACAACATCCGTATCTTCCATCAGAAACATATCCTGATGTTTCGCCCTGGTTTTGGCATCTAATCCTGCATGATAGGGAACCGCTTTCACCCCATTCACTTCAAGGGTCTGCGCCAGTTCTTCTACCCGTTTTCTACTCAGACAATAAACAATACCACTTTTACCACTATTTTGTTTTACAAAACGAATAATATCAGCATCTACATTCTTGGTCTTCGGGCGGATTTCATAGTATAGATTTGGCCTGTTAAAGGAGGCTTTAAATGTTTTAGCATTATGAATTCCCAGATTCTTTAAAATATCCTCCTGCACCTTGGGGGTTGCTGTCGCAGTTAAGCCAATAATAGGAATTTCTTCCCCTATTCGCTTTATAATATTTCTAAGGTTTCTGTACTCAGGTCTAAAATCATGTCCCCACTCACTAATACAATGAGCTTCATCTACTGCCAGAAATGAGATGTTCTGTTCTTTGAGAAAATCTACATATTCTTCTTTTGTCAAAGATTCCGGTGCCACATAAAGCAATTTGGTTACTCCATTGACAATATCATCTTTCACTCTTTTTATTTCAGACTTATTTAATGATGAATTTAAAACATGTGCAATACCAAACTCTGAAGAAATACTTCGTATTGCATCTACCTGATTTTTCATTAAAGCAATAAGAGGAGAAACGACAATGGCTGTTCCATCACTCATTATAGCAGGTAATTGATAGCAGAGAGACTTCCCTCCTCCTGTAGGCATAATTACAAATGTATTCTCTTTATCCAGAATACTTCTAATTACCTTCTCTTGCAATCCTCTAAATTGACTAAAGCCAAAGTGCTTTTTTAAAGCTCCCTGTAAGTCATTTTCACTCATACTCATTGATCACTATTTTATATTCCAATAAATTACCGCCATTAAACCTTTATTCCCCCAAACATTGGCTTAACGAATCCTTAAATTTTTTATTTTTAGCATGTCAAAGATAATTATAAACCTTTTTTTTGACAATATTTAAAATTCATAAGGTATTACATACCTTTGCATTTATTAAAGATAATAAAATCTTCAATTAATAACACGCAATTTTAAAAAATTTTGAATACGCAGGACACTATAATTTCATTTGCCAAAAAAACCATTTCTGAAGAAGCTCAAGCCATTTCTAACCTGGAAAGTCTGATTGACAACGAGTTCTCTGAAGCAGTTCAGAATATACACAATTCTCAAGGGAGAGTTATCATTACCGGAATTGGTAAAAGTGCCATTATCGCTTCTAAAATAGTTGCTACAATGAACTCCACAGGAACCCCTGCGGTATTTATGCACGCTGCAGACGCCATCCACGGTGACCTGGGAAACATCCTTAAAGATGACATTGTTATTTGCATCTCTAAAAGCGGTAATACCCCTGAAATAAAAGTACTGGTTCCCTTAATTCAAAACTTTGGAAACAAGTTAATCGCTATCACTTCTAACAAACAATCTTTTCTGGGAGAACATGCCGACTATGTACTACACGCATATGTAGAAAAAGAAGCTTGCCCTAATAACCTGGCTCCCACAACCAGTACGACTGCACAACTTGTAATGGGAGATGCCCTGGCTGTTTGCTTATTAAATCTCAAAGGGTTTTCCAGTAAGGATTTTGCTAAATATCACCCTGGAGGTACTCTGGGGAAGAAATTATATCTACGTGTAAGCGATATTACTGCTGGAAATGAGAAACCACAGGTATCTCATGATGCCAATGTCAATAGTATTATTGTAGAGATGACAGAAAAAAGATTAGGAGCTACTGCAGTTACTGACAATGGAAAAATCATTGGAATTATTACTGATGGAGACCTTCGTAGAATGCTGACAAACAACAGTTCTTTTGAAGGACTAACAGCTAGTCAAATCATGTCTCCTTCTCCTAAATGCATCAATGATGATGCAATGGCGATTGATGCATTAGAACAACTGGAAGAATTTGGGATTTCTCACTTGCTATCAGAAAAAGACGGAACCTATCGTGGAATTGTTCATATTCATGATCTGATGAGAGAGGGTATCTTATAAACCACCAAGCGTCTAACCTTATTAATTTTAAAAAAATAAAACATTGAAAAATAACCCAAAAAAGAATCCTCAGACTATGTCTTTTCTGGATCATTTAGAGGATTTGCGATGGCATTTAATCAGAGCTACTGCTGCTGTGCTCATAGCAGGTATTATTGCCTTTATTGCCAAAGAGTTTATTTTTGACGTTATTGTTTTCGGTCCCAAAAAAGCGGACTTCCCTACATATAAAGGACTTTGCAAAATTTCTAAGCTATTAGGATTAGACGAAAGCTTGTGTTTCAAGGAGCTTCCTTTTAGTGTTCAGAGTCGAAAAGTAGCCGGGCAATTTTCCGTACATATATGGACTTCTATCACTGCTGGATTTATTATTGCCTTTCCGTATGTACTTTATCAGTTTTGGAAATTTGTCGCTCCAGCTATGTATGACAATGAACGCAAACACTCCCGAGGGTTTATAATCGTATGCTCTGCCTTATTTTTTACGGGAGCACTTTTTGGGTACTATATCATCACTCCATTATCTATTAATTTCCTAGGAGGGTATCAGGTTAGTAAAGAAGTAATTAATGAATTTGATATTGACAGTTATATTGCTTTATTACGTGCTTCTGTCCTCGCCTGTGGACTCATATTTGAGTTACCAGTTGTTATGTATTTCCTGGCTAAAGTCGGATTAGTAACTCCAGAGTTCCTAAGAAAATATAGGAAATATGCCCTGGTAATTGTCCTTATATTATCCGCTATTATCACACCTCCAGACATTGCGAGTCAGATTATTGTAGCAATCCCAGTATTGATATTATACGAAGCGAGTATCTATATAACCAAGATGGTTATCAAAAAAGAAAAAAACACCTCTCTAACAACAAAATAAATCATGAGCGATATTGTAGATGAATTTAATGCATACCGAGAAAAAATGAATTCTCGTATTCTCGAGGACAACAATAAAATTATCAAGCGTATTTTTAATCTGGACACCAATGCCTATATGCCCGGAGCACTGGATGTAAAGACAAAAGAACTTTTAGGGTTAGTCGCCTCTGCGGTTCTTCGCTGTGATGACTGTGTCAAATATCATCTCGAAACTTCTTATAAAGAAGGTTTATCCAAAGAAGAAGTAATGGAAGCATTAAGTATTGCTACATTGGTAGGGGGAACCATCGTTATTCCACATCTGAGAAAAGCATATGAATTCTGGGATGCATTAGAAAAGAAAGAAGCCTCTTCATAAATTTCTGATGTGTTAAGAAAATTATACATTTACCAATCCAAATTTAGCAACGCTTTAAAAATAAAGAAGTCATTCTACTATGAAATTAAAAGCCGATAATTTAATCAAATCATACAAAGGTCGAAAAGTAGTAAAAGGAATCTCTCTGGAAGTCAACCAAGGAGAAATTGTAGGACTACTAGGTCCCAATGGAGCAGGGAAAACAACTTCTTTTTATATGATTGTAGGGTTGGTAAAACCCAATAGTGGGAAAATTTCTCTGGATAGTACAGACATTACCAAATTCCCTATGTATAAAAGAGCGCAGAATGGAATCGGATATCTTGCACAAGAAGCATCTGTTTTTAGAAAACTAAGTATAGAAGATAATATCCTTAGCGTATTACAATTGACTAAACTCTCTAAAAAAGAGCAGTTGCACAAAATGGAATCTCTAATAGATGAATTCAGTCTCGGGCATATCAGAAAAAACAGAGGTGATCTATTAAGCGGAGGAGAACGAAGAAGAACAGAGATTGCTCGGGCATTAGCTACAGATCCCAAATTTATTCTTCTAGATGAACCCTTTGCCGGAGTAGATCCCGTTGCGGTAGAAGATATTCAGCGTATTGTAGCACAATTAAAAAACAAAAACATAGGTATTCTAATTACTGATCACAATGTACAGGAAACCCTAGCCATCACAGATCACACTTACCTTATGTTTGAAGGAAGTATTCTCAAGGCTGGAGTACCAGAAGAATTAGCCGAAGATGAAATGGTTAGAAAAGTATACCTCGGACAAAACTTTGAGCTTAGAAAAAAGAAACTGGACTTCTAGAGCACTTGTATATTTTATTAACGGTCACCTGTTTTGACTAACAGCGACATGATTACATACAGAAGGATTATACAGGGAATGGATAAAAACTTCAACCAGGCAATGAAACCGATAGTAAGCACCAAAAATGCATACCTGATTTTATTATCCTGTATATTCCACGTTTTGAACTTAAGTGCAAACAGAGGAATTTCTGCATTGAGCAAATAGCAACTCACCAACGTCAATACTATCAAAAACCACTTATTAAGAATTATAGCAACGACCCATCCCTCATGTTGAAATTTTAGTATCAAAGGTAAACTTATGATCAACAGCGTATTTGCCGGAGTAGGCAACCCAATAAAAGAGGTCGTTTGTCTCGTATCAATATTAAATTTAGCCAATCGATATGCCGATGCCAAAACAACAAGCAACCCCAGTAAAGAAAAATAGGATGCATCTATACTGGCAAATACCTGATTTGTATTCCAGGTTGGAGGTGTTACATAAAAAGGTTTGCCAAATACTTTAGTTAATAACTGATACATCACAATTCCCGGTACAACTCCACTGGTGACCATATCAGCCAAAGAATCTAATTGTAATCCTAAAGCACTCTGCGCATTGAGTAATCTTGCAGCAAGCCCGTCAAAAAAATCAAAGAATATCCCAAGCATCGCAAAAAAAGCTGCATATTCCAGGTGCTCCTGAACAGCAAAAATAA
This sequence comes from Aquimarina hainanensis, assembly GCF_042684685.1. Taxonomy (NCBI): domain Bacteria; kingdom Pseudomonadati; phylum Bacteroidota; class Flavobacteriia; order Flavobacteriales; family Flavobacteriaceae; genus Aquimarina; species Aquimarina hainanensis. Next base: position 207,502 of record NZ_JBHULX010000017.1, on the reverse strand, counting down.
CTGCTATGGAACCGCTCAATAAATTGAGCAATGTAATACCATTAGGAACTTGTTTTTTTAACCACATATCAAACCGGATTTTGTGTAAAAATAGTAAACTATTTTAGTCTATTCCTACTATTATTTTGCCTATTCTCCATAAACTTCTTCTGTACATACACATAGGTCATCAACTAGAAACAAATTTTGAATTCCAGAACACATCTCAAGAGATTACAATTATATCAATCTGGGCAAAAAGTCATGAAGTAAATATTAAATACTTATATCCCTAAAAATCATACAAAAACAAAATTCACTAAGTAAAACCCATCTTTTTATTTTTACTATATCCCTCAAAAAAAAAACATACCAAACCAACAGTTCGCAATACAACCACATCGTTTCTTTTAAAAAAACTTTCTTAACCTTCTTTTTTATTTCTTCATTATTTTTTAGCACTCCACATCTTCACTTTGTCACAAAATAAGTTTACTTTCGTTTGTAATTTAAACCCTTCTGTATTCCTCAGAAGGGGATTAAAACATATTTTAGGGTGAAAAAGATTCTTTTAGCAATTCTATCCGGTGTATTACTGACAATCAGCTGGCCAACCTATGGTTTTCCTATTTTCTTATTTTTCGGCTTCGTTCCTTTACTACTTGCTGAGTATCAACTACGGACTGCCAACATGAAAAAAGCAAAAATATTCGGACTTTCCTTTTTATCCTTCTTTATCTGGAATATAGCAACAACCTGGTGGATCTATAATTCGACTGCCCTTGGCATGTGGATTGCTGTCATCACCAATAGTTTACTGATGTCTACTGTTATCCTTATATATCACAGCGTAGCAAAAAAAACAACCTTTACAGTAAGTACCTTGTTTTTAATCTGCCTATGGATGAGTTTTGAGTACATGCATTTACACTGGGAATTCTCCTGGCCATGGCTTAATCTGGGAAATGGTTTTGCAGACTTCATCTCCTGGGTACAATGGTATGAATACACAGGTACTTTTGGAGGCACTCTATGGGTATGGATTCTCAATATCAGTATTTTTAAAAGCATTCTCTTATTTCAGAAATACCAGGAAAAAACCATTTTGTATCGAGCTGCTGTAAAAAACGGACTACTCATCATACTCCCTCTAAGCATTTCACTTCTTATCTTCTACACATATGAAGAGAAAGGAGAAGATATTGAGCTAGTGGTTTTACAACCAAATATTAATCCTTATACCGAAAAATACAATACAACCGATCAAAAAATAGGTGCTTTATTGCACAAGTTAGCTACAGAAAAAATTACAGATAGTACTGATGCCGTTATCGCCCCTGAAACGGTATTTGCAGATAATAATAAACTCAAAAGGTTTTCTTATTCTATTGCCAAAAATACAGGGCAGCAAATTATTGAAAATAGCAAAAAAGCGCATTTTTTGGGAGGAATATCTATGTACGATCGCTTTAGAGATCCCCGTAGAGTTCATTCTCAGACAAACATTATTAGAGAAAACGATTTTTATGACGACTACAATTCTGCCTTTTGGGTTCGCCCAGATGGCGCTACAGAATTGTATCATAAAACAAAATTAGTAGTAGGGGTTGAAAATTTCCCGTATCAAAGTATTCTGAAACCAATTGTAGGGGATGCAATGATTGATCTTGGAGGAACTGTAGCAAAAAAAACTACCCAAAAAGAAAGAGAGGTCTTTTTTACCAAAGATAGTCTTGGTATTGCTCCAATTATTTGCTACGAAAGTATCTATGGAGAATTTATTACTGGCTATGTAAGAAATCAGGCTAACATTCTGGCAATTATCACCAATGATGCCTGGTGGGGCAATACTGAAGGACATCGTCAACACCTGGCATATGCCAAATTAAGAGCTGTAGAAACCAGAAGAAGCATTGCCAGAAGTGCTAATACTGGAATTTCTGCTTTCATCAACCAAAAAGGAATTGTTCTAGACTCCTTATCATATGAAAAACAGGGTGCCCTAAGAGGTGTCATCAAAACAAATAACGAGGTAACATTCTATGCTAAAACCGGAAACTTTATTCCCAGGATTGGATTGTTTCTTACACTATTTATATTTCTCTTTTCTGTCACGCGAAGAAAAAAACCGCTAAACATCTAACATCGTTCATTAACGATAAGTTCCTTTCAGAAAAGCGTTAGCATCTTTAAATCTCACTTAGCATGCAAATTCTTTAGATTTCATGCTTTTTTGTAGTTTCTTTGCACTTATAAAAGTTCAAGATTAATAAAGCGAATTTGTGAATTACGTATCAGTAGAAAATATAGCAAAAGCATTTGGCGAACGTGTCTTATTTGAGAATATATCCTTTGGTATTAACGAAGGGCAAAAAATAGGTTTTGTCGCTAAAAACGGAACTGGAAAAACCTCCTTACTCAATATAGTTGCCGCAGGAGAATTGCCTGATAAAGGACAAGTCGTCTACAGAAAAAATCTAAAAGTTGCTTTTTTATCTCAGGAACCAGACCTCAACCCTGAATTAACTATTGAGCAAACCATATTTGCTGCAGATAATGACATTCTCAAAGTAATCAACAATTATGAAAATGCATTAAAAAACCCAGACGATCAGGAAGGGTATCAAAAAGCTTTCGAACAGATGGATGCATTAAACGCCTGGGATTTTGAAACTCAATATAAGCAGGTACTTTTCAAATTAAAACTCGAACAATTAGACCGGAAAGTAGGTCTCTTATCCGGAGGACAAAAAAAGAGATTAGCACTAGCTAATATTCTACTGAGCAAGCCTGATCTCTTATATTTGGATGAACCTACCAACCATCTTGATCTGGAAATGATCGAATGGCTCGAAGAGTATTTTGCCAAAGAAAATTTCACCTTATTTATGGTGACTCATGATCGCTATTTCCTGGAAAATGTTTGTAATGAAATTGTAGAATTAGAAAACGGAAAACTATACAGCTACAAAGGAAACTACGCTTATTATCTGGACAATAAAGAAGCCAGAATAGCGAATGAAGACATTGCTACAGAAAAAGCAAAACAGCTATATAAAAAAGAACTGGAATGGATGCGTCGTCAGCCCAAAGCCAGAACTACCAAATCCAAATCCAGAATTGATGATTTTTTCGAGATAAAAAAACGAGCACATCAACGAAGAAATGATCATCAAATTCAATTAGAAATTAACATGGAACGTCTGGGAAGTAAAATCCTTGAACTTCATAAAGTTTCTAAAAAATTTGGAGATCTTGTTATTTTAGACCAATTCGAATATGTTTTCAAAAAAGGAGAGCGCATTGGAATTATTGGTAAAAACGGAACTGGGAAATCCACCTTTCTCAATATGCTTACCGGGACTCTCCCTCCTGATCAGGGAAAAATAATCGTAGGAGATACGGTAAAGTACGGATACTACACCCAAAAAGGAATCAACATCAAAGAAGGTCAAAAAGTAATTGATGTCATCCGAGAGTTTGGGGATTATATTCCTTTGAAAAAAGGACGACAGATATCAGCACAACAATTATTAGAGCGATTCCTTTTTGACAGAAAAAAGCAATACGATTTCGTCGAAAAACTAAGTGGTGGTGAACGCAAAAGACTCTATCTATGTACTGTCTTGATCCAAAATCCGAATTTTCTGATTTTGGATGAACCAACAAACGATTTGGACATTGTTACTCTTAATGTATTAGAAAACTTCTTACTGGATTTTCCCGGATGCCTGATTGTGGTATCACATGATCGCTATTTCATGGATAAGATTGTCGATCACTTATTCGTCTTCAGAGGTCAAGGGATTGTTCAGGATTTCCCAGGGAACTATACCGATTACAGAGTTTATGAAAATAGTAAATCCCCGGAGCAACCTTCTAAAGAAGAAATAAAAACTCCAAAAACAAAAAACAACTGGAAGAAAGATGCAAACTCCAAGTTGTCCTATAACGAACAAAAAGAATACAACAGAATAGAAAGAGATTTAAAAAAGTTAGAACTTCAGAAAAAGGAAATAGAAAATAAGTTTCTGGAAGAACACCTGGATACCGATACCATTCGCAAAGAATCTGAAAAACTAAAAGTAATCATCAATGATATTGAAGAGAAAGAAATGAGATGGTTAGAACTATCAGAAAAAATGGATTTATAAGTCCACTACATTTATATGTTTTTTAGGTTACAACACTATTTCCGGTTTATTCTCAGGTCTACCAATCAACATGGGGTACACTCCCCTTTTATTTATCAGCTGGTCACCCGATGTTTTTATGATAAAACCACACATGCATCATATGGAGCAATCGCTTCTTTATTTCGAAAAAGAAAACCGGCAAAGCTGACTATAAAAACCGCCCGATTACTAAACCGACTTCCACGTTTTCTAAGATGCAAAACAGTTCTGATCATAGAGGATTCCCCTATCATATCGACTATTGTAACTATAGAAAACACACTTACTGTCACGTCAGAAATCAACTCCGACGTGCACTATGACATGATTTGTGTCCATAGACAATCTGCTACTCCGCAACTATTAGATCAGCTCATTTCTAAAACTCATAATGATACCGTTTTACTTATAACTAATATACACCAGTCTTCCCAATCGATCGATCAATGGCAACAACTAAAAACACATGCAAAAACAAGAGTAACAATAGAAACCTTTAATCTGGGATTTGTTTTTTTCAGGAAAGAACAGGCAAAAGAGGATTTTATAATACGAAAATAATTTTACCTTTATTCTGTTTATTGTTCAAATCAAATATAGAATAGTCACCATATGCAATTGAGTAATCAATTACTATTTTTCTTTAGTGCCCTTGGGGCATTTAACGGAATATTATTAGGTATTTATTTTATTGTATATGCCAGACCTAAAAAAATAGCTAACTATTTTTTAGGAGTTTTGTTACTCAGTCTCAGTATTAGGATTGGCAAGTCTATTTTTTATTATTTCAATCCCGAATTAGCCAAAATATATTTGCAAATAGGCTTATCGGCATGTTTCCTTATCGGACCTTCTTTATTTTTTTATGTCAAATCCATGCTTAACAATGGAGCTACCAAAATATATTGGGGATATCATTTTACCCCCATTTTGCTACTAATTATTCTTATGGGAATTCTATATCCATACGAGACATACCCTCGCCCATGGCAGACATATATATTCAAAATCATCTATTTGCAATGGCTGTTATATATTATTGCCACAGGATACATTTTAAGACATACTTTTTATTCTTTTCTCAAAAATACCCGAAAAAGTATTGATATTTGGATCATTAGTATTTACATTGGTAACATCCTTATCTGGGTTGCTTATAACACAACATCATACACTTCGTATATAGCAGGCGCTTTGTCTTTTTCTTTTATTATATACTTGTTTTTATTACTGACCTTTTTCTATAGAAAAAAACAATCTGTAATTACCAGGTCCCCTTCTATTAAATATGCTGATAAAAAAATAAACAATAAAGAAGCTTCTATATTATTAGAAAAATTAGCGTGTCTTATGACTGAGGAGCAACTCTATAAAGATGCGAATTTAAAGCTTCCAGAAGTAGCAAAAAAACTACATATTATTCCTCATAAATTATCTCAATTAATCAATGATAATGCAGAAAAATCCTTCTCTTCGTATATCAATGAATACAGAATAAAGGAAGCAACACACCTATTAGAACATCAACCTAAACTGACAATAGAAGCTATTGGATATGAATGCGGCTTTAATTCCAAATCTACGTTTTATGCTACGTTTAAGAAAATAACCGGAATGACACCTGCCTCTTTTAGAAAAAACTTAGCCCCTTAGACCATACCTCACTAAAAAACAAATCATTACCCATTAAAAAAAAAAAAAAACATTACTAAATTATAAATCCGTACTACAGAATTATAATTTATTGATTAAAACAAGTTGTTAAGCAGTACCATTGTCGTAACAAAAAATAAACGATAATGAAAAATTACACATGCCTACTTCTTATGTCTTTCTTTTTCTATCTGAGTAATGCCCAGAGTGAGAAAGAAGAAATATATACCTGTTTACAACATTATATCCAGGGAACCTCGTACAATAACATCGGGCGTATCGCTGCTGCCTTTTATTCAGATGCAAACCTCTACCTCTCCGGAAAAGACAATGCTTTAAGGGTTGTCCCCTCAAAAAAATACATCTCCTGGTTTGACAATGATGCTCGCAAAGGGAAGTTTAACGGACGTATTGGGAACATCATTTCTATCGATCAAACAAACGACATCGCAACAGCCAAAGTAGAAATTCTAATTCCAGCAAAGAACATTCGTTTCACTGACTTGTTTTTATTAAAAAAACTGGATGGGCAATGGAAAATCATGAGTAAATCAGCGACTAAAGAAAACTCCAATAAACAAGGAGATCGCATCCTCTTTATTGTATCTAATGCAGATCATTACGGAACTTCTGATCTTTATACCGGAAACAGTTTTTCTGAAATTGTCAATGCTTATGAGGTATTTGCCAGCGAGGGGTATTCTATAGATTTCGTCAGTCCAGATGGAGGTCCCATTCCTGTTTCATACATCAATACTTCTATACCTATGTATAAAAAATACTTATATAACAGTGACTTCATGTATGCCCTGGGACACACAAAAAAACCGATAGAGATAGAAGCTTCTAACTATAAAGCGGTGTATTATGTAGGTGGGGGAAGTGCTATGTACGGAGTTCCTACCAATAAGGAGATTCAAAAAATAAGTATGCATGTTTATGAAGAACAAGGAGGGATTATTTCATCTGTATGTCATGGTACCGCAGGAATCGCCTACCTCAAAACAAAAGATGGAAAATACCTCGTATCAGGAAAACGAGTCAATGGATATCCTGATGACTACGAAAGAAAAGATGCTCCTTATTTCAAAGAGTTTCCTTTTCTGATCAAAAAGACTATCGAAAACCATGGGGGAATTTTTAAATTTTCCAAACGAAATACTCCTCATATCGAAGTGGATCAACGTCTGGTTACGGGTCAAAATGCGCAATCATCCACTGCTGTTGCTAAAAAAATCACAGAATTACTCAAAAAATCATAAATCAAAAAAAACAGCAAGTATGTACATACTTGCTGTTTCGCCATTATCTGAACTGTGAAGACACAAACGGATTCCTCTCTCAAGGGTAAAAGGGTATTTTGATTTTTACAAGAAAGTAAAAGAACAATCCTACTGTACTTCATAAACTGATGACCCCTCAGATCATAAGATCAATCAGTTTATCCCAATAGCTTATTATGGCATTCAGATAACATGCATTCACTATGTGCTATGGCTATTATTTCAAAAAGTAATCATCAACTCATCATTAGCAATGGTTATATTATCTAAACAATCTTACGAAAAGCCCTTTTCTTTTGTGATACTGCAGATCTTTAAGATCTAGTGGCTTTTCTTTTTCCTTATCCATAAAACAAACCTCCTCTATAAATTCATCATAGGTTTTTCCTTTTTCTTCCAGAAAACCGATTAAATATTTCTCAGAGACTTCTACACCACTTGCTTTCTCTATTGCCAGCAGTTTTTTATACAATTCTCTAACTAGCTGGATGGTTTTTCTTGGAGGTGCTTTTCTTCTGGCAAAAAGAGAATCAATCTCTCCATATTCATTACATTTCACTTCAAAATCGGTTATCACCCAGTAATAACGACCATCCTTAGCCAGGTTCTTTACCAATGCATGAATATTTTCTTTCTTTTTGAGACGTTCCCATAGCCATTTAAAAATAACTTTAGGCATATCAGGATGTCTGATAATATTATGTGGTTTCCCAATCAATTCATGTTCTTCGTATCCACATATATTCATAAAATAATCATTCGCATACTCAATCGTTCCATGCGGATTTGTCTTGCTCATGATTGTTTCTTGTGGATCCAAAATAATCTCTTCATCCAATGGGGTTGGATATTTCATAGTTTCCATATCTTCTATCAGATTTTAATTAGTAGACTACAAAACTATGAGGAACATAGAGGAAGGACTATGACATAAATCATATTTAAGCAATATTAACAAATGAATATGCCATATTACCAAAACAAATCAGCACGATTCTTATAAAACACCTTCCTTCAAAAGAAAAAAAGAACAGAATGCAGTATACTAAAAGAAAAAAACTCCCTTTCTTTTTTCCTAAAAAATCGTTTAGTAATAAGTATCAGGTAAAACAAATTTCTTAATACAATAGCATTCCAAAGTATCTTCCTTCTTTAAAAACGATTAAAAAACAGCAACTCACCAACTAATTAACAGACAGTTACACAAAAAAAACTCCCTTTTTGCATTATTTTTCCTAATAATTTTATTGTAAATATGTTTTCCGTTATCGTTAAAAAAACTTAAACTTTGTTAAACTTCAAAAAAAAGGTTTTTTCATTTTCCACGGACACAAAAGACTATAATTCAACTATTTAAAAAAGTGTAACTCCCTTTATTTTTCTATAGCTCTCCCTTTCTAATTCCTTCTTTTTAATTTCTAAAAAACGAAAGGAGCTTAAGCCCAAACAAATGTTAAATAACTAACAAATAGCGAATTACAACATTTTTTATCCTCCTTTGATTCTATAATTTTATCTCAACATTAACCCCTTAAAAGTATTTTTTTCATGCACAAATCATTTATAAATCTCAAAAGCTGTATCTACCTTGCCTTACTAATGTGCTGGCAATATTCATTACATGCGCAAAAACAACCTGCTCAAAAACTGTACGACAGTCAACTTCAATCAAAAAAAGCAAAAGAGTCTCACCGGAGAGATAATGCAATCCAGCGGATGGAGTTCGAGTATGAAAGGTTAAAGAATCCACTAACCAATAAAATTCCTTCGAGTATCAGGAGCAAAGAACTTTCTTTCTCTTCAAAAATTCCTTCTGGAACAGACATACAAAAAATGATGTCTTCTTCCAAAACTAAAAATGGTCATTACTATTATTGGAAAAACAGAGGTCCCTATAATGTTGGAGGGCGAACCAGAGCATTAGCTATTGATAGAACCGATGAGAACATAATTCTGGCAGGAGGAGTCTCCGGAGGATTATGGAGATCTGTTGATAGTGGAAAAAACTGGAAAAAAGTCACCAGAATGGATCAATCTCCCAGTATTACTTGTATCACACAAGATCCCAGACCTGGAAAAGAACATATTTGGTATTATGCTTCTGGAGAAGCCCTAGGTAATTCTGCCAGAAAAGTTGGAGCTTTTTATGAAGGTGACGGAGTCTATAAATCTACAAATGGAGGAAAGAGCTGGTCGTTACTTCCTGCCACTTATGACAATGATATCACCCCTGGGACTTCTTTGTTTGAAATATCTTTTTCTATTATTGTTAGCCCTGTAAATGGTTATCTTTATGTAGCCACCGCAAAAGGGATTCTACGGTCAAAAGATGAAGGAAAAACTTTTGAAGAAATCCTTCCGATCGACCAAAACGGTCAGACAGATATTACAGTAAGTACTACAGGTCTTTTATATGCCTCTACTTCATCTGGTAATGGGGAGAATTCAGGCTTTTTCTCCTCTGATGATCATGGAGATACCTGGACTAATATCACCCCTGAAGGGTTCCCGGCTACCTATGGAAGATCCGTTATCGCTATTGCTCCTTCTCTAGAGTCCACTGTTTATTTTCTCTCTTTTGCGAATCAAAATAAGCCTCCATATATCCAGGCAGCTTTGTACAAATACCTTGCCGACAAAAAAAAATGGATTGATTATACACAAAACCTCCCTACTAATGGAGGGTTTGGTAGATTGGAGTTGTTTGGAGGATATAACATGGTTTTAAAAATCCACCCTACGAATCCAGAACTTATCTTTTTAGGAGGAACAGATCTATATCGATCAACGGATGGTTTTGCTACTCCGATTACCGATAAAGATTGGATTGGAGGATATAGCCCCATACTCGATCCTGATGATCCTACTTCCTCTTACATATATAAAAATCAACACCCGGATCAACACGCTCTTGTATTCTACCCTTCTAATCCCAATAAAGTATTATCAGGAAATGACGGAGGAGTACAGATTACACAGGATATCACGGCTACACATCAAGGATTTCCTGTAACCTGGACCTCCTTAAACAATGGATATATCACTACACAGCCCTATTTTATATCAATTAATCACCAAAGTAAAACGGATCACATCATAGCAGGTTTTCAGGATAACGGAACATGGTATACCAATACCAATACTCCCAAAACAGACTGGGAAGAGATTTTTGGAGGAGATGGAATGGATAATGCGTTTGCTGACAATGGCAAAACAAAATATATGTCTGTACAACGTGGAGGCGTATACAGGAAAACATATAATGACACAGGAAAACAAACCTCTGAAACCAATGTCAAACCTTCTTTTGCAGCTCCTTTTTCCGGATTATTTCACACTAAGTTTGCGCTTGACCCTAATAATGACAACATCATGTATCTACCTGTAAATAACATGATGTGGCGCAATAATAATCTAGACAAAATTCCACCTACAGATTATGCCAACAGAAATGGTACTCCGATCAACTGGAGTCCTATGAAACAAACAAAACTTCCACAAAACGAGCTTATTTCTGCGCTGTCGGTTTCTACATACCCTATTGCCAACCGGCTGTATTACGGAACAATCCATGGGAATATTTACCGCATAGACAATGCGAACCTGGACACTTATCAGGTTGTATCCGTTGGAGGAACAGATAAAGAACTCCCAACTGGATTCATCAACCACATTGCTGTTGATCCTTCTAATGCAGATCGTGTTATTGCTGTTTTCTCTAACTATGGTATTCCCAGTGTTTTTCTGTCAGATGATGCCGGTGATTCCTGGACAGATATCAGTGGTAACCTAGAAGAACACCCTGACGGCAGTGGAAATGGTCCTTCTGTTAGAGCTGCAGCTTTTTTTGGGAGCAGCGAACAGTCTTTTGGTCAGTATTTCCAAAAAATAATCGTAGCGACCAGTACAGGTTTATATTACAGCACTTATATAAATGGCAAAAACACCAGGTGGTTTAAAGAATCTTTCAGAATTGGAAATAATATAGCTGAGGATATTGAAGTTCGAAAAGATGGGTTGATTGCACTGGCGGTTCATGGAAATGGTGTATATAGCGCAAAACTCCCCATGATTTTTCCATTCCCTACCCCATCCTTAAAAGTGAATAAATTCCTGGAAAACCAAGTTGTGAACGGGATAGAAGACGGAACTATTGAGATAGACATTCAAGATGTATTCAAACATAGTCAGCAAAAACCAATCTCAATAAAAGTTAACAACTCTCATCCTGAGATTGTAAAAACAAAGCTGGTTGACAATACATTAACAATCACCTATACCAAAGATACTTTTGGAAAATCCAGCATTGAATTACACGCCTCTTCAGAAAAAGAAAAGACCACTACCGGATTCACAGTCAATGTAATTCCTTCAGGGATCTACGAACAAATTGATGCTCCGACATTCATAATATCGTCTAACTTTCATACAGATACCAATACATATACGCAATGTGCCGATGATTTGATCGTCCCGGAAGGAAGTAGCTGGAATATAGAAAAAGTTGTAGCTCATGGGTTCGGAACTGCTATAGAAGCTTCAAAAGTGACATTTGTCATATATGAAGACAACAATGGAGTTCCTGGAAAAGAAGTTATCAAACAAGACCTTACTGATTCTTCGTTTACTACAGAAGAAAGCAATATACACATCAACTTCTCAGAGCCTATTACTTTATCTTCTGGTCATTATTGGATATCTGTACAACCACATCTTAACTTTTATCCGTATTACCTGGAATGGAACTGGACAACACAAGAAGGCAGTATTGGGCACGAATCCAACTTCCGATCAAATATAGATCTATATGGAAGTGGTATTTTCCAGGAATGGACACCCGCCTCCATTGTTCTTGGGCAACAACCTCAAGACCACATCTTCCAATTATTCGGATCTGTAGAAGGAGATATACCTAACAAGGAGAAACATCCACTAACTACTTTGAACAGTCAGTATGTCTGGCCTAATCCTTCTTCCAGTCAATTTGTTATTGATGTCCAAGGGTTGAGAAAACAAAAAAGAGCAACAAAAGCAAGTATTCAGATCTTCAATAGTTCAGGAAATGAAATTGCTACTTATAAAGATGTATATCTCAAGGAACGATGGACATGGGATGCCTCTAATGTAGCTCCTGGTATCTATATTATACAAATATCAGGAAATACATTCCAGGAACGTTTTAAAATAATAAAACGTTGATACATTAGCTTCGCTAAGCACCTAAAAGTGCTGACATAAGATGTCAGCACTTTTCTATTTTTTAGTACAAATTGTATCTTTAGTGCTGACATTTTAATCCAGCCATATGAAACTGTTCTATAAAATAATCAATACTAACAACGTATCTTCTTTATGGTTTTTATTATTTTTTTTCTTCTTAAGTCACTGTACGGAGGTTCCTAAAAAACAAAAAGAGCAGTCCTCCTCTACTGTTACATTAGCTCCTAACCGATACAATGTCGCATTTTTAATCATGGATGGAACTTACAATACAGAATTGACAGCTCCATATGACATTTTCCAGCATACTATATTCAGGAAAAATATAAAACCGATGAATGTATTTACAGTGGCAAATACTCATGAACCTATTACAACTTTTGAAGGGATGCGATTACTCCCTGACTTTAATTACAGACAAGATACATTACCCCATATCGACATTCTGGTAATCCCCAGTGCTGAACATCATCTGGATACTGACTTAGATGATACGGATATGATTGATTTTGTAAAAAAAGCTGCGGAGCAAGCTTCTTTTGTCACTTCGCATTGTGATGGAGCTTTTGTATTGGCACAAGCCGGATTATTAGATGGTAAGGTCGCTACCACTTTTCCTGGAGATATTGATACAATGCGTCAAAAATTCCCACATCTGGATATAAGAGAACAGGTGTTTTTTGTTCATGACGGAAAATATATCACCTCTTCCGGAGGAGCCAAAAGTTTTGAAGCTGCCTTATATCTTACAGAATATCTATACGGAACAGCAATTGCTAAATCATTAGCCAAGGGACTAGTCATCGATTGGAATTTGGATAAAATTCCTTATTTACTTATTAACAAGTAAGTAGTTTTTGATACAAAAAGAGAAACCTTTATTTACAGGGATTCCACGATGTTTTTGGAAGACATTCTTGTTATTATTACACTAAAACTCTCTATCTGTCTTAATAATAAAACGTTAAATCCTTCTAAAATAATAGAATCTTGCCTATATTTATAATGGAAATCATACCCCAACAGTGTTTTTATTTAAAAAACTAATAAACCTAAATGAAAAGACAAATAGTAAATTCCTTAATTAAAGGGGTAACCATATCCTGTATTCAAAGAACTCTGAATCAATTCTTTTCTGTACAGAAATATTCCTTATTACACCTACATGGCAACTGCTATATTCCCAAATCGTATAAAAGTTTCTTACTAGAAATTGGTATCCCTGTCAGCTCTGATGCCACGCTCTCTTTTTTCAAATCTAAAAACTCAAAAAACAAACAATACATATTGTACAAGAACCATTTGAAAAATCTGCAAGCTTTGTCAAAAACACCTGCTACATAGCTCCTGCAAAAAGAATCAATATTCATCAATATACGATACACACTATTTATTTTTTTTAACACATTATGAAAGATTTACTCTTAAAATCAGCAAGAAAATTATCAAAATCCGAACAGAAACTCATTTGTGGAGGTATTCATAGAAACCGTTGTTCTGAATACAATGGTCCTGTAGTGGTCACCTGTGCTCAATATCACAACCTCCCGGATATTTATAAAACATGTGTAATGGTTAGCGTAGATTGCTTTCCTTTATAATAAAGCCTGTTTCTATTTCATATATTATTGTATAAAAACCTAAGCCTGTTACTAATAACCTGTGATCTGCTTGTACCCCACAACCTGTATCCTCATAAACTGACGCCTTATACACTTTGCTAACTCTTGTATAATTTTTTGCATTACGGTTTTCCGTAAGAAAAAATGAACAGCAAGTTATAGCTTAGTAATAATAACTATTAGATAAAAAGATTGCGCAGTAGTATTATTTCTGAAACGATTGATGCTATTGATAGAAAAAAATCGTCTATATGGATACATCAGAATTAAATGATTTTAAAGAATTTGTAAAATCCACTCTAGGAGAAACTGCTCATAAAAGCGGAACACTATTATACAGTCATGCCCGCTCCTTGAAAAAGGGGAAGTTTCTTATGATTGGGCTTAATCCCGGAGGAGATCCTCATGCGATTCCTACTACTATTTTGGAATCTTTAACACACTTTGAAACCGATAACTACCGTCCCTATGTGGCAGATTGGGAAAACGGAAAAACGCATCGGTTCAAAAAAAATCTCGAAACCATTGGTAAAATCCTAAACATGGATCTTCAGGAATTATGCATTACCCACCTGTTTATGTATCGAACATATAATAAGCCTAAAATTGATAAAATCGAATTGGAAAAATCATTGGCCATTATAGATCGAATTATAAAAATTGTAGATCCGGAAATTATCATCACTTTCGGGAAGCTCACCTTCGAAAAAATAAAAGAACATTATTACAACAGAAACTATTCTGTCATCGATACACATGATGAAAGTAGTGGTCAGGGAAGATGGGTTATTAAGAGTTCCTATGCATTTGGAATCAATAAGGTTAAATTTATTGGATTACCTCACCTGAACACCTATACGATTTATAACAAACCTAGCAAAATCGCATGGCTGGAAAAACAGGTAGAAACAGAAAACACCTATAACATAGAAAACTAATCAACTCTCAATGCTACCTCCCAATCACCCCTACCCTAACACGATATAGTATATTACAGATTTTTTTTCATACCTATTTTATTGTTTAATTGACTTTTTCTGTAGTATACTATATCTATTTTACTGTATCGCGTTTCCTCGGAAAATACCTTTTCTTCTCTTTTTCAAACCTATACAGTTTTTTCTGACATAACAACCATTATATTTTATAAAAAAAACTTAAAGAAATTCCTACATCCAATAAGATAGACACCTGACCTCTATCGATACAATACATCATTAGATCGAAAAAAGTCATTTTTTATTGATTCCTTCTTATAAATAAAGTATTTTTAGCTTACGTTCTTTATTCCTTGTTTATCGGATGTGTTCTTTCCCTAAAAAAAGTGAAATGTACACTTCTTTTATGTAGTACAGCTATTGATATGATTACATTCGATATGCTTAATGAATGATCGATATGGTATACGCATACATATCAATAGTAAAGAGCCACTTCTGAAAAACAAAAGAACATACTATAGGTGAATGTTTACCCCTCTATAAACGCGCATATCTATAGTATAAAAAAGATGGCATCGTATGCACAATTGCCAAAACAATATAATGTTAACCCTTTTTTAAATACTATTATTTATGTCTTTTTATTCCAGATTAGAAATTGACGGCAAAGAGATTGTTATTCTCAATTGTTCGATAGATATTGCTCAAGACAGTGATGTAACCGGTCGACCTTCTGCCAGACCAATTGCCGGACAGTTTACCATTCGATTACAGGTAGACCGCCAAACAGATGATATGCTTGCACAATGGGCTTTATCTCCTAATGAACATAAAAGAGGAAAAATTACTTTTATAAAAAGTAATTCCATGTCTGTAGAGCAAAACATCGAATTTAATGAAGCATACTGCCTGCGTTACAACAAAAATTTTGACGCAGAAGATGAAACACCTATGTCTGTGAGTTTACACATTAGTGCCAAAGGAATTAAAATTGGTGCAAATGATGAGCATGTCAATAATTGGCCAAGTGCATAATCACTGTATTAGCCAAAACACTTAAAACCTCTTCTCTATAGAAAGGTTCACCAAGAATTTTACACACATCATTGAATGACAAACACGTGAAAACATCTATAGAATTACAACAAGCAAACATTCAATTACGTACTATTTTAAGAGGTACGATAAAGCGATCATTGAACAATAGTTTAGAAAATCAGCGAGAGGTTGATTTGACACGTAAAAAATTAAAAGGCAGCCTTCGCGCTGCCCATTCTCATGCTTTATTCCAAATTCAAACAACATATAAAAATTTATTTTATAGCAAACGAGACCTAAGCAATTATATCTCTTCCTATTTCACCAATACTGTTGATAAGGAAATCCAATGGTTCTTTAATAATAAGACAAAAAAAAATCAATCTTCTGTATCTAAACCAGAGGATGATTATCGGCTTAATAAAGATGGATCTATTGAATTGATAAAAACTACTAATGACAATTTTGATAGACTGCTTGATTCTGAATCTGTACAAATTGGCACTGTTAACAAAGGTTTTTTATCAGATGGTTTAAATATTCGAAACAAAGGACTCTATCTAGATGTTTTAAACAAAAAAGATTTTCATTCTTATATAAATCTAATCTCTGATCTATCTATTGCTGTAGATAAAGAAATTGGTGGGTTTATATTTGATGATTATAAAAATTTCGACAATATTTATATCACTCCGTATAAAGAAAACAAATTCAATTCCGCTCCCTCCCTTGTCTCTTTTATTAATAATGGAAAGAACTTTATTAATAGAAATATATATAAGATAGGCTATAATTTTGAAAGAGCTAATAGTTGGTTTCATACACACCCTGGAATTATACACGCAGGATATGGAAATGCTAGACCTTCTCAAGGAGATATAAATTTCACAAAAAAAGTTGGAGTTCCTGGGGTTATCTTAGGAGGTTGGAACGATTTAGGGTTTATACGAAAAAACGGAAAATATGATATTTGGAAAAATTAACAAACCTCTACTAGTTAGCGCATTACACATCATAGTCTTAGTTTTTTCTTCTTGTATTGAGGCTCCTTCTACTGAAAAAGAAGACATAAAGTTTAGAAAAAAAAAGAAAGTACTTCAGGTAATACCCGAAAAGCTACATGACTTAATGAAGCAAAAAGCGGAGCTTTACATCAAAGAAATGAGAAAAAAGCTAGACACTCCCTTATATGTAAATGTATTACTCAAAAAAGAAAACAAGGAAACTTATGAATTTTCGATATATGTTTTTGATAAACTTTTAAAAGATGATCAAATACCTTATGATTTTTCCATCTTTAACTATAATGGAAAGAATGTAATTTATTTCTATAATGAATCTGAGACAAACACTAACAAAGAGCATGTTTTAAAAAAACTAAAGCAAAACAACCTCATAAAAGATGATAATATTGTTTTAGCATCTGAAAATACAAATAGGTTAAATGATTTTATTGCATGGAACTGTTTTGTTTGTAAAGTAGATATCAATAAAATTAATATTATCAAATCCCCTTATGTACTAGAAGAGAAAGAAAAACCAAATAATGTTTGTAAGTGAAGTAAGTGAAGTTTGATTATTCTCTCTAAAAAAGGAATCTAGTAATTTTAGGCGATTAATTATTGATGAGATTCTTTCACCATATCAATTTTTGATTTTATAAGTTTTGTATGAATATTTTAAAAGAATGATTTTTATAAACACTACTATAATGATTTAATGAACTCATGGGATTTTGGTCCTGAATGGAAATTTACACGTGAAGTAATTAAAAATAAAAATAGTTTTGATATTAGGGATTATAGTCATACCTAATACATTATTTAATCCTGAACAATCAACAAAGCAGAAAATTTTAAACCCAATAAAAACACCACTATATCAACACATTACCACCCTAAAAAAGACACTAAATTTATTCCAAAATTCCCATTTGGTCTTAAATTTTAAATGATGAAAACCATAGTTTATATATTTTTAGCAATCTTTCTCTTAGGCTGTGCTAATACTGATAATAATACGGAAGCAATACACAGAATTAAATCTGGTAATTTTAGGGTATTTAAGAACATTATGATTCAAGCTAGAAATCATCAAAAAGATAAGCCAATAGCCTATTTCTTCACTAAAGAAATAAATAAAAAGAAATTTTTACTCCCTAACTTATCTTTATTCAATTGTAAATTAAACGACTCCACATGTTTTAAAAAACATACAAATAAGAAATTCGATATAGATGGTTTTATAAAAGCCAGTAATATCAAAAACAATAATGATGTGCACCAGTACACCTATAACTTCATCAAAGAGGTTATTACGGAATATGAAAAAACTGGGGTGCAAAAAATAATCAGCAATAGTGATATTGGGAATTGTATTATTTTTTATCTCAATGAAAAATATTTTTTAGCTTATGTACCAGAGATCAGTAATGTATATAACGTATTCTGGAAAAATAGCTTTAATGATAAAAACAAAATAGATAAATATTGGTATTCAGGATCTATTCCCGCAACTTCTAATCATAAACAATGAGTATTAAAATAGTTATGTATGCTCCCTCTATAAAACATTAATATTATCAAATCCTCTTATGTACTAGAAGAGAAAGAAAAACCGAATAATGTTTGTAGATAAAAGTTCCCTTAGAGCTGGTATATTTTTATGAGAATAAAAAGCGCCCTCACTACCATAAAAAAAACACCAAAGATGTATTCCAGGGCAACACCTATCATAAGGCTATGACCATATCTATAAGTTTAAACCAATAACAGTTACGCTTTTTTGGTCTGCTGATAATTTAGTATCTTCAGCCTATGACATACCTCATAAAAAAAGGAGCTCCAAGAACGATGTATATATTCATTCTTACTGGAGTATTTTTAATCATAGCTTTTGGCTATAAATCATACAATTCACTGGCTGACGATCAATTTATAACTGAATTCCCAGGAGATTGGGACAAACCGTTGGGTATTGTCATAGGTTTTTTTTTACTCATTCGATCTACATCGTTTATCCCTAAGGCCCGGAAACTCTTTATCTCGATTACACCGGATAAAATTGTATACCGAACAAAAAATACTGATGCGATCCGTACTGTTTTGCTTCCTGACATCAAAAAAACACATGCAACAGCTGATACCGTTTTCTTTAAAACCAACAACGAAAAAACCCATGCTATTGACCTAAGTCAAGTTAGGGAAGAGGAAAGAAAAAAAGCAATTCGAAATTCCTTACTCGAAGCAGGAAATAGAAAGTAGTTATTTTCCTCTACATACTAGAGCCTTTCTAAACTACTTTTTACTGGTTCTCATCAAAAAATAACTTCACCTGTATTGAAATTCGAATAAGCAAGTATCATACGTACATTACTTTTTGTAAGAAACCTCTCCTTTCTGATAAGTTTTCATTACCTTCACTCAAATAGGTCCCATTATGGGATTGCTACTTATTTTTAACCTCTCTTACTAATAAAATACCATGGCAGGCGAAACAAATTTATCCGTACTAATAAAAGATATGACTCCTGTGCTCCATCCGGGAGAATATGTATTCACCACTACGACAGTACCAATCCCTATCAATGAAGATAGCATTATATCAAAATTCAAAGAAGCAGAAGGAACTACCTTGGTTATCGAGAGACAAAAAGCGGATGCACTAGGATTAACTTACGACTACGTTGCTTCCTGGATTACATTAAACATTCACTCTTCATTAGATGCTGTGGGACTTACCGCTTTATTTTCTAACGAGCTGGCCAAACATCAAATCAGCTGTAATGTAATAGCTGCCTATTATCACGATCATATTTTTGTCCATAAAAATGATGCGCAGAAAGCAATAAAAGTCCTTCGTGCACTTAGCAAAACCCCTTTACAAAATTAGATCTATTGCAACTGGTACATAATTTCACAATCATCCGATAAATATGAAAAAAACACTAGTTCTTATAACACTACTCTTTTCTTGTCAAATGACCGATCAATTTCCTCATTGGAAAGCCTATAAACAACTTATCAAAGAACGTTTCCCAAAACTGGCAGACCAGTTACACCCGGGAGTCAGCAAACAACAACTTACAGATTTCGAACATAAATTTGACATTACTCTTCCTCCTGCGTTCAAAAAATTCTATCAATTACATAATGGAGAAAAAGAAGGAACAGGCTACATCCGACGCCTATCACTATTATCTCTGGAACAAATTGATAAAGAACTAAGTACTACCCGAAAGATGTGGGAAACTAATGAAACCTTTAACCTGTCATGGTATGATCCAATCGTTCCTGAAGGAGCTATCAAAAAAATGTATTACAATCCGAAATGGATTCCTTTTATCTCCGATCAAACAGGAAATTTTATAGCAATTGATTTAGATCCGGGTCCTCGTGGAATTATCGGGCAAATTATTAACTACGGAGCCGATGAAGATTATCATTATGTATTAGGAAATGATATCGACCTCTTTTTTAAGTTGGTCAATAAACATATGATTGACGAGAATGTTTCTCCGCAAAACCTGAGAGACCTGGCACACCTGACCGATTACTTAAAAAAAATGATTGACAATAAGTAATTAACTATATCCAATTTCTATCATTAACAACATCAATGCAAGAGACATGAAGCCTTTTTAGCATATAAATGTTAATTCACAACAAGCTTCTCCATATTTACACCTCTATAATCAAGCAAAAAAACCGATAATAAAAGCTTTTACTAGTAGGAAACAACAGACTATCGTTAAGGAAATCCCAATAATAGGTTAATATCTCATAATCATGTTTTTACTTTGATAAAAGCGTTTACATTTGTTCCCAGAAATACTGTTACAGTATTCAAAAAGCTCTTAATAATCAACCGTATATATCAGAAATTTTCCCCCTTTCTGATACTACCCCTACTTATCCATATAGTATTCTAGAAAAAGATCGTGATCTCGTATCACGATTTTTTTCTGTTACGTATATCTGATAAAAAAGTAATGTCCCAAGCATTTCGGAAAATAAGTAAAGGGATATAATTCAGAAACTACCTGATGTCGTTTTTTTACAATACTCGAAGGGTTTCTAAAATTACTTTTGTTGCTGCAAACAAAATAAGACTAAAAAAGCAAGATGAAAAAAACAATTGTTGCCAGATTAGATGTAGAAAAGAAACATCGAGTGTCATTTTTATCACATGCAGCCATCATGGTAGAACAAAGTAATGCAGAAGCCGGGTCACTTACCTATCGCTTATTCGAAGAAGTAGGGATTGATGGACGCTTTATTGTCTATGAAGAGTATGTAGATCAACAAGCTGTAGACGCTCACAATGCATCAACACATTTTAACACTTTTATTAATAAGATTACAGAGATGCTCTCATCAGCTCCTGTCATCGAAGTATTTTAATTAAAAAAAATGAACCTAAAAGGAAAAAATGCCCTGATTACAGGAGCAGGAAAAGGAATAGGAAAAGCGATAGCCATCGCTTTAGCCAAAGAAGGAGTCAATGTAGCCTTACTAGCCAGAACAGTTACTGATCTAAAAAAAGTAGCCGAGGAAGCAGCAACACATGGAGTACAAACCGTGATTGCCACAGCGGATATTTCTTCATTAGAAGAGGTTACTGCCGCTGCCGAAACAATTTATAAAACATTCACTTCGATTGATATCCTGATTAATAATGCCGGAATTGGTCGATTTGGTAATTTTCTGGAGATGCCTCCTGAAGACTGGCAACAAGTAATCAATATCAACCTATTGGGAACTTATCATGTGACTCGAACTTTCTTAGCTAATATGATTGCTCAAAAAAGCGGGGATATCATTAATATTTCTTCTACTGCAGGCTTAAAAGGAGCCGCTGTCACAAGTGCTTATAGCGCTTCCAAGTTTGGAGTAATCGGTCTTACAGAATCACTTATGCAAGAAGTAAGAAAACACAATATCAGAGTTACAGCACTTACTCCAAGTACAGTGGCTACAGATATGGCACTGGATTTAAACCTTACTGATGGGAACCCGGAAAAAGTAATGCAACCGGAAGATATAGCCGAACTGGTACTAGCACATCTACAATTAAACAGACGTGTATTTATCAACACAGCAGGAATCTGGTCTACAAATCCATAATGTTACTAATAGATATATCCTACAATGCATCAGGAAACTTTCTTATAATAAGAAAAG
Organism: Aquimarina hainanensis; assembly: GCF_042684685.1. Classification (NCBI taxonomy): domain Bacteria; kingdom Pseudomonadati; phylum Bacteroidota; class Flavobacteriia; order Flavobacteriales; family Flavobacteriaceae; genus Aquimarina; species Aquimarina hainanensis. Next base: position 185,409 of record NZ_JBHULX010000017.1, on the reverse strand, counting down.
GGACTGGTGCATTATAGTAGCCCAAAAAGACTTTGTATTTTTGCATCCAGATTAATTTTACTTTTGAAAAAAACACATTACAAACCCACTCCATTATTAGTTCCGTATATAGATCGCTTCTATGTATGGGAATATACTAATGGCAAAACTTTTGAAATGCCAGAGGTTTTAGCCGGTACTGGGCTTGAAATTATTTTTCATCTGGGCGAACCCTATACAATCGCTCGTAATACACTCCAGAAAGCGCATACCTTTTGCCCTAGAAAAAAAACGCGAATTGATGCCAATTCACATGTTCATTTTCTTTCCATTCGTTTTAAAAGCGGTACATTCAGACATTTTTGTGACATTCCGTTCAAACTCCTTAATGACACATATCTATCTACAGAAGATATCTGGGGAAAAGAAGCAGTATTACTACAGGAAAAAATAGATACTTCTATAGATATCACCGCTAAAATACAAGCCATAGAATCTTTTTTATTATTGCAACTTATAAAACATCGGCAAAAAGAGACGATTGATTGGGATGCTATTATACACCACCTTTATAAAAATGTTCAGTCAAACACTTTAGAAACAACTTCTTCCAAAGCAGGAATCAGCTTTCGTCATTTTGAGCGATGCTTCGGTAGTCGGTTTGGGATTTCTCCTAAAAAATTTCATCGTATTGCCCGGTTCCAGACAACTATAAAAAAATTATTATTAAATCATACTACCGACTACCTGCAGACTGCACTTACCTATGGCTACTATGACCAAAGCCATTTTATAAGAGAATGTAAGGTTTTTACAGGACAAACTCCCGTTGAATATCTGCAAACAAAAAAAGCTGGACACCATTTTTATTACAAAAGTATCTGATCTGTTTCTAAGTATTTTTTTCTTAAAAAAATACCGTACAAGTAGTTATGGATTATTCCTTATAAAACAATTAAACGATTACGGTTTCCCATAATACTATTTGGTTATAAAATTCTATTTTCGCAGCAAATCCTCTATTGGATATCCCTAGGTATAAAGGGATGCCTTATATATTGTAACCAATCAATCTTAACTATATATTACACACTAAAAAAACAACCCGAAATATATCTTCTGTAAACAATAAATTCCGTTTGAGATATTACAGGGCTTGTTTTTGTATTAGGGGCATAGATATGTATCAGCCCTGAATCACCTAGTAAAGAAAAGCTATTTTATACTGCCTATAAAGTAGCTTTTCTCTTCAAAAAACAACAAAAATCCATAGGTAGATTATGAAATCTGACGTTTTTGGTTATTAATGCCAATTATTCGCACACATCCCTCCTCAGTATGCCCTGGGGGAACTCCATAATAACACGCTCACAATAACTCCTTAACACAAGATTATCAAACACTTACAAATAAGTAAAATAACCTATTTTCTTTTACTAAAAAATAGCATATCTTTCTAATATACAATAACATAACTACAAAAAGAGTTATAAATAGACCTAGTAACGACTTCGGGGTAGATTCCTCGAAACATTAAAATTTTACTGAATGAATCAAAACGATACCTAACTAAATTTGTGTATAAAAAACTTATCGTTTTTCTGATACACTACTTAACTCTAAAACCTATACCCTCATGAAAAAGAAAATGATCACAGTATTGTGCATGGTGTTCGTAGGGATACAAACAAATGCACTTATCGCAACATCAAATAGCTGTATAGACATCAAATCAACCTCAGCTGTTTGTAGCAACACTACGTTTGAAGAAGGAGTACATTACAAAGAATTGTCGTTACCTAAATCCACCATTCCGGAACTAAAACATTTTTTTTCGTTTTTTGATGACCGCTGCTACCAGTTTCAGCCATTACTAAAAAGCCTGGAAAAAGAAATTCCCTCAGAAGTAACCGTTAATAAAATTCCTGTCGCTTCTAAAAAAGGAAATAAAGCATATTATCTCAGTAAGGCATATGTTATAGCGATGAGTTTTGACATAACCGAAAAAATTGTTCCTCGTATTTTTGATCTCATTCATAAAAAGGAACAAGAACTGAAAGAGTCTGCTATCCGTCAACTTTTTATAGATGCCGGAATTGATCCAAGAGATTACGATGCTGCTTATACCAGTTTTGGAACTGATTCCATGGTTAGTAATTTTAATGAATCCTTCAAGGAAGCTGGATTAACTATGGTTCCTAATTTCTTAGTAAATAATAAATACCTTGTTTTATACTCGAATCTCAATTCCGAGGAAGAATACCTCAACCTGATAAAATTCTTATTAAACAAATAATTCTGCGGAATATGCTCAAATGTGTATTCCATGTCATAAAAAAAGTACCATATAACAAACCATCACTTTTTATTAATGGGTGATGGTTCTTTTTTTTACATAACGGGATACCCTTAACCTATTTACTCCTTACCCATTATCTCTGAAAAAAAGCTTTTTTTTCACATTTTTTTAAGTTCGAAAAACAAAGAAAGGCATTGTTATTGATACTGAAATTCAATAACGAAACTAACCAAATAACGACCATCGCCCCATGACCCAACTACACTTAAAACACTTCGACAAAACCATTTTCACATTGGTTATCATTGTATTACTCACTTTATTGGTTCCTAGTTTTCTTTCTGTTTTCGCAGCTGAAGAAGGAATTTTGGATAAAGATTCTCCCTGGCTACTTTTTATCCCGATTTTCGAATTTTTACGTTTCCCTACGCATACTATTGCAGGAACCTATATTCATATTGGAGGAGCTTTTACTTTTTTTACGGGACTCTTACTTAACTGTATGTTATATGCATTTATTATAGAACGAATCATCTGGCGAATCAGGAAACAATTTTTTAAGCAACAAAGACGCAAACGAAAAAAACGTGCTGCTGCCCATAAAGAGCAACAATCTTCTATAAGACTTTATTAACTTTTTACTTCTTAAGAGAGTCTCATACTGATCGGATTCCTGTGGTATACAAAACACACTATTACCAATCGCATTTAACGACTTCTTTTATAGCACAAAAGATCTTTTTTTTTGTAACATTTTTCCCAAAAAAGATACTTATAGAATAGGATAATAAATAACAATCAACTTATGAAAAACACTCGATATCTTATTCTTATTTTGGGAGTCCTTGGCAGTATAGCATGTGGTTATAACATCGTACTTGGAGAGGGAATTGCAACGAATGTTTTTGGATTTATCTCTGGTTCCAGTTTAGTGTGGGGATTTTTTGAATTAGAAAACACTCCTATTAAATCATAAAAACGTATTAAATAAATACATCAGGTTAGTCCTCCTGATGACAGTAATAGTACGATACCTCCCTCAGTGCTAGCACCAGAGGCGTTACATAAAAAAACAAACACTCATTTCGAGGGAAGTCTCGAATCATTTACATCTCGATAATCAAAGAAACAATCATACAGTAAACAAATGAAACGATACCAAATACCTACCCTGTTTTTATGTATAGTAAGTTTTGCAGGATATGCTCAAACCGAAAACATAGAGGATATCTCCCGTGCATTGGCACAACAACAACTGGAAGCTTATAACAAGAGAAATATAGACGAATTCCTGATTCCATATAGTGATAGTATCAAAGTATATACCTACCCTAATGAATTGAGATATCAGGGAAAAGAAACCATGAGGAAACGATATGCCGGTTTTTTTGAAAGAACTCCGGACCTTCATTGCGAAGTGGTTTCCAGAACTGTATATGGTAATGTCGTAATAGACAAAGAAGCCTTGACAGGTATAGGGAAAGACAAATCAAAAATTCGAGAGGCATTAGCTATCTACACAATTGAATATGGAAAAATATCAGAAGTACGCTTTGTCAGAAAACCAAAACAATAGTGTATCAAAATAAATCATCTTATCATTCTATAAGATGAACCATCACCACAATACTAACAATTAAGACAAATAGTATGAAACCAGCTATCACCAATCTTCATAAAGTTGCTATCGCCGGTATTCCGATAGTATTATTAACAGCTGTAATTCTCATTCCATATTCTCCATTTTTTACTGCACATACAGCCACCTTATCTCTGGGAATTACACTTGACCTTCTACTAACAATACCATTGGTCTATTTTTTATTAATAAGAAAAACCAATATCCCAAAAACCACATTGGTACCAGTACTTGTACTGGGTGTGATAACCGGTTCATATATTCTTCCGGAAGCGCATCAGCAATATTTAATCGCGTTTAAAAACTGGGGACTACCTGTTATAGAAATTACGATAGTACTCACTGTTATCTATAAAGTGGTTACTACTATCAAAAAGTTTAAAAAAGTACACAAAAAACAACTTGATTTTTATACGGCAGTAAGAGAAACTTGTGAACAAATCGTACCTAAAAAAATAGCTGCACTGCTATCTTCAGAGATTGCAATTATATATTATGGATTTTGGTTTTGGAAACCTGTACCAACAACGTCCACAACTTTTAGCTATCACAAAAACAGTGGCATCATCACTTTGTTATTTGCATTTATCTTTATCATAGGAATCGAAACATATGTATTGCACATTTGGATAGAAAAATGGAGTCTGATTACTGCCTGGATTCTCAGTGGAATTAGTTGTTACTCTGCTATTCAGATTTTCGGGATTTCAAAAGCAATTATCAAAAGACCAATTCGCATAGAACAGGATACACTTTTATTGCGATTCGGGATTCTTAGTGAGGTAAATATTCTGAAAAAAGACATTGCTGCCGTAACCATTAGCAGTGCTGCAATTCCAGAAGGAGAACACCAAACAACCAAACTCTCTCCTCTTGGAGACCTGGATAGTCATTCTGTTTTTATCGACCTTAAAAAACCATATACAATACATCAATTATATGGGAAAAATAAAACAGTTACCCGAATTGCCTTAGCTGTAGATCAGAAAGAAGCTTTTGTAACCGCATTGACACCATCAACCACTACCGATAAACAAGAATAGGATTAATATAAACAGGAGAAATATCTATGGGGAAAAGAATAATTCAAAAAGCTACTCCTTAAGTATCTATCCATCAATTATCGGGTAAAACATAAAAAAGGGAATCTATCTTCTTATGAAACATCTTATCTTTTCTTTTGATAGATTCCCTAGTAAACACTGGCAAATGTTTAACAAGAGTAATTTATTTTGATTCGGATAAAGATGATTAAGAAAAGTAGAAAACGATCGATTTTACATTCTAAATTCATCATAAATCCTTCTGTCTTTTTGAAAACCGACACCACCTTAGTCGGGCTTTTTTGACAAGCCTTACACTTTTTTTAAAAAAAATTAAAAAAATAACACCAATCCTCTTTTTTTAATTGACATTCTACATGATCTGACCTACAGATATTTGAGGTTCTTGAAAATTACATTTATCTTTAAAGAAACCATAACAATATCTAAAACCAATCAAATCAATAACATAACACTAAATTATCATGGGAATTTTAAAAAAAATTTTACTCGTTATTGCTATTCTAATAGCCATTCCCCTCATTACTGCATTATTTGTAAAAAAAGAGTATGATGTGGAAAGAGAAGTCATCATCGACAAACCCAAACAGGAAGTTTTTGAATATGTAAAGTATCTCAAAAATCAAGATCAATATAGCAAATGGGCATTGATGGATCCTGAAATGAAAAAAACATATAGTGGTACTGATGGTATGGTAGGGTTTATCGCTGCCTGGGATAGTGAAAATGAAGAAGTCGGAAAAGGAGAACAGGAAATAAAAAAAATTACGGAAGGAGAACGTATTGATTATGAACTTCGTTTTTTGACACCTTTTCAATCAACGGAACCTGCCTATATGATTACAGAAGCAATATCCGGAAATAAAACAAAAGTGAAATGGGGATTCAGTGGACATATGGATTACCCTATGAACCTTATGATGCTCTTCATGGATTTCGAACAAATGATTGGAGACGACCTCAATACCGGTTTACAAAACTTAAAAAATATTCTGGAAAAATAATTTTTCATTTTTCAATATATCCCCCCGATTACTTTTTGTTTTCGGGGTCTTTTTTTGTTAAAAATTACTAGTAAATTAATAGTTTCCTAAAAAAACTAAATGGTTTTGTTATTTTAGCTTTTAAAGCTATTCATTTTTTCCCTTAAAACGAATAGCTTATATATTGTACCCTCCCCAATCAAGCAACAAGCTAGACAACTAATAAACCAATATAAATGACACCAAACTATTACCCTAAAAGCCCTACCCATGTCCCAAAAAAATTAACAAAACTTCCCTTTTCGTATCAATTAAAAGCAAGTTTAGCAGTATTGTCGATTTTGCTTTTTTTCATCTTATACTCTATACTGATATGTACAATAGGATATTTGGTTTGGTATGCATTTAGCTACCCTATGGGATCTATTAATAAAATCACCGTATTATTAAAAGCAGGAGCTATTGCCGGAGCTGTTATGTTGTTATTATTTACGTTAAAGTTTGTTTTAAAACTAAAAAACCACACTCCTTCCAACAGAATCAAACTAGATCAGAAAAATCATCCCAATTTATGGAATTTTATTCATCAAATTTGTAACGAAACAGGAGCTCCAAACCCCAAATCGATCTATGCAGATCCTGATGTCAATGCATATGTATCCTATAATAATATGTGGCTTAGCTTGATTTTCCCAGTAAAGAAAGATCTCACCATAGGTCTGGGATTAATCAGCTGTCTGAATCTATCTGAATTCAAAGCAGTTATGAGTCATGAGTTTGGTCATTTCGCTCAACGAAGTATGAAAATCGGAAGCTATATTATTTCTGCCAATACTATTATTCATGATATGATCTTCTCCAGAGATAAATGGGATGAAGCCTTAGAACAATGGAGAGCCTCAGATATCAGGGTTTCTATTGCCGCCTGGATTATTACTCCCGTTATATGGTTAATTAGACAAGTATTAAACCTCTTTTACCAGTTTCTCAACATCATGTATTCCTTATTATCCAGAGAAATGGAATTTAATGCAGATAAAGTTGCAATTCACACATCTGGAAGTGAAGCCATTATCGCTTCTTTATTCAAACTAAATGATGGGTTTACACTGTGGAATACTACTATACAACACGCTTATCTCGCTGCTCAGAAAAAAATATATGTAGAGAACCTATATACACATCATACGATAGCTGTTAGAAAAGCCAGTGAGGCTCAAAAAGAAATTATCAATAATCTTCCGGCAGATATCCGGGGAGGAAAAAAATACTTCAGTGCAGCAGAAAACTCTAAAGTAAATATGTATGCCAGCCACCCTCCAAATAATCTTAGAGAAGACAATGCCAAAACTCCATATATCCATTGTGAAGAAGATAACAGATCTCCATGGATATTATTTGATTCCAAAGAAGCGATTCAGCAGAAAATGACGCAGTTGATATATTCGCAATACCTACAAAAAAGACCAACTGATTTTGTATCCGAAAAAGCTTTTGAAGCATTCATCACTGCGGAAAATCAAGGCAAAGAATTATTAGAAGAATATCACCATACTTTTGAAAACAGGTATCTTCACATCCCATCGATGGATCGCTTACAACAAGAAACCTATAAAATTGCTGAAAACAATTCATATTCGCTAACCGTATTAAAGGAAGAATTAGTACTCCTCATGAAACCTATTAAAGAAATTGAGGAACTGTTACTAAAAGCACGGCAAATCTCAGAAGGCACCACCAAAGAAAATCAATTCTCGTTTAATGGTATTCGGTACAATAAGAAAAATCTGCAAGAAGGATATACTCTTTTACTGGAGCAAAGAGAAAAATTGTTTAATGAGAGTTTTATAGACTGGGACACTCGATTCTGCGCATACCATCTACTTCTGGCTAAACAAGCAAATACCACAGATAAACTGATACAGTTATACAAACAACATACTGTGCTAAGTACAATCTACAGAGCCATCAGCCGAACAAAAGGTTTTATCTTACAGGAACTGCAAGTTTTGCAATCCAAAGAAGACATTCTTCAATCAGAAATTAGTGGATTTCAATTAAAAATAAATCAATTGATTCAATCACTAAATACAGAAATCAAGGAATTGGATCATCTTACCTTTACGCCACTACCTAATATAGAAACCGCCCAAGAGTTAAAAGAAGCCATCATAGAAAAAGGGAGGTTTAGAGAAGAAATCGGTCCTATCTTTGACAATGGGGGTTTTTCCCGAATTATCAATGCTTTGGAAACAGCAATGGTGCATTGTCAACGTATTGATCAAAAAAGCATTGGTAAAATTCTCAGTTATCACAAAGAGCTACAAATATCCCCTACCCCAAACTAGCTTATTTTGTTATCTCCTAAAAAAAGTTATTTTCACGGAGGAAAAAATAACCAATTGTATGAAATATACATTTTACTTACTATGCCCTCTATTAATAACCTTAAAAATATACGCACAACCTGTTAAAAAATCGCAAAAGCCTTTGATATATATTGCTCCGGAGATCGCCATTGGAAAAACAATGGAAGCCAATCAGGGGTTTCCTGAAACTTCCATACAAAAAGCATTCTTTGTAAGCCTGGGGTTTAATACTAATAAAGAAAAAGCATGGAAAAGACAATTAGGGTATCCCACTACAGGAATCTCCTTGAGTATTACCGATTTTGGAAATACTCAAAAAATAGGAAAAGCATATACTGTTATGCCCTTTCTAGAAACTTCTTTTTTTTCGCAAAAAAAACACCCTATTTACCTACAAGTAGGAATGGGAGCATCGTATATGGATACGCAATACCACCCTGTAGATAACCCATATAACAAAGCAATTACAACCAAGATCAACTGGTCCTTTCGTTCTTTTCTGTATTATGATATTTTCCGCACTAATCACATGGATTGGCGCATGGGACTCGGATACATCCATCACTCTAACGGACATACCAGACTCCCTAATCAGGGGTTAAATTCTTTTGTAGCGAGTGTCTCCTCTATAATTCCGGTAACAAAACAAGTTTCCCCCTCTTTTCGGAAAGTATCTGAAACAAAAGAAAACACGCCTGGAAGTACAACATTCATATCAGGCAGGTTCGGACTTGGATACAATGTATTATCACAAACGTTTAACGCTCAAAAAGAAGTATACTCTGTAGCCTTTAGTGCCGGAAAGATCTATAAAAACACTTTCAAATTTGGTGGGGGATTTTACTATCGTTTTTACCAACACTATTATGACCATATAAAAAACGATGAAGAATTAATCGAGGAACAGGTTCCCTTTTTTAGAGAAAGCCCCTTTCGTTATGCAACTAACTTCGGAGTATTTGCCAGTGCTGAATTATTACTTGGTCACGTAGGTCTCAGTACACAAATCGGACTTAACATCTACAAGCCCTTTTATAAAATAGACTGGCAATTAAGTCAAGGATATTATGCTAATGACACGTATTACAAAGAAGACCTTAACTGGTATTATGAAATAAAACGAACCGTCTCTAGCAGAATGGGGATTAAATACTACCTACGCAACACAAATACATCTCCAAAACACAATGTATTTGTCTCAGCACACATCAATGCGAATTTAGGACAGGCAGATTTTTCAGAAATCAGCATCGGATATGTACATCGGTTTGCAAAAAAATAATCCTACCACAGCCTATGATTTCAAACAATTTAAAAATTCAGTTTTTCCTCTAGTGGTTAGATACGGGTATATCGATTGCAGAATAACCTGGGTATAGCGCTTCAGATTTTTCGCAGTAACATTGCCCGTAGAAAACTCTGCCGAGGCAATCCAGAAATCAGATAAAATCTGAAATCGATCATACAAAAACTCATACTCATCAGGCAGCTCTTCTTCCCGGATCAAGCCATTGTTTTCTAACTGATGAATCGCGTAAAAAAATTGTTCTTTTCTCTGTTTCATCAATGCAGAATAATGAGTAGCTATTTTCTGATTGCCCCGCATAAGCTGCACAAAATCAAGAAAGATAAAGCGATATTCAAAAAAAAGCGAAAGAATCCCTTTTGTCATCTCAAACATAGAACTTAATTCAAAACGCTTATCAAGTGCCCCTTCGATTACAACAGATACCTTATCTACCAACTGTTCATACAATGCAATTTCAATATCTTCTTTTTTCTTGAAATGATATGTCAGATTCCCTGGACTTATTGCTAATGTATCTGCTATTTTTCGCTGACTCACTGCTCCTATTCCATAGGTATTAAATAACTGCAGGCTATGTGCCAATATTCTTACTTTGGTCATGTTCATGCCACAAATATAAGAATTAGTAGTACTGTACTAAAAAAATAGTACATTTGTACTAGGTTAGTCATTTACAACTTCTCAAGCCTAATGTCCTATGAAAGTAAAACAGGAACAGTTAATAGAAACCAAAGCGACAAAACCCCTATTACCATCAACCGATTTTGGGGATACATTTAGTACAACAAATCATCGGGATACGATTACTGAAGTAACACAAAATATTTTTGGCTCTGCTCCTCCCTGGGTGATTGCATTAATGAAGTTTAGAAATAGCCTCGTCAGATTCATTGGGGTTAATACAGTGATTCCTGATGAAAGCAAACAGCAATTTAAGGTTGGTGGGTATATAGGTTTTTTTAAAATCTATAGCATTACCGATAATGAGATTCTCCTCGGAGAAGATGACACACACCTCAACTTCCGAGTAAGCATTTTTGATTCCAAAGAAAAAGAATACAATATCAAAGTATCAACCTTAGTTACCTATAATAAAACCATTGGCAGGGTGTATATGTTTTTCGTAAAACCTTTTCATAAAATAGTAGTAAAAAACATGATCAAACAAGCATATCACCCTTTGTAATTTTCCTAATCTTCTAAATAACATCTCACTGATCGGAATCATTCATTATTCAAGGCATCAATGTCTTTTTATCCCTTCATCTATGGGGAAGCCATCATTCTGACTTCCCTACTCTTTTATTTTGTTAACAACATCATAAAAGTATTCTATCCCCATGCTGTTTTAAGGTATATTTACACATCTTATACAAGAGTATATCAGGTGATTTTGATGTACCACAACGTACATCACTAAACACCTCATGACATTTGCCTGAAATAATTATAATTTCAAGACAAGCATACAGAATATAAAATCCTGATTATCAGGACGAAGACACACTCAACAAACAAAAAGCTTTTAGCGCCAGAAGAAACTGGTTATACGATAAACACATATTATGAAAATTATTATTTCCGAAAAAAAAGGATTCACAATTGCTGATGTAGTTCAGTTATACAAAGCTAATCAATGGAGCGCAGCAGCAAAACCAGAACAACTATACAATGCATTATTAGGGTCTCATACAGTATTAACCGCATGGGATGATAAAAAGCTGATCGGTTTAGGAAATGCTATATCTGATGGGCATCTAGTCGTATATTTCCCACACTTACTGATATTACCGGAATATCAAAACAAAGGAATCGGACAGATCATTATGGAAAAACTTACAGAGAAATATAAAGAATTCCATATGCAAATGCTCACTGCAGATCAGGAAGCCATTTCGTTCTATAAAAAAAATGGATTCGAAAAAGCAGGAAACACACAAGCTATGTGGATTTATAAAGGCAAAGAGCATTGATCATTTTTCTGATACATTAAATATCAGACAATATTAGAGAAGTGTGCGTATCTCCATAAACCATAATATGATCTATAAAATCCTGAAGGTGCATCCTGTCTTTTAAGATAACCTTCAGATGCACATTGTAGTTCCCGGTAATTCGGTACGCATCTTTCACTTCTTTATAGGTTTTGATCACCCTCAAAAAACTTTGTAGTTTTCCATGGAATACTTTCACTAAAATAAACGCTTCAATATCATACCCTAATTGTTTATAGTCCAACGCTATCTGATATTGACGAATAACTCCGTGATCTTCGAGTCGCTGAACCCGTTCCCGAATCGCTGAAGGAGAAAGAGTTAATCTTCTGGCAATATCTGCAAAAGATGCTCTGGCTTCTTTTTCCAAAATGTTTATTATAGCTATATCTATATCATCAACTATTGAATCCATACACAAATTAAATTATTACTTTTTTTTCAACACTAAATTAACACTTTTGCAATCAAATCCACTTTGGCTAAGCACAAAAACTATCTACTTTTGAACAAAAATTACAGATGGTACTTATTTTCAATCAAAAAGATCCTATTCCGTGGCAACAAGCACTCCAAAAATCATTACCTAATACGAAAGTAGAAATATATAGTCCTGCTACCAATCCCGACACTGTATCGTTTGCTGTATGTTGGAAACCACAACCTCAGCTTCTCAAACAATTCCCTAATCTGCAAATAGTACAATCCGCTGGAGCTGGTGTCGACCATATTACCAGAACACAACAATTAGATCCGGATAAAATCACATTATCCAGGATTGTCGACCCTCATTTATCCAATGACATGTGGGAATACCTTCTTTCCATCGTATTGTCCCAACTAAAAAACACCGCCGTCTATACACTGGCAAATCAACATCGACAATGGACCCCGCTCCCTTATAAACGATTACAGGATATGACCATTTCTATTATGGGACTTGGAAATATCGGAAAACATGTCGCTTCCCAATTTGCAGCATTGGGAGCCCGGGTAAAAGGATGGTCAAACAGCCCTAAAGAACTCCCACAAGTAGATACCTATGCCGGAGAAGCAGCACTTTCTTCATTCCTAAAGCATACAGATATTCTTATTAATATTCTTCCTTTGACATCAAAAACAGAAAATATCCTGAGAAAAGAAATATTATCTCAACTTAACAAAGAGGCATATCTAATAAATGTAGGCAGAGGGGAACACCTGGTTGAGCAAGACCTGATAACACTAGTAGAAAGCAAACACTTATCCGGTGCTACCCTCGATGTATTCAGAACGGAACCTTTACCTGACAAACACCCCTTCTGGACATACGATAATATTCAGATAACACCCCATATCGCCAGTATTACCAATATTCATAGCTGCATCACTCAAATTGTCCAAAACTATCAACTGTTTCGTTCCCAAAAAACATTACTACATACAGTCTCATTACAAAAAGAATACTAATTATGACTTCTTCGATATTTCACTATGCATTTACAGTAAAAGATATAGAAAGCACCATTGTTTTTTATCATACGATCCTGGGTTGCTCCATAGGGAGGTCGACTGCATCCTGGGTTGACTTTGATTTTTTTGGTCATCAGGCATCAGCTCACCTGTCAGATAACATCCCACCACTTGATTATTGTGGCTCAGTAGATGGAGTTCAGGTACCAATCCCCCATTTTGGATGCATTATTTCCAGAGATGAGTTTACCCGAATTAAACAGCAACTCGAAACTCACAATATTCCATTTATCATCCCCCCACAAATCAGATACAAAGGCAAAAAAGGAGAGCAGCTAACAATGTTTTTATTGGATCCCAGCAACAATCCTATTGAGTTTAAATCTTTTACAAATCAACATGAAATTTTCAGCTAAAAAAAATCTTTCCCTCTACAAAACACAGCACGCAAACAACTCTATACCAAAACTTTATATTTACATTATCAAACCATGAAATATATCCCAATATTCAGAATATAGTATAACAAATACTTAAACCCCATCGTTAGGAGACGGTTTTAATCTTTAGTTACTTGTAAGCTCTTTAAACCTAAAATTAAAACCTATGAAATTTAAATTCGCATTTATTTCGTTATTAAGTATTATTCTTTTTCTTGTTATCTCCTGTAGTGATACTACAGAAATTGACGACACAACAGTAACGAATGAATATTTAAGCCTGGTTGGAACGGTTACACATCGTACAGCAACTACACAGGAATTAAACAAATTAACTCGTCCTTCTCTAAAAACCAATTGCACCCTGGACGGAGATACCGGATGCTCTGACGGAGCCTCTTCTGAATTCGAACGTTATGTAAGAGAATGTACTGACTACCCCCGCTCCTGGCCTCCAAGTGGCAGTGTGTCTACTTTTTATAAAAGTATGATCTACTATGTAGACAGTGATAGCGATATTAATCTCGATCACTACCAAGATGAATTACAAACACATGTAAATCAAATCATCAACTCTGTAGGGAGTGCTGCATATATCAATGCTGACATTGTATACTTTGAATGTAGAGACAGACAAAACAATTCTTGTGTAATTCAATATACCGTATACAAATAATCCCCCGGAGTATAAAATAATACATAACATCTGCTATTATTACATATACTCAATCAGAAAATCCGATAATCAATAAAACTGATCTATCGGATTTTTTTATTCTCTCCTACCCCACAGTCACTAGTAAACCTGTTCGACTCGAATACAAAGAAGGTTAAAATGATTTTTTCTCAAAAGAATGACATACGATTACAATATTTTATTTTTACCTTTCTCCCTCTCAATCCTCGATACAACTCATGTCACTAACATCAATCTTACAGACAATCAGTAAAGAATACACTCCTTTATCTGACAAAACCATAGCACATTGGGCATCGTTAATCAAACAACGTACCTACCCCAAAGGATATATCCTGGTTAAGGAAGGACAATATTCTGACATGCTATATTATATTGTCAAAGGAGCTATCAAAGCATATTATCTCAAAGATGGAAAAAACGTCACAGACTGGTTTGCTTTTGAAGGAGATTTTATGTGTGCTATCACCAGTTATTTTCTACAGGTTCCCAGCCCTCATTATATCGAAACTCTGGAGGAGGTGCATTTACTAAGTATCACCAGAGAAGAAATGAATTTACTTTGTGACAATTATCACGATTTCGAGCGCCTGGGACGTATTAGCTGCACCAAAACAATGTTGCAATTACAACAACGAATTGTATCTCTACAATTTGAAACAGCTCAGCAACGTTACGAAAACTTATTAGAGCGATTTCCTGTAATTACTCAACGAGCCTCTCTGAGAGATATCGCTTCTTTCCTAGGTATTACCCAGGAAACTCTAAGCAGAATAAGAGCCAATACACGAATTTGATTTATATCAAATGAATTCTAAGGTCGGATCACGAACTTTGTCTACAACCAATGATACCGATTATTATGGAGTTATTAAAAAACTGGTCTCAAATCCGAAAACATTTCCGGGAAAGCTTTACCACAAACCTCCACGTATCTATTGCTACGGTTGGAGCGCTTCAATCTCCTGACGTCACTCCGATTGGTACTTTTTTTCTAAACAGAGAACAAGCTACTGGTTTTTATTTTGAAAAATATGCAACGACTATTGCTTCGCATTTTGAAAACACTACCAATGTATGTGTATTAGCTGTCAATAGCAACCGCTGGTTCTGGATCTATTCTTTATTCTCTAATCGTTTTAAAAAACACCCTGCTATAAAATTATATGGTCAATTAGGAGAACGACGTCTTGCAACTGAAGAAGAATTAAAACGACTGAGAAGAAGGATGAAAAGAACAAGAATGCTTAAAGGGCATCAGTACCTATGGAACACTATGACTTATGTTCGCCCTATTAGCTTCACTCATGCTTCTAAAATGAAACTAGGCAAAATGACACAATTACTATAACCTTTTTTATAATGAGCATCCCTCTTATTGCAGCAAATGTACTCACACTAATCGCTTTTATTCTACACACTTTTATCGGAGATAAAGAAATACGTAGTATCGCTCCGGCATACCAAGATGATGACAACACCCCAACAGAACGTTGGACTATGAGCCGCTGCGGATGGCATTGGATTTCTTTTGATTTACTATTTGCTACTATTGGCTTGGCATTAATCAATTTCTCTGAAATACTTCCTGCAGAAGACATCCTTCTTCAATTAGGGTGTATCTATTTTATGGGGTATGCTTTCGTATGGTTTCTTATCATTTCCATCTCGGCATCTTTTCCCAAAAATTATCTCCGCCTAGGACAATGGATATTACTAGCTCTCATAAGTGGGTGTATTTATTGGGGTACTTACTAACCATAAGAGAGATCTACTCAAAACATAACACCCTGGCGACACAATATCCGGGTGCTAATGAAAAGAGCTGTATGAAAATTTCATACAGCTCTTTACTGACTCTTGCTAAGAACACCTTAAATCACAACATCTTCTAAGTGTTTTTCATATTGCCCGCCCCATTCCAGGTAATAGTTACTTTGCACCCAGGGTAATCGCTGTAAATTATATCGATGAAGCATTACTTTTTCTGCTTCACAGAAAGCACCTTCTACCCACCCCTGCTGATCAGAGTATGCTTCTCCAACAATATAAACTGCTTCATTTGCTTGTGGCTGCCTGATTTCCGGCATTTTATCAGCTACAACAAACCCTGCTTTCCATGCGTGATACCCTCCTCCATACGGATCTTCGCTCCAATCTTTATATGCAGATGTATATGGTTCGGGAATATCTATATTATCCCCATGCATTTCTCTAGCTTGTTTCATCACTTCTGCTACCATCGACTTTGTTGCCGGTGGAATATCTTTGTTTAAGAAATCCTTTAGTTGTTTTCTAAACCACGGCTTGGATTGTAACAATGGAGTGGGAACAGTCTCAAAAGGAGCATCATTCTCCATTGATTTCCAAAACGAGACTGTACGCATATCATTATAACTTGCCAAAAACAATGAATGGTGATTCTCCGGGTCTGTTCCAAAATAATAACATTGACGCATCGGCAGATCAGTTATTGAATGAGGAGACTGATCTGGCCACCAAGGATATGTAAACCCTAACAAAATTTTTAAGGAGGGTTCTCCCATCACAGTTTTTATGTTATCATACAAAGGCTTACTAACTTCATTAAAAGGGTTGAATAAAAAGTTACTTTGATCTAATAATTCTAAAGACCTTCTGGGCATTCCCAAAATAATTTCATCTGCATACACTACCCACTGCTTGCTTGTGTCTTTTACCTGAAAATTATGTCGTACTCCGGTTTCAATATGTTGAAAAATTAATTTATACTTTTTCGTAGAAGCTCCATCTGTCACCTTTTCAAAGCTTACCAAGGCATTATTAGGGCGAATAGTTCCTCCGGAAGATATAAATTTATGAGCTGTCACTTTTAGTACTTTATCAAATCCTCCTTCAATCGTTTTATAACTAACATCATCATCTGCAAAATCCCCTACCATATACGGAAAAGCTTCTGCCGCATTCCAATTAATAGTATTGGAATAATATCCTCCTCCATTTGCTAAAAACTCATAACACTCCTGAGAACTCCTATCTTTAAGTAGGTTCCAAAACCCTATTTCGTAAACATACTTTCCTTCGTAAGGTCCCGGAAAATTATATCTCAATGTGCGTTTTACTGTTCTCCAGGTTTCCTGTGGGTCTGGACTATTCTGAATTTCCTCAATACTCGTTCCATCTGCTTGTAGCACTTCATCTATAACTTGATTAAAAATTGTATTTGCACTTTTTCCTTCAAATTGTGCATCTACATAGTAACGAGTTCTAAAATCTGAAGTGATATCTTTTGCCTGAAATCGCTGTTTCCTCAAATAATACAACTGCTCTTCCTCTTTAGAAGGGTTAAAATCTATCGAAGTCAGCAACCCTTGACTTTCATATTGATTAATCAATCCATTAATAATCTCTTGATGCTCCATATAACGCATTCCTCCTAATTCTCCTGTTACATTCATTCCCGGCAGCTGTATAGAATCCAGACGTCCACAGATACGATCACTAGCTTCAAAAATTTGCACATTTTTGTGTAATGGTCGCCCTTCGGTATCTACCCCTGTCTTTAACCGGTAACCAGAATACAAACCAGAGGCTCCTGCTCCTATAATTGCAACATCAATTTCCAAACCATCTTCGGGTTTACTAATAAACCCCTTATGCCCTTTGGGTAACATTACAGGTTTTTCGCTCTTCTCTCTACTTTTTGTTAACAGATGCTTAGGCGCATGAAGGCGCAATGCATACTTATCAAAATCATATATCCAATCAATCGTTAACTGATCTAAAAAATACTGATCTTCTTCTGTAAGTCTTTCTGTAACCATTTTAGCCACCAAGTCCCCTATGGTAGGAATAAATTTCCCTGCCCATCCTGCAGTATACACTACAATATTTTTATGATTTGGTACCGTAGCTGGCAGGTAATCCAACAATAGTTCCTGTGATGTCTTTGACAACGCTACCAGACAGGTCGAAGGATATGACACCTTCTGTTCCAAGCCTGGCATATGTGCTTTTACCCAGTCCGTATTATATCCTAAACTAATATCACTGGGAATACCAGTTCGTTCAGAAGGGTGGTCAATAATACGATCTGGAATTGCAGGAGCCACACGCACATAGCCCGGATGTGACCAGTCTACTTCATTAAACCCATAAAAAACACTGGTATTAGCATCTTCCTGAAAGACATACCAGGTAGTTGATTTCTCCGCTAATTCGGGATCTGTTATTTTATAATAGGCAGAAGACATCTCCCAAATATCAATCCCTACCTTTATCCCGAAATTAGCAACTAAATCATTGACATACGGTCCTGGAATAATAGCTAGTTTTTCGGTGGTGTAATACCCTAATGCTTCCTTTGTTTTACTGTTCTGAATATACACTTGTATTTCTCCTCCCTCCAGAGAAACGATATCGTATACTTCTACAAAATCATATAATTGCACCTGATCCTGTACTGACAATTGATCTAATAAAAACTGCTGGGTAGCCTCTATATTGAGAACCCCCCCATCTTTTTGAAAAAAACCTGAATAATCATCTTGTATGTTCGAAAAATTAAACCGCTCCATAATAGCTGTTCCATCTTCTAATACCTCATAAGGGATTCCTAATTCATCCATTACTTCTATTGCTTTTTCTATCCCTCCTTCTGATGATGTTGCCTCTGGGTCACCAAACCACAATGCTCCTACCTGATCTAATAATTTTGTACCTGATACGGCATTCAATGCTTTCCATTGTTTTTCTGCCCGAAGTGCTAATTGTGCCATAGGTACCGTATCGTATTGAACCCTGAATTGCCGAGATTTCCCTGAAGAGCTTACTTCATCATTAATAAAAGAAAACTGCTCTAACACCGCTACTGTTTTAGTATTATCTTCCTTATTAATATGATACGCTGCTGACAATCCTATTGGTCCTCCTCCGATTACAATAACATCAAAGTGATCATTTTTTTGTGTGTGCCTCATATATTTATTCAATTGGTTATTGAATTAAACTTACAAAAAACACCTAATAACCAACATCTTAACCACCGCAAAATATATACGGCAAAAAAACATTTATCTTTCTTTAAATCTCTTATTTAAGAAAAGGAAGAGTTTACTGTCGTTGTTTTCCTACAATTTATACACACTATAAATTAGTTGATAACATATCTAAAATCGGCATATGTTTTTCCCTTTAAAGGCAGGAGTTGTAAGAGATTTCACGGCTCTTTTATTCTTTTAAAAAAAGCTTGTGAACTAAAAATATCAATGCAAAAACCATAAAAATTATATGGTCATTTTTTTTACTGTTCTCAAAAAAATAGCTAAATTTAAAGTATAACTCTAAAACCAAAAAACCTGAATAACAAATATTTACCAACACCTAACGACTTACCCCCTCCCTCTATATCAATATCAGTAACGACAGGACAAAGTATTGTCTATATGTCTTTTCGCATACAAGGCATTATTTATATTAAAGAAAGGTAAACCGTTTTCTATGGAACTTGATTTACAATATAGAAATCTTTTCAGTCTAAGTCAGGATTTAATTGCTATTGCAGGTATCGATGGGTATTTCAAGCAAATTAATAATCGATGGACAGAGCTTTTAGGCTACAGCAGGGAGGAATTACTAAACCATCCTTTTATTTCTCTTATTCACCCTGAAGATCAAAGAAAAACAGCACTAATCACCAAAAAGAAAGCACAAGGAAATGTAATTTCCCGTTTTGAAAATCGGTTTATTACCAAAGATGGTCAAACGATATGGTTAGAATGGAATACAACTGACGTTGAAGATGATACGCATGAGTTTTTTGCCATTGTTCGAGATAAAACAATTGACAAAAAACAAAAATTAAAATTGAGAAAAATGCTCAAACAACTACGTGTAAAAACAAAGCAGCTCGAAAGTTATGCCTATATCACTTCACACAATTTAAAATCTCCTGTTGCTAATATTTTTACTCTTACGAATTTTCTGGAAGAGACAACTACCAATCAGGAACAGGATGAATATATCTCCCGTATTAAGATTTCTACAGAAATATTAAACAAAACCATTGATGACCTGGTACGAGTAATACAAATTAATTCTTTCCCTGAATTAAAAATACGTTCTATTTCACTAAAAAAAACTTGTAAAGAAGTATCTGAATTACTTCATGACAAATTAACTAAATATCATATTAATCTTACCTATGATTTTGAACAAGGTAACTACATCCAATACTCCAAAGCATATCTCCACAATATCTTTTTTAATCTTATCTCTAATTCAATCACCTACAGGTCTTCTGAACGCCCTGCTACCATTCATATCGAATCCAGAAAAGTTAACAACACCATTCAATTGTTATTCAGCGACAATGGAATTGGAATCGACTTAAAAAAACATCGGAACAATATTTTTGGGTTCGGTAAAACCTTCCACAACAATCCTGAAGCAAAAGGATTTGGGCTTTTCTTAATTAAATCTCAAATAGAAGCACTCAATGGAAATATCTCCATCGCCAGTGAAGTTAATAAAGGAACTACGTTTATCATAAACCTAGCATGATTACTGAAAATAATACGACATTGTATCTGATAGATGATGATACGATTCATCAGTTTATTGTAAAAAAACTGATTAGTAAAATCTCATCTCAACAAAATAAATTGCTTACCTTTTCTAATGGAGAAGAAGCTATTCTCTTTATTGAATCCATATGGAATCAAAAAGAACAACTTCCTGATGTTATTTTACTGGATATTAATATGCCCATTATGGATGGATGGGATTTTCTGAATGCATATATCAAATTGACTCCTACTCCTGAAAAAAAAATAAATATCTATATCTTATCTTCATCTCAAAACCCGGATGATCTGGAGAAAGCTAAAAAATATAAAAATATTGCTGGCTATCTCACCAAACCTATCAATGAATCAATTTTAAAAGAACTACTAGAATTCTGAAGCTTTCTTACAGTTCTAAAAGATACCTACTATATCTATTTAATTACAACAGATATAGTAGATACATATATTTCTTCTTATGAAATCGATATAAGTCTTTTTGGTGCTTCTTTGGCTTCTTCCTTTTTAGGAAGGCTCACCCCTAGAATTCCATTTTCATAAGAGGCTTCTATAGCTACTCTGTCTATACTATCCGGCAAGGTAAATGATCTCTTAAAAGCCCCATACCTAAACTCTCTTCGGGAATAAGTTCCTTTTTCTGTAGCTTCCGATACGTTTTCTTCATCCGATACAGCTGCCGAAATAGTCAATACATCTTTATCTAATTCTAGGTTAAAATTCTCCTTGGAAAAGCCCGGAATCGCCAGTTCCAAATCAAAAGAAGCATCTGTTTCTTTGATATTTACAGCTGGAATATCTACTCCAACCCTCTTGGTAGCAGTAGCACCTCCAAACCAATCTGTATTAAAAAAATCGTCTAATTGTAATGGTAGTCTTTCTGTGTTTTTTACGAATCTCATTATAGTATTTTTTATTGTTATTAATCATTGTTACGATTACTATATAGCAACTATAAGTCCATCATCAAAACAAAGACAAAATGTCACAAAAACACCAGGAATACATGTCAAAAAGTCATTTTTCTATTAAAAAGCACCCGACAAAACAACTTCTTCTAATAAAAATCAATTATAAAAACGTTTAAATATCTCAATCAATTCATTAGGCGGGATTACCTTATCCTTATAAGAATGCATTTCTTTTAATACTGTATCGATTGCCTCTCGTCTCAATCCCATTGAAAGTCCGATTTCTCTAATTTTCTCTATCTCTACCAGAGCACTTTCCTGATCAACATTCATTAGTAACACCAATCTATGAAATTGCAAAATACGCTGCGCCTCTGGTTGCAATATCTTTTTCTCTACTTTTTTCTCCATCAAATCCACTACTTCATTCTCCGACACCCCCAATTGAGAAGCAACAGCTAAAATAAACCCATATTCGTTTTCTTTTAGCTCTTTATCAGATTTAGCCAAAGCAATCATTTCTGAAAGCAAACTTAATTTTTCCCCTTTAGTATACATATTTCTTTCTTATATTAAAATCGGACTGAAAATAACAAAAACCAAGTATGCCTACCAAATACAACTTTTGCATTAACATCATTTTTACACTTCTTCTATACTCACCTGTTCAAAAGCTATAAATATTCTCTGTAATTATAAGCTAAAAAAAGTACCTTTGCGACATGGGATTAACAAATAATGACATATTCAAAAAACTACGAGTAGCGCACAAACTTAGAGATGATGATATTGTAAAGATATTAGCACTGGTAGATTTCAAGGTAACCAAAAGTGAACTAGGGGCTTTTTTCAGAAACGAGAAACACCCAAAATACAAAGAATGTGGGGATCAGATTCTTCGTAATTTTCTAAACGGACTAGTGATTCACCTTAGAGGACCTATGCCTCCAAAACCTCCTAAAAAGGATCATAAATAGCCATTAAAAAACAAAATAATTCTTACCTTAGAAGAGAAAGACATTTTAGTATACAACCCGCTCACTCAACTAAGGTACCCATGCTTACTAAACAAGAAAAAGAAATATTCAGAGAAGAATTATTCCGGCACTTAGATGGAATTGCTGTTGCTCCTATTGCCTATGCACTTTTTAAAAACGGCATTACCACACATCTATTACAATACAAAAAAACATCTATCAGCGATCTTTCTATCGCTTTCAAAGCCAACAAAGGCTATCTCAATGTAGCACTTCGTGTGATTAGCTCCCAAGGGTGGCTTACTTATTCAATTAAGGAAAATGATATCTTCATTGCCCTAAACGAGCATTCTGAGATTGCTTTTTCTCATTTCTACCTATATAAAGATGTAGTTTCCTTATTAGAATATTCCGGAAAGTTTCACCGAAGAAAATTCGAAGAAAAACCTTTTTTAAAATTAAAAGCACTTTTCGAGCAATATGAACAAAAATTCGACATTACTGACACTACCGATAAACAAACTCTCAGTATACAACATCAAATTATAAAACACATAGAAGGGATTCTAATTGGTCCTACTACTGTTCATCTCGGTATGGGAGGTATGTTTCACAAATATTTTATGGAAGCATCTTTCAGTGCAGATGAATACCACAGTGCTCCTGAGCATTTTGATGTTATATTATCTTTTTTAAGCCAATTAGGATGGTTCAAACGTCAAAACAGAAAATACACCTTCACCCCTAAAGGTCTATTCTTTGCTAAAAGAGCTACAGCCTACGGAGTAACCGTTTCTTACATTCCTATGTTCCGTCAAACTGAAGAGTTACTATTTGGTAACCCTTCCATACTCTGGAATACTGCCTCGCAGACAGAGGAGTCTCATGTAGACAGAGAAATGAATGTTTGGGGCAGTGGAGGAGCGCATGCTGCTTATTTCAAAAAAATAGATGAAATCATCATCAGCTTATTTAACAAACCTATAGAAGAACAACCCAAAGGAATTCTGGACATGGGATGCGGAAACGGAGCCTTTTTAATTCATCTGTTTGAAGTTATCGAATCCAAAACACTACGAGGAAAAATGCTGGATGATTATCCTTTATTCTTGGTCGGTGCCGACTACAACAAAACTGCATTAAAAGTGACCAGAGCCAATCTTATACAAGCAGATATTTGGGCCAAAGTCATCTGGGGAGATATTAGTGATCCTAAAGCATTAGCAAAAGATCTGAAAGAAGAATACAACATTTCTTTAAAAGACCTTCTTTCTGTAAGAACTTTTTTAGATCACAACAGAATCTGGAATCCTCCAATGCCCGCTACTAAATTAAACACCCCTAGCAGTTCTACCGGCGCATTTGCTTATAGAGGAGCCTTACTCCCTAACAACGAAGTAGAAAAAAACTTAAAGGAACATTTTAATAAATGGCGCCCCTACATTGCTCAATATGGTTTAATTGTTATCGAATTACACACGATTCCTCCTAAGATAGCTTCAAAAAATATCGGAAAAACAGTTGCAACTGCTTATGATGCAACACATGGATTTTCTGATCAATATATTCTGGAAATCGATTCTTTCCTAAAAGTAATTAATGAAATAGGGCTACGAAGTGACGAAAAACACTTCCACAGATTTCCTGATTCAGAAATTGCCACAGTAAGCATCCACTATATTCTAGGAGCATAAAAAAAGTCCGGTTGATTAGACCGGACTTTTATAGATTATTGTTCGAACACCTATTCTTTCTTAAGACGAACAGGTACTATATATTCATCATATCCTAAAGGAAGTACTCCACTTACTTTTTTATAGTTCAATCGTGCTTTTATAAAATCAACTATCTTTTCATCTTTTGTGTCAACAGAAAGAACCACAATCTCTTTATCTTTATTTAATGTAAAGGTTACTTCTGCCTTAATATCTTGCTTAATTTTAAAAGATGGGCTCTTTAATAGTTCTCCTATTTCCGCACTAACACTTCTCTTATCTTTTCCTGGTACAGTTGATGCACTCATCACTCCACTAACTACTAACGCAAAGGCTACTAATACTACTTTTAAGTTTTTCATAATTATTCGTTTTTATTATTTAATTGATGCTTATAAGACGACACTAAAAAGCGTTTTGTTACACTTAATTTCATATTTAACACTGCATTAACAAACAAAAAATGCCTTTCAGAAAAACCTGAAAGGCATTTTTTATCGTATTTAAGTACCTATTGAATACTTACGCTAATACAGCTTGTACTTTATCTGCTGCTTCCTGGAATTGTACAGCACTTTGCACATCCAATCCACTATTATCAATAAGTTCTTTTGCTATATCAGCATTTGTTCCTTGTAGTCGCACAATAATTGGTACGTTTATATCATCTCCCATATTCTTGTATGCATCAACCACTCCCTGTGCTACTCTGTCACAACGAACGATTCCTCCAAAAATATTGATTAGGATTGCTTTTACGTTCTCATCTTTAAGAATTAATCTAAACGCTTCCTCTACTCGTTTTGCATCAGCAGTTCCTCCTACATCAAGGAAGTTCGCCGGCTCTCCTCCTGCTTGCTTGATCAGGTCCATAGTTGCCATTGCCAATCCTGCTCCATTTACCATACACCCAACATTTCCATCAAGGTCCACATAATTCAATCCTACAGACTTTGCCTCTACCTCTACAGGATTTTCTTCTCTGATGTCACGCATTTCTGCATAATCTTTATGACGATACAATGCATTATCATCTAATGTCACCTTAGCATCAACCGCCATGATTTTATCATCACTGGTTTTTAATACCGGATTAATCTCAAATAAAGAAGAATCTGATTTTACATATGCTGTATATAGTGCAAATACGAATTTCGTCATTTCTTTAAAGGCTGCTCCGCTTAATCCTAAGTTAAAAGCTACACGTCTTGCCTGAAATGGAAGCAATCCTACCGCAGGATCAATCTCTTCTGTAAAAATCAGATGCGGTGTTTCTTCTGCTACTGTTTCGATATCCATTCCTCCTTCTGTAGAATACATAATCATGTTACGTCCTGTAGCACGATTAAGCAATACCGACATATAGTATTCTTCTGGCTCACTATCTCCTGGATAATATACATCTTCAGCGATTAATACCTGATGTACTTTTTTACCTTCTGCAGAAGTTTGAGGAGTTACTAAGTTCATTCCTATAATCTGTCCTGCGATTTCTTCTACTTCCTGAAGATTCTTAGCCAGTTTTACACCGCCTCCTTTTCCTCGTCCACCAGCGTGCACCTGTGCTTTTATAACATGCCATCCTGTACCAGTCTCAGCTGTTAGTTGTTTCGCAGCGGCTACTGCCTCATTCGCATTGTGGGCAACAATTCCGCGCTGAATACGTACGCCAAAGCTGCTTAATATCTCTTTACCCTGATATTCGTGTAAGTTCATAATATTATTTTTAACCTTTTAAAATAGGAGTTTCAAAAATA
Organism: Aquimarina hainanensis; assembly: GCF_042684685.1. Taxonomy (NCBI): domain Bacteria; kingdom Pseudomonadati; phylum Bacteroidota; class Flavobacteriia; order Flavobacteriales; family Flavobacteriaceae; genus Aquimarina; species Aquimarina hainanensis. The sequence goes on along the minus strand of NZ_JBHULX010000017.1, from coordinate 159,264 downwards.
GGAAAAGTGAAATTACTGTCCCAATCTTTTCGATTAAAAAAGCGGGTTCTTCATATACAAGCTTCAATATCCTAAAACCTTCCTGCTGTTTTTATTCCGTAACCACAATTACGATAGCTCAAAAAACAGACAAAGAACTCCTTCCTTTCTTAAAGCCTTCTTCTATATTTTATATATTATTTTCTATTTCTATCGTTATTTTCTAAACTAGAATTGATAATTTTGCAACCTTAAATTATTAAGTAAAATGGAGAACACAGATTTATTAGCAATCGCAAAAGAACATGGGAGTCCTGTTTACGTTTATGACTCCTCAAAGATCACATCACAGTACAATCGTCTTTTCAATGCTTTTAAAAAGGTCAAACAGGTAAAACTGAATTATGCTGTAAAAGCACTTTCTAACCTTTCCATCCTTAAGCTTATGAAATCTCTTGGTGCCGGACTTGATACGGTTTCCATTCAAGAAGTAAGGTTAGGGTTATTGGCTGGTGTTGCTCCCAAAGACATTGTATTTACGCCTAATGGGGTTTCTCTCGAAGAGATTGAAGAAGTTGCTGCTATGGGAGTTCAGATTAACATAGATAATCTTTCTATCCTTGAGCAATTCGGAACAAAACACCCTAACATACCTGTTTGCATCCGAATCAATCCTCACGTAATGGCTGGAGGAAACAGTAAAATTTCTGTAGGACATATCGATAGCAAATTTGGCATTTCAATTCACCAGATTCCTCACATACTCCGAATTGTAGAAAACACAGGAATGAAAATCAACGGAGTTCATATGCACACGGGTAGTGACATTCTGGATGTAGATGTATTTTTATATGCCAGTGAAATTTTATTTGACACGGCCAAGCATTTCAAAGATTTAGATTTTATAGATTTTGGTAGCGGTTTCAAGGTTCCTTATAAAGAAGGGGATATCGAAACTAATATCGAAATATTCGGTGAGAAGCTATCAAAGCGTTTTAATGATTTCTGCAAAGAATACGGAAAACAATTAACTCTTGGATTCGAACCTGGTAAATTCTTAGTGAGCGAATCAGGGTACTTCCTAGCCAAAGTCAATGTAGTTAAGCAAACTACCTCTACTGTTTTTGCAGGAATTGACAGCGGATTCAATCACCTGATAAGACCTATGTTTTACAACGCTCATCACGAAATAATAAACGTTTCCAATCCTACTGGAAAAGAACGTTTTTATTCTGTGGTAGGATACATCTGCGAGACAGACACCTTTGCTACCAACAGAAGAATTAATGAGATTACAGAAGGAGATATTATTGCTTTTAAAAATGCCGGTGCCTACTGCTTCTCTATGGCCAGCAACTACAATTCCAGATACAGACCAGCAGAAGTACTATGGCATAATAAAAAAGCACATTTAATACGAAAAAGAGAAACTTTTGAAGACTTACTACACAACCAAGTTACTACAGATATTTTTTCTAAAGAAACAGAAAAAGCATAACAGTTGTTTTTCTTAACGAACTAACAAAAAAACCTGATAATCTATATCAGGTTTTTTTTTATTCTATTATCTTTTTTCTAAGAGATCACATCTTCATAAGGTTACGCACTAAATGCTCTAGCCCATTTAACTTCAATTCATACACAGTCTCTAATTGTTTCCCCAGAGTCCCTTTGGGCAATCCTTTATTTCTATACCAAACAATGTAATACTCTGGAAGATCTATCAAATATCTATCTTTATACTTCCCGAAAGGCATTTTTGCTTTTGCCAATTTAAGCAGGAATTCTTTTTGCGGTTCTAAAGTCATACAGGGTAGTTCTGAAGAAAATTATTTTTCGTACGCTCTATAGTACCATATTAGCGTCTTCACCTTTTCTTCCCATCTCTTTTGTGCTTCTTTATTTTTGGAATGCTCTGTTTCAATATCGTATTGCTCCTGCATATTGGTACGCATACGCTCTACGAGTTTATACATTTTATTAAGATCTCTACGAATATTTTTTCCAGGCTTGTAATCTTTTAATCTTTTGCGAAGAATTCTAGCGTGTAGTTCTGATATATCAAAATGTAATTGTTCATGATTTAATAAGTAGTCTGTTCGCTGCCCAATCTTTGCCCAAGATTGAGAAGGATAACAGAAACTATCTACCTTATAATCCAAAGCTATCTCACCTTCATCTTTTCCATAAGACCACTGATACGTTATCCCCGTAATCACCACCGCATCAAAATCACTGTTCCAGTCCGGCTCTCCCCTAAAGTCACTCCAATCTAACTTACTCTTTTCTGCATATGAGAATTTTTCGACATAACCATCATTTGGAAAAACCAAAAATAAAATAACAGCTAAGAATTTATTCATAATAACAACAATTATGCCCTGCTAAAATCACAATTTCCCTTCATTTATCTAAACAACAAATCAACACGGGGCTAGGCATTGATCAACTTTTTTTAGATATGCTTCTTTTCCTTATTTCGCAGTACGACCGCACATCAGTCTGCTCTTCAATAATCTAAATGTTTTAAAAAACGTTACTCTACAATTATTGTCATAATACTCCTATCAACTTCCATACCAATTCCATGCTATGAAATATTGATAACATTCCTTTGAATTTGTTTCGACAATAATAATAAAAAAAAAATCTATTTTATCATTATTAAATTTTAAGAAAACGTATTTTTATTCAATCTAAAATACGTTCTTTTTAGGTAAGCCCCTAAAAAATCATAATCATTATACTGAATTATTCAACTACTGTAAGTTTCAAATCATCATCAAACTTGATGATATAAGATGCTTTGTTATAATATCCTCCTAAGAGTTTTTTTGCATAATTAAACTTATTCTCCACATATTCCGTAGTTCCTTCGAATGTTGCTGCATGATATAAATCATCTGCTGTTCCCAATCTCATCAAAATATCATAAGCAATATCAAACCCTCTTACCGCAAACTTATTAGGTGCCACTCCATATTTCTTTTTGTATCGCTCTACAAAAGGAAGCTTCATCTCCTCTACATCGTATTCCTTATCAATAGAAGGGTAATGCAAATGCATTTTTGACAATTGTTCATTCTTAATATTATCATTATCGAAAGCCTTGTTCTTTTCTGTAGTAAACAGTGTCACTTTATGGCTTTCTGCCTTCGCATTCAATAACGGAATCACATTACTAATCATCGCTACATCATTAGACTCTAAAAACACCCAATTTGGCTTTTTAGCATCCAGAATTCTCGCTAAATCAACTTCATAAAGATAGTTCCCTTTTTGAATTTTAGCAATCTTTGCATTAGGAAATTTAGCAATTAATTTATTTTTCAACGCTTCATGCTTTGTTCCTCTTTGCACAATGATAATAATATTCTTATCTGTAGAGTCTTTTTCTACATACGATATCAACTTATCTTCTAGCAATTCTTTACTAGGTCTGGTTTGAAAAAAGTTTCCATATAACTTAGACTCTTTCTTAGAAGCGGGCGAAAAAACAGGCACGTCATATTTCTTTAACTCTGCTGTAACGAGCTCTACATTGCTTTGATACAATGGCCCTATAACTGCATCCATCTCATCAAAATTCGCTTCTACCATAATCTCTTTGATTCCCTTTACATTATTATCTTTCTCTGTATCAAAAACACTAAGTTCTGTAGAAATCCCTCTGGTTTTAGCTGAATCCACTGCTATCAGAATCCCACTATAGAAATCCAGAGCCACTCTCAGGCTTTGCTTTCTTTTCAGATATTCTTCTGTCTTGCTTCGGGTATTAATATCAATACTTTCCAAACTAAAAGGAAGCATTACTCCTATTTTCTTTTGTTTAAAGTTAAACAACTTACGTTCTAAGTTAATTGTCTTTCCTTCGGCATAATCAAAAGACAAGGAATCTTTTATATTTTGTTTTGGAATGGTTATCACCATACCAGCTTTTAATCCATCTTTTATATACGGATTCATTTTCATCAAAGAATCAGAAGAAATATCCAGACGTCTCACCAGACTAAACATTGTCTCTTTTGGCTGAATCTTATACAATTCAAAACCTTCTTCTAATACATCTCCATATTCTACAAAAACAGATGTCGGAACTTTAATTTCCATCCCTATAGGAAAATCCGGATCCATTTCCGGGTTCAACTGCTCTAGCTCCTCTATAGTGATTCCGTGTTTTCTAGCTATCCCAAATTTAGTATCCTTAGGCTTTACAACATAAGTAGTCACCTGAGAAACTGTTCCTACTGGGGTTCCTCCTTCATCTGTTCCAGCAGCTACAGATTCATATACAGGAATTCTAAGTTTATCTTTTTTTCGAATCCCTTCTGAATACAATCGCTTATTGTGTTTCTTTATCTCATCGATAGTCACCGAATATGCTTTTGCAATCCCTGTCAATGTTTCTTTTTTCTTGACCTTATGCGTTCTAAAACTAACAGGTGTACGTCCTGTTTCTTCTGTTACAGGAACAGATACCGTTGTTTTATCTCCTGTATCTATTCCTGTTTTTTCTGTAGAAACAATCCCTACTTTCAGGATTTGATCGATATTAATTCCATCTCTGGCTTCAGGATTTAGTTTATAGATCTCTTCGGGGGTAATCCCATATTTTTTAGAAATACTGTAAACAGTATCTCCTTCTTCTACCAAATGTGTTTTATATTCCTTATCATTTGCTACGGGTATTGCCAGAATTTCACCTTCTTTTATACCATCTTTAGCCGTCGGGTTTACCTTATAAATCACCTCTGGAGTTACATTATATCGCTTTGCTATGCGGTACACATTCTCTCCTTTGGCTACCTTATGACTTTTGTATTGCTGTGCCAATCCAACACTAGTAACAAACAACAACAATACGAACATCAACACTTTATTCATTCCCCTGTATATTTAAAAAACTTTTATATTAATCTTGATTTTTTACTCGATCATCGAGATCTAAACACTCCGAAACTCCCCTCGGAATTAAAATTCATTTCTTATGACGCCTCATACATTTGTATCGAGGTAATTTACTCAATATTATATTATTCCCACTCAATCGTCGCAGGTGGTTTTGAACTAATATCATAGACTACTCTATTAACGCCCTTGACCTTATTTATTATATCATTTGATGTTTTTTGCAGAAACTCATAAGGCAGATTAACCCAATCAGCAGTCATTCCATCTGTACTTTCTACCGCTCTAAGTGCTACACATTTTTCATAGGTTCTTTCATCTCCCATAACTCCTACACTATTCACCGGCAATAAAATCGCTCCTGCTTGCCATACCTTGTCGTACAATCCATGCTCTTTTAAACCATTGATAAATATTGCATCTACTTCCTGTAAAATCCGAACTTTCTCTGCGGTAATATCTCCTAAGATACGTATCGCTAATCCCGGTCCTGGAAAAGGATGTCTTCCCAACAACTCTTTATCTATTCCCATAGAAGCTCCAACTCTTCTCACCTCATCTTTAAACAGCATTCTCAAAGGCTCTACAACTTTTAATTTCATAAAGTCAGGTAATCCACCTACATTATGATGTGATTTTATCGTTACTGACGGTCCATTTACAGAAACAGATTCTATAACATCTGGATAAATGGTCCCTTGTGCTAACCATTTTGCGTCTGTTATCTGGTTTGATTCATCATCAAACACCTCTATAAACACACGTCCTATAATTTTCCTTTTTCCTTCCGGGTCACTTTCTCCTGCCAATGCATCCAAAAAACGTGCCGAAGCATCTACTCCTTTTACATTCAACCCCATTCCTTCGTATTGCTTTAATACCGAAGAAAATTCGTCTTTTCTAAGCAAACCGTTATTAACAAATATACAATGTAAATTACTCCCTATTGCCTTGTGCAACAAAATTGCAGCAACTGTAGAATCTACTCCTCCACTTAGTCCTAATACTACTTTATCATCTCCTAATTCCTCCTTTAAACCGGCAACAGTAGTATCCACAAAAGAATCCGGAGTCCAATTTGGTGTTACAGAAGCTATTTTTATCAGAAAATTCTCCAGCAACTGCTTTCCATCTGTAGAGTGATACACCTCGGGATGAAACTGAATTGCATAAGTTTCTTCTCCATCTATTCTATAAGCTGCATTTTCTACATCTGCTGTACTCGCCAGTCTAACGGCTCCGGTTGGCAACTCCTTAATTGTATCACTATGACTCATCCACACCTGAGAACCTATGGATATTTTTTCGAAAAACAACTCATCTTCTTTTACAAAAGAAAGATTTGCTCTACCGTATTCTCTCGTAGCAGAAGGCGCTACTTTTCCTCCACTAAAATGCGCTAGATATTGCGCTCCGTAACAAACCGCTAATAATGGCTTTTTACCTCTAATTTCTGACAAATCAGGGTGTGGTGCATCTTCACTTCTAACTGAAAACGGAGAACCGGATAAAATTACTGCTTTAAATTCGGAAACATTCTCCGGAATTTTGTGATATGGGTGGATTTCACAATAAATATTTAACTCTCTAACTCTTCTCGCAATTAACTGAGTATACTGCGATCCAAAATCTAAAATAAGTACGTTGTTTTGCATAGGCAAAAATAAAATTAAATTAAAAATTCTGAAATCTTAAACCGATATTTTTTACACTTTATTTAACCTTATCAGCGCTTCATAATTCCTCATAACTTACAGTAGTAAAAATCAGCTATTTTTCCCTCTTTTCTTAAAAAAACAAAAATCTGACGCTTTCAGAGACAAATAACAGACTTGTTTCAGGTTCTAAAAAGTTATTTATGTTAAGGTTTTCATATCGTTAAAAACACTCACCTACAAAAACATTCCATTCACCGACAGTGGTTTTCCAATAAACGAGAATCCTCTTTGGGAAGCTGTTACCCATAATATATTTGTATCAAACAACGCCTCAAAAATTAATATCATGTTTTATCAAATTTCAAATTTCGGATTCAATAACAATAACAAATTCTTCATTGCTTTAATCATTTTATTAAGCTTAAGCTATACAATCCAAGCAAATGATTCTGATGCGATTACTTATAAAATCGCCGAATTCCACAAGAAATATGAAGGAAAATATGATCTTAACATCACTGCTTCCTCTTCTGACAAAAAAGTCCCTTTATTTATCGTTTTGCCAGGTTGGGTAGGAAATAAAAAGTTTACTGATTTTAAAAATAGCTTAATTACTCCTGCTTTAGAAAATGCTAACGGAATCATTTTTAGCCCCTCTATCTCCTGGAAAAGTCATTCTGCTGCTAAATTGGAACAAATCATCAAAGACTTTATCGCCACTGCTACTCAAAACTTATCCGTAGACCCTCAAAAAATTGTATTAATCGGATATAGTAGAGGAGCTATGGAAGCCATTAACTTAATCAAGAACAACGATACAACATTCTCTGCCTTAATCATAATGGCTTCTAATTTTAAATTCAAAAATAAACTTTCGACTCCAATACATGTTATCCAGGGAACTAAAGACAAATTCTTTCCGATCTCAAAAGCGAGAAAAAATATTATCGATGCAAAATCCAAAGGATGTAACATTCTTTTTACAGAAGTTGAAACAGAAAAACACATAACACCTGCTGATTATATCAAAGATTTAAACTCAAGCATCCCATGGTTACAGAACACTATTTGGTAACACATGCTATCAGAGGCAAGTTTCGACACAATAACATCTTTGCTTATTGCACAAAAAACCACAAAAGAAAAAAGGGTACCCCACACCCTTTTTTCTTTTGCTCATTTCAGTACGTTTTTTGCGCTCTTCTCCTTCTACAATACAATATAAAAGCGTAACTTTATTACTCACTAACTAATTGATTAACAAATGAAATTATTCATCAAATTATCCCTGATTGTTATTTTAATCGGATTAATCTCTTGTGCTGACAAGAAAAAAGAAGAACAAGAAACGAAAGCTGCTATCGAAAAGGTAGAAGCTATAGAGAAAGAGCTAAATGAAGTATCTAATGACATCTTATCTAAAACAGAAGAACTTGAAAATGTTTTAAAAGACCTGGACAGCATCTAAAGCTTTCTTATTCCACACCAATTAAAATACATCTAAAAAATATCATTAATTATGAAGTTCACTAAATCAATAGTCCTATTCTCGGGATGTTTTTTTATACTAAACAGTCTGTCAATCCAAGCACAGGAAAAAACAATAGAAGCCACTCAGAAAATTACTAAAAAAGCAACGGAAGCAGAAAAAAAGGCAATCACCGATACCCAAGAGAAGATATCTGAGAAAACAAAAGAGCTTACTACCAAAACTGAAAACGTTAAAAATGCTGCTGAAAGCAAAATAAATGAAGCTGGGAATGCTGCTTCAGAAAAAATTAACAAAATCAAAGAGCAAACCGATACAAAAATCAACGACGCTGCCAATAAAACGGCAGCCATAAAAGATAAGGTTAATGCTTCTAAAGAAGAAATCACAAGAAAAAGCAAAGAAGGACTGTCGGGAAAAGCGCTAGGGTTAGCACATATCGCAGATGTCAAGACGATATTGTCTCAAAAAAAAGAACAACTAAAACAGAGCTATGCTACGCTTACTTCTGGAAAAGAAAAGCTTGCAGCCGCAAAAAACAGATTAGCCAAAGCAAAAGAGCTTACAGGAGAAGAAGCTTTAACCCCAGAAGCTATTGCTGAAAAAGAAACGACGATAAACAATGTCGCTACTAAACTAAAAGCCCTGGAAGCTTCTATTGCCAAAGGAAAAGAAATCATTAAACAGGGGAAAGAAAAATTAGAATTAATCTATCCTAAAAAACAAGGATAAAGCTCTATAATAAATCACATATTGACTGCTGCTCTAAGAAGGCAGCAGTTATTGTTTTATAACCAGGAACTCTCCCAACAAAGGATCAAGAGTCTCTTTCAACACCTTTATTAACTCTTCTCCAAACTCCAGATACAATTCAGAAAAATTAACTGTTCTTTCCTGAAGTCCATATCCTGGGAAAAGCGCATTCTGCAAGTTGGTTAAACGTACAACCTGATCACTCAACTTTCTACGCTGGGCTTTTAACAATCGTTTTTCCAAAACATCCAATCCCTTTAATTGTTTTGTCTCTTGTGCTCTTACTGCATTAGCAAAAGACACATCTGTTTCTTTTGCCAGTTCTAACATCTCCTTGAACTGTTCTTTCAAAATCAATCGTTGCGCATCAAAGTTTATATCTATATTCGATATCTGCCGAACTTTCCTATTGATCAATTCATGTTGTTTCAGAAAAAGTTCCTGATCAGTCATCGACAGTTTTTTTATTTTCTCTGCTTGTTTGGTCGTCTGAACCAATACTGAATTTCGAAGCAGCAACATTGGGAACGGAATATCTGCCTTGGCAAAATACTGCTTTAATTCTAACCAGTACGCCAACTCCCCTCCTCCGCCTATATAACATAAATTAGGCAAAATCACCTCTTGATATAATGGTCTCATGATTACATTCGGACTGAATCGTTCGGGAGCCTCTTCTACATGCTTAAGCACATCTTCTTTACTCCATCGAATAGAGGTTCCGAATACCCTATATACATGATCTTCCTTTACAATTCTTTCTCTCACCCCTTCCGACAAATAAAACAGATTAATCTCCCTGGGATTTACCTGCATTTTATACCCTTGATCCACTAATTTTCTCCCTACAGGAAGAACTGTTTCATAAGACAGTTGTTCTTCCAATTCTCTTTTTACATAAGGGATAAACATCGATTTTAACGCTTTGTCATCCCCATCAACAATAACGAGACCATAAGAAGAAAAAAGTTCATTTGCCAGATACCTTGTTGCAGCTGATAATGTATCGTGTTTTATATAGGCTGCTTCGAAAAGATTTTTTAGGTACATTGCATTTTTTCCTTTTCCAATCTCAGCAGAAAAAAACGTCAACACCTCATCCAAACCTTCAGTAGTAAAATTCCCTACAGCACCTCCTGCTTCTTTATTCCATTGGATTTTTTTTCCGAAAAGTCTAAAATAATTAATCTCATCAAAATCATGATCCTCGGTAGCCATCCAATACACAGGAACAAAATTATAAGAAGGATACTGCTTTTTTAAGGTTTCACACAGATTAATCGTAGATAAGATCTTATACAAAAAATACAAAGGTCCTGTAAACAAGTTCAGTTGATGTCCCGTGGTTACCGTAAAAGTATTACCTTCTCTTAACAGTTTTATATGCTGCAAAGTTGCCTCAGAAGTCACAACTCCATGATACTGTTTTTCTAGTGCAGTGGCCAGAATATCCCTATGCGCATCAGAAAAACGATATTGCTTCTCTTCGATCTGATCCCCAAAGTTTTCTAACGTCGGAAATCGATTATAAAACGCTTTCAGTTCGGGTTTTTGATCTAAATAATCACAAATAAAAGAAGAAAAGTAATGGGTATCTCTAAATGGAATACTGGTACAAGGCATAAATTTTTTTTTGGGTTCTAAAGATACGGCAGATTACATTTTCAAATCCTAAAATTTAGTTAATACAAAATATATCCTAATTTTAAGGCAGTATTTTACCGATCTAAAATTCTATTAATGAAAAAAATATTATCATTTTTCTTAGTCGTTTCTGTTTGTATTTCTTACGCTCAGAACAAGATACAATCGCCACAGGATTTTCTTGGATATGAAATAGGGAGTCAATTTACACGCCACGCTAATGTCATCAACTACTTTGAGTACGTGGCAAACAACTCTCCATTAGTCACATATCACACATATGGTGCCACCAATGAGCGAAGACCGCTAACTTATGCTGTTATATCCAGTGAGCAAAACATCCAAAATCTGGAAAAAATAAGAACAAGTCACTTACAGAACACGGAACACTCCAATACTTATACAGTTCCTGAAATCGCTATTGTTTGGCTAAGCTACAATGTACATGGTAATGAAGCCTCCAGTACGGAAGCAGCGATGATTACGTTGTATGAATTGATTACTAAAAAAAAGGAATGGCTGCAGAACACTGTAGTTATTATAGATCCTTGTTTAAATCCAGATGGAAGAGACCGATATGTTAATTGGTATAATCAGGTAAAGAGCACTCCATTTAATACAAATCAAGATGCTTCAGAACATCACGAACCCTGGCCAGGAGGAAGACCTAATCACTATTTGTTTGACCTAAATCGCGATTGGGCATGGGCTTCACAGGTAGAATCCTCTCAGCGTCTCGCTATCTATAATCAATGGTTACCTCATATACATGTTGACTTTCATGAACAGGGAATTAACGAACCATATTATTTTGCTCCTGCAGCAGAGCCATTTCATGAGATCATTTCTCCATGGCAAAGAGAATTCCAAACACAAATTGGTCAGAATCACGCTACTTATTTTGATAAAGAAGGCTGGCTTTATTTTACTCGGGAACGTTTTGACCTTCTATATCCTAGCTATGGAGACACCTACCCTACCTTTATGGGGGCTATAGGTATGACCTATGAACAAGCAGGTCACGGAAGAGCCGGCTTAGGTATTCAAACAGACGAAGGGTATATATTAACCTTAAAAGATCGGGCACTTCATCATACGACTACCGGCTTATCTACTGTAGAGATATCTTCTAAAAATGCTTCCAAGCTCAATAAAGAATTTAGAAAATTCTTTGACAATACCTCATTAAAATACAAAAGCTATGTACTTAATGGAGCTGAAGATAAACTAAAATCATTAACAAAACTATTAGACAAACACCAAATTGAATACGGATATACAACATTAGAAAAGGTCAAAGGGTACCTGTATTCAACCAATAAACAAGGAAGCATTAATACTAAAGGAGCTCTGGTTGTAAATACGAATCAACCCAAAGGAAAAATGATCAAGGTTCTTTTCGAACCCAATGCATTACTCACCAACCCTCTGACGTATGATATTACTGCCTGGAGCATCCCATATGCTTATGGTTTAGATGCTGTCGCTTCGACTACACTTATTCCCCATAGTCCTAAAAATACGACATCCATACACAATACTCCTTCCCCATCAGCCGCGGGATACATTAGCAAATGGAATAGCTTACAAGACGCTTCTTTCTTAAGTGATTTACTGCAAAATGGAATTAAAGTGCGTTTCAGTGAAAAAGACTTCACGAATAACAACATTTTTTTTAAAAAAGGAAGCCTCATCATCACGAAAAGCGACAATAAAAACCTTAGCAACTATGACGAGGTAGTTACGTCCTTGGCAAACAAACATCAAAGAAAACTTCATAATGCAATAACAAGTTTCGCTAATCAAGGAGTTGACTTTGGCTCTCCGGATGTAAAACTAATTAACAAAGCAAAAATTGCAGTCTTAAAAGGAAAACGCACCTCTTCATTAAACTACGGAGAAATCTGGCATTTTTTTGAACAACAGCTCCACTATCCTATTACGGCTATTGATACAGATTATTTTAAACAAACTGATCTTCGTCAATACGATATTTTAATACTACCCAATGGTTATTACGGTGCATATTTTGACAAAAACACAAAAGAGAAATTACAACAATGGATCGCTTCTGGAGGAAAAGTAATTGCTATTTCTAACGCTATGGAAATTTTCTCTAACCAAAAAGGGTATGATCTAACACCTCATAGTGCTAAAAAATCAAAAGATACTTTAGGAAACTTAATTCCATACGACCAAAGAGAAAAAGAAAGTGTAACTAATTTTATAACAGGAAGCATTTTCAAAACAAAAATAGATACATCACACCCTATGGCTTTTGGTTACCCAGACACTTATTTTAGTCTAAAACTAGGTAAAGACTCCTATAAACTCTTACAAAAAGGATATAATGTATCCTATATAAAAACGCCAGAGAACGTTTCCGGGTTTGCCGGTAAAGAAGCTTTAAACGGTCTAAAAAACTCTCTGGTCTTTGGGGAGTGCCGATTAGGAAATGGTAGTATTATTTACATGGTAGACAATCCTCTTTTCAGATCATTTTGGGAAAATGGGAAACTATTTTTCGTCAATGCTGTTTTTTTTACCAATAACCATAAATTCAGAATCTAATTACATCAATCTACAACCCATGCATCAAAAAAAAACAACTCAATTTCTCAAGTCCTTTTGCTTATGCTTTCTGCTGTTAGCAATAGGATGCCAGGAAACGACTAAAAAAGAAGAACCTGTGAAATCAGATACTACTAAAACAAGTAACAATATCTTGCTACAAGAATGGGAAGGACCTTACGGAGGAATTCCTGCGTTTGACAAAATGAAACTTGCTGATATCATCCCGGCAATGCGACAGGGAATGAAGTCTCAACTAGAAGAAATAGATATTATCACTTCTAACAAAGAACTTCCTTCTTTCGAGAACACCATTATTCCATATGAAAAAGCAGGATCTGAATTAAATCGAGTACAGACATATTACAGTATCTTAAGCAGTAACCTTTCCTCTCCTGAGTTTAGAGAAATCCAAGGAAAACTCGCTCCTGAGCTTTCTGATTTTTATTCTAAAATTTCTCAAAACAGTCTCTTATTTGAACGAATAAAAACAGTGTTTGAGGAAGCTCAAAAAAAACCTTTAGAAGCAGATAAACAGCGTCTTCTTCAATTAATATACACCAATTTTGCAATGAATGGAGCAGAATTGAACAATGATAAAAAAGCGAGATACGCCGCCATTAATAAGGAACTTTCTTCCCTATACACTACCTTCTCTAATAATGTATTAGCAGATGAAGAAAATTATATCACCTACTTATCGAAAGATCAGTTAGGGGGACTTTCTGAGAGTATGATTAAGGCTGCTGCAAAAATTGCCAGTGACAACGGAAAAGAAGGAGCATACGCTATAACTAATACTCGGTCTTCGATGTCTCCTTTTCTTACGTATTCTACCGAAAGAGAAATCCGAGAAAAAGTATGGAAAAACTATTACTCCAGAGGAGATAATGGCGATACATTCGATAACAAAGAGATTATCAAAAAAATCCTAACATTGAGAAAAGAACGGGTTCAATTACTAGGGTTTGATAATTATGCTGCATGGCGATTGCAAAACCGAATGGCAAAAACGCCGGAAAATGCCATGGAATTAATGAATGCCGTCTGGCCTGCTGCTATTGCCAGAGTAAAAGAAGAAGTACACGATATGCAAAATGTTGCTGACACCAATGGAGATAATTTAAAAATAGCCCCTTGGGATTACCGATATTATGCAGAAAAGGTTCGAAAAAAGAAATACGACTTGGATTCTGACGAAGTAAAACAATATCTACAACTCAATAAACTAACACAGGCATTATTTTATGTAGCAGGAGAACTATTCAATTATGATTTCACTCCTGTGCCAGAAGGGAGTGTTCCTGTATTCCATGAAGATGTCAAAGTATGGGATGTTACGGACCGATCTACCAAAGCACATATTGGTCTTTGGTATTTAGACCCTTTTGCCAGACCAGGGAAAAGATCAGGAGCCTGGGCGACAACCTATAGAAGTCATACTACCTTTGATGGAAAAAAAACAGTACTTGCTTCTAATAATTCCAATTTCGTAAAACCTGCTCCTGGAGAACCTGTATTAGTATCCTGGGATGATGCTACTACTTTCTTCCATGAATTTGGGCATGCATTACACTTCTTTTCCTCTAATGTAAAGTACCCTACACTAAACAGCGGAGTAAGAGACTATACTGAATTCCAATCTCAACTTTTGGAACGATGGCTATCTACCGACAACGTTATCAACAAATTCCTTGTTCATCACAAAACCGGAGAACCTATTCCTGGACATTTAGTAAACAAAATAAAGAAAGCCGCAACCTTTAATCAAGGATTTGCGACAACGGAATATCTCGCTTCTGCTTTAATGGATATGAAACTTCATCTGGCAGATCCTTCAAATATCGACATTACTACTTTTGAAAAAGAGACACTAAAAGAATTAAAAATGCCTAAGGAATTGGTAATGCGTCACAGAACACCTCACTTCGGGCATGTATTTTCTGGAGAAGGGTACGCTACAGCGTATTATGGTTATATGTGGGCTGATGTTCTTACTTCTGATGCTGCAGAAGCATTTGGAGAAGCACCTGGAGGTTTCTACGATAAAGAACTAGCTTCTAAACTCGTTACACATCTATTTTCTCCGAGAAATGCGGTGGACCCCGCAGAAGCTTATAAACAATTCCGAGGAAGAGACGCAACTATTGAAGCATTGATGAAAGACCGCGGATTTCCTATCCCTAAAAAATAATTTCAACACTCCCTTTTCAACAAAAAAAGGGAGTATCCTTTTTAAAAAATCATAAAATTTCTCAATCATGAAAACAACTCGTTATTTACTGATTGCTCTTATCTTTACAACCATCACAACAAGTTGTAAAAAGGAGATTTCTGAAGAAAAAAAAACTCCCACCAGTGAAGAATCCACCTCCAAAGATTTCAATATAGACTACGAAACTTTTTCTTTGGATAACGGGCTTCAGGTAATATTCCACATTGATCGATCTGATCCTGTTGTGGCAGTAGCATTAACCGCTCATGTAGGCTCTGCACGGGAGAAAAAAGGGAGAACTGGTTTCGCTCATCTCTTTGAACATCTTCTGTTTTTGGAGTCTGAAAACCTGGGAAAAGGAGGACTTGATCAAATGAGCGCTCGAATTGGAGGATCAGGAGCCAATGGATCCACCAGCAGAGATCGCACCAATTATTACCAAACTGTCCCCAAAGATGCATTGGAAAAAATGATCTGGGCAGAAGCGGATAAGCTTGGATATTTTATCAATACAGTTACAGAGCCTGTTCTGGCTAAGGAAAAACAAGTAGTAAAAAATGAAAAACGCCAAAACGTTGACAACCGCCCTTACGGTCACGAATCATACGTGATTGACAAATACCTATATCCAGAAGGGCATCCGTACAACTGGCAGGTAATCGGTTCTCTAGAAGACCTGCAAAACGCCACCCTACAAGATGTAAAAGATTTTTATAACAAATGGTATACTCCTAATAATGTTACCCTGACAATTGCTGGAGATTTTGATAGTAAACAAGCAAAAGAATGGGTTCATAAATATTTCGATGAGATTAAAAGAGGTGAAGATATCGCTC
This sequence comes from Aquimarina hainanensis, assembly GCF_042684685.1. Taxonomy (NCBI): domain Bacteria; kingdom Pseudomonadati; phylum Bacteroidota; class Flavobacteriia; order Flavobacteriales; family Flavobacteriaceae; genus Aquimarina; species Aquimarina hainanensis. The sequence goes on along the minus strand of NZ_JBHULX010000017.1, from coordinate 143,211 downwards.
CCTTAGAAAAACGTCCTGTTACATTAACAGCTACTAAAAGGTTATATTACGAGGACAACTTCGCTAAATTACCACAGTTAGGCCTAACCTGGCCATCTGTACCTCAATATCATCCAGATGCTTATCCCCTTCGGGTACTGGCCACTTACCTGTCTGAGGGGAAAAAAGCTCCTTTTTACAAAATTCTCGTCGAACAAAAACAGCTCACCTCCGCGGTCAACATGTATAATGAAACTTCTGAATTAGCCGGGCAGTATTCTGTATCTGTCAGAGGTTTTAACAATATAAACCTGAATCAGGTGAATGATGCCATTACGGAAGCATTTCTTCTTTTTGAGAAAGAAGGTATCTCAGAGGAGAGTCTCAACAGAATTAAAGCTGGTCAGGAAACCACCTTTTACAATAGACTGTCTAGTGTTCTGGGGAAAGGTTTTCAATTAGCACAATACCAAATCTTTGCTAAAGATCCTGGGTTTATCAATAAAGATATTAAAAACATTTTAGCTGTCACAACAGAAGATGTCATAAGGGTTTATAATCAATACATAAAAAACAAACCTCATATTGCTACCAGTTTTGTACCTCTGAGACAACGTAATTTAGCCTTAAAAGACTCCAAACTTGCAGCAGTTACAGAAGAAAAAATAATTGCAGGAGCAGAAGATGCTTTTGACCCTACCCTTACTGCTTCTTATGAAAAAACGCCATCTTCATTTGACCGATCTATAGAACCCCCATATGGAGCTACTCCCGAAATTATTGTTCCTCAGGTATGGGAAGATAACCTAACATCTGGATTAAAGGTATACGGAATAGAAACCTCAGAGGTTCCATTGGTTGCTTTTTATATGAATATAAAAGGAGGGCTTCTATTAGAAGACAAAACAAAAACCGGAGTCTCTAATCTTCTTGCTGAACTTCTCAGCAAAGGGACAAAAAACAAAACACCTGAAGCATTAGAAAATGCCATCGAAAGCCTTGGCGCCAATATCAATATATATGCTAGAGATGAAGCAATAGTCATTAGTGGAAGTACCTTATCCCGGAATTACACAAAGACTATGAAACTTATTCAGGAAATTATTCTGGAACCCAGATGGGACGAAAAAGAATTATCACTGATTAAACAAAGTACATTGAGCGACATTCAACAGTTCAAAGCGATTCCCCGAAGTGTTGCCGCCAATCAATATGCAAAGTTAATTTATGGAGAAAATCATATCTTATCTTTTAACAATCTGGGAACTGAGGAATCCGTTTCTTTGATAACAATGGAAGATCTAAAAACGTATTATCAAAAAAACATCTCTCCTTCGATCACTACACTTCATGTAGTAGGAGATATTTCTAAAGCACAGGTAAATTCTTCTATGGTTGACCTAAATAAACAGTGGAAACCTAAAGAGGTTATATTCCCTGAAATCAAGGCTCCTAAAAAAATAGAAAAACCTGCTATCTATTTCTATGATATTCCTGGAGCCAAGCAATCGGTATTGAGATTTGGTGCTCCTGCACTGGCACAAACTGATAAGGACTACTTCCCTGCTACTATCATGAATTACCGTTTCGGAGGAGGGGGGTTTGCTTCAGAATTAACTCAGCAATTAAGAGAAGGCAAAGGATATACTTATGGAATATTTTCTCAATTCTCTGGCAGTACAATCCCAGGTCCTTTTACCATTACCAGTGGAGTACGATCTAATGTAACTTATGAGTCCAGTAAATTAATCCGAGAAATTATGAATAGCTATGGTAATAAATATAGTACAGAAGATCTTAATATCACTAAAAGCTTCTTAACAAAGAGTAATGCCAGAGCATTTGAAACGCTCACGGATAAATTAGAGATGCTTACTAATATCAGCTTATATAATTTCCCTTACGATTATGTAAAGAAGAGAGAACAGATTGTACAAAATATCACAGTAGAAGATATAAAACTATTAGCAAACACCTACCTAAATGGCGATAAAATGCTCTACCTGATAGTAGGAGATGCCAAAACACAATTAAAGCCATTGGAAAAACTTGGTTTAGGGACACCTGTCTTGCTTAACAAAACTCCAAAGAAATAGAAATAAATTTCTAACAATAAAAAAGGTGCTGACATAGCACCTTTTTTTATTCGTCACCCCCCTTACTATTAACTAATTTCTCTTCTGGCAGACTTCAACACTTACACACACCTCTAAGAAAATAACCATTTCTTATACGAAATACTCCTTTTTTGCAGTTTACTATAAATACCAACTTTTATAGCATTACATGTTTAATATTCATAGCATACCCAATGACATCTATTTCTCAGTATATACAAGGTATACAAGACAAAGACAGAATTGAAGACTGTAATACATTACTTTCCTTAATGGAATTTATCACTGAAGATCCCCCAAAATTATGGGAACATCATATAATTGGATTTGGAGTCACTACATATAACCACAAAGATGGTTCGGAGATCTCTCAATTCAAAACTGGTTTTTCTTATCACTCCCCTTATATTCGGATTTATATTCTTTCTGGATTACACAACTACCCAGGTTTACTTTCTGATTTAGGAAAGCACAAGAGAGGAAAACACTGCTTATACATCAAGCAAATAAGTGATATCAACATAGCTATTTTACAACAGCTCATCACCGTATCTTATCACAATAGTTTTTCTTATAAAAAAAGGCTTCCCTATTGAAGCCTTCTTAGTATTATTTATTTTTTTCTTCCCGATCGTCAAAATCAAGATGATTCTTCACTCCATCTCCGTCATCATCATAGTACGTAATTTCATCCTCACTAATCTTACCATCTCCATTCTTATCTTCTACGGTAATTTCATTCTTTGTTAATACCCCATCATTATCATCATCATTATCTAAATAGTCAAAAGCACGATCTCCATCTGTATTATCGTCAAGATCGGAAGCTAACAATCGATCCTTATCTAAATCCTCTAAGAAAGAAGGAATTCCGTCTGCATCATGATCTGCTTGATTTACATCATATAACTGTACTGTAAACATGATAGGGGAATATACAGGTATTCCTGTTCTCGATTCTGAAAAATACGCTAAGCCCGAAGGAATAAACACCGTATAATGCCCAAAATCATTATTATAAGTTACTGTTCCATCTTGATTTTCTACAAAACCAGAAGCTCCTTTAAAGTCTACAGCCGCTTCTCTAAACCCTTCTACAACACCAGGAAGATCAAACCACAAAGGGGTTGCTGTACTATCAAATATCCTTCCTGTAGGATCATCAGGCGCTATGTCTTTTTTATAAAACAGCTCTCCTTTATAATCAATAAATGTAGAATCTGCAAAAGTTGCTTTTCCTCGTTCTCCAACACCTTCATTATAACTAAGAATATACAACGTATATTCTACATCAAATCTTTTAATCGTCTTTTTAATTAGGTTCTTAGAAGCGTATAACGATTCTTTTTCACTATTGACTCCCTGAATCGTATCAAAAAGAACCTCTTTATTATTCTCATCTATAGGATTCACCAAAAAATGAGTTTTCAGATATTCTTGTATTAACTTATCATCTTCTATCTGTTGTTCTCCTCTATCTCGTGGTGGTTGAATGGTGACTCCTCCATCATCATCTTTTTTACACGAATACAAACCACACATAGCAAGTGAAGCTACAAAAACATATTTCTTTAGATTCATCTGATTACTTTTTGAAGGCGCAAGATACAATTTTCTTGTACTTTTGCTTGACAATTATTTGATATAAAACGCATTTTAAAACAAATTTATGCGAGTTGATAAATACTTATGGTGTATTCGATACTTCAAAACACGCAGTATCGCCACAAAAGCATGTAAAGAAGGTAAAGTCAGAGTTAACGGAGACCTTATAAAACCTTCCCGGGAAGTGTATCCTATGGATAAAATATCCGTAAGAAAAAACCAAATCAATTATGAACTAATCGTTTTGGACACTCCCGACAGCAGACTCGGAGCCAAACTTGTCGATATATATCGTAAAGACGTTACTCCAGAAGAATCGTTGCAAAAATTAGACTTATTAAAATACTCGAAAGATTATTATCGCAAAAAAGGAACCGGAAGACCGACTAAAAAAGACCGAAGAGATATTGATGATTGGATGGAAGACCCTAAAGAAGAAAACACAAATAATCAGGAATGGGATTAGATCAAGAATACTGGAACAATAGGTATCAAAATAAATTGACAGGTTGGGATATCGGGCAGCCTTCTCCTCCTATCACTCAATATTTTGAACAGCTACAAAATAAAGCACTAACAATTCTTATTCCCGGAGGTGGTAATGGGTATGAAGCCGAGTTTCTTTATAAAAATGGTTTTAGAAATACTTATTTACTCGATTTTTCTGAAGAAGCACTTTCTAATTTCAAATCTAGAGTTCCAGAATTTCCTGACACACATTTAATCTGTGATAATTTCTTTAATCTAAAGGGAAAATTCGACTTACTTATTGAACAAACTTTTTTCTGTGCACTTGACCCCAAATTAAGAGAAAACTACGCCCAACAAGTCAGTAAACTACTTACTCCTACTGGAAAAATCATCGGGGTTCTTTTTTCCAGACACTTTGATCAGCCCGGACCTCCTTTTGGGGGAAACATTAATGAATACAAGGCTTTATTTTCAAAACACCTGACAATAAAAACATTAGCTCCTTGTTATAATTCTATCCTTCCGAGAAAGAATAACGAGCTCTTTTTTATCTTTACAAACTATAAGGAATAGCAATCTATAAAGTATATTTGTAGCTCACAGTATTTAATTTTTTTCAGCATGCAATCGGAAAGCAATATCATTCTTACTCATGAACAAATTCAGCACAAAATAAGACGTATCGCATATCAAATATATGAGACAAACGTCTATGAAACAGAAATTATACTTGCTGGAATCAAAGTTAATGGGTTTATTTTTGCTCAAAAACTAAAAAAGGTTCTGGAAGAAATATCTGATATCAAAGTGACCTTATGCGAGGTTACTATGGATAAAATATCTCCTCAGAATACTGTAGTAACCTCTCTATCCTCTGAAGCATACAAAAATAAATCTGTCGTCCTTGCTGACGATGTATTAAATTCAGGAACAGCATTGATATACGGAGTAAAGCATTTTTTGGATGTACCACTATCTAAATTTAAAACTGCTGTTTTGGTAAATAGAAATCATAAGAAATACCCGATAAAAGCAGATTTTAAAGGAATCTCTCTCTCAACATCCTTACACGAGCATGTAGAAGTTACTTTGGGAGACAATGACATTGCTATTTTAAAATAGCCTGAATTTCTGCTACAATATCATTCAGCGCCTTCTTATCTGTAATAATCTTATAAGCTGCCTGATTATAATAAAACGAGCGCTCGAAAAGATGTTTTCTAATAAAATCTTGTAACGCCTCTTTGGTATCCAGATGAGCTATCAGAGGGCGTTTATTCTTTTCACCAAACAACCGTTCCACCAATTCATCAACTCCTGTCTGAAGATAAATACTACGACCTTCTGCTAATTTGTTTATGATTTCAATATTTCCGGAAAAACAAGGCGTTCCCCCTCCCAGAGAAATAACCGTATTTTCGAAGGTACCTAGTACCTTTTTTAAATAAAAATGTTCTTTTTTTCGAAAATACACCTCTCCTTTCTCCTCAAAAATATTTTTTATTGTTTTTTTTTCCTCTGCCTCTATATAATCATCTAGATCCAAATACTCACTACCGATAGTTTCCGACAGACACCTACTTACCAATGACTTACCACTCCCCATATAACCGATTAACACTATATTCATACTATAATTTTTAGCCTTATTTTCTACTTAGAAAAGTACGATTTAAAAATATTTTCAAATTTATGTCATTTTTTTCTTGAAAAATAAATTAATGATAGTATATTTGCACCCGCATTCAAGGAACAGAATGAATGACCGGGTAGCTCAGTTGGTAGAGCATCTCCCTTTTAAGGAGAGGGTCCTGGGTTCGAGCCCCAGCCCGGTCACAACAAGATATTACAACATATCTTACTAAGTTCAGTAAAATATTTTTTTTTGTATTTAGATGACAACATCTAATCAAATGACCGGGTAGCTCAGTTGGTAGAGCATCTCCCTTTTAAGGAGAGGGTCCTGGGTTCGAGCCCCAGCCCGGTCACAACATATCATTATTCTATTGTAATTCTATAATTACTATCTATATTCAATAAAATGATATTCTGCCCAGGTGCTGGAACTGGTAGACAGGCATGGTTGAGGGCCATGTGTCCATTAGGGCGTATGGGTTCGACTCCCATTCTGGGCACTAAATACATTTCAATTATCTGACTTTCATTTTTCTTCAAACACTATATTTACAATACCAAACAGTTAACGTATTTGATATTGTAACAAATGAAACATCCGAAGATCTTCCTCTTTTCAAATGTTCACCTTCCCTTTATCACAAACAAAACACGATTTTTACTATCCATGAAAATATCCTATTTTTTTGATCTTAAGACATAAAGAAAAATGCTTTTTTATTTATTCCTTTTAACATTTAATTAGTTTTTCTTCATTTTTCGCATTCTTTTTTTCTTAACAAGAAACGTAGGTCAAACACACTATAATAACAACAATTTACCTAACAAACCCAACCCAACCAGTAGCTGTTAATTTTTACAAATAAAAACACTCTATTTACTAAAATAAAGTTAATAAACAAGAAACTTCCCTGTGTATGAAAATCGCTAATTAAATTTGAATCAAACAATTAACCAACAAAATCATAAAAAATAACAAACACTAGTTCTACTTACTCTATGAAACCAATTATACTTTTCTTACAATCAATATTTTCTCAATATCAAAAACAGTAGTACTCCTACTCTACGAAACCATTTCCAACTTCACCTTGATTAAACGCAATGGTTTTTATTAAATCGATATAGTATAGTTTTTTTTTTAGAATTTGTAATTCGAACCAGACGTTTTTAAAATATTAAAAATAAATAGGGTCATTATTCTGTTGAATAATATCTTATTGGGTTGTAGTAGTATTTAATGAAATCACACCTCTTTACGGGGTGTGATTTTTTTTAGCACACTCTAAACCAACTCCATATAAAGATACTGTTAAGCTAGCTGTAAATTACTGTTAAACATTAACAGTATTTAATCCAAACAAACCATAAATAGTAAGTACTTTTGTCGTAATTTAAAATAAGTCTAAATTTAAATAAGATGAAAAAAGTACTATTTGCATTTCTTGTTTTATGCAGTACCCCCTTTATTTATGCCCAAGAGACAGGAAGTATCGAAGGGTTAATTACTAACGAGAACAACGAACCCATTCCCTTTGCCACTATACAGCTAAAAGAAGCTGGTGCTGGAGCAGAAGCTAATGTATCCGGAGTTTTTTCTATAAACAATGTTCCGGCTTCTGAATATACTATTATAGTAAGTTCTATTGGCTATAAAACCGCACGACAAGCAATTTCTGTAACAGCGAATACTGTAACAAACATCACCATTACATTATCAGAAGACGCCTTGTTAGACGAAGTAGAAGTCTTTGGCGATCGCTATAAAAGAGCAGAAAAAATAGAAGCACTAACAAGATTACCATTGGCTCCTAATGAACAACTACAAAGTATATCTGTACTTTCTCACAAACTTATCGAACAACAAGGAGCATTAACCATAAGCGATGTAACAAAAAACGTAGCCGGGGTATACACTTTTGCCACCTATGGTAATACTAAAGAAAGTATGTCACTAAGAGGTTTTAGAGGAATTCCTATTCTAAAAAACGGGGTTAGAATCAATTCTGACTTCAGAGGAGTGGGAGTCTTAACAGATATGGCTGGAGTTGACAACATCCAAATTTTGAAAGGAATTTCTGCAATTAGTCAAGGACTAGGAACCGACCTCGGATCTGCTGGAGGGGTAATTAATATTGCTACAAAAACTCCTAAATTCCACGAAGGAGGAGAAATCAGTTTTAGAACAGGAAGTTTTGGCAGAGTCCGACCAGCTTTTGACTTCTATGGTCCCCTAAACGAAAAACAAAACATTGCTTTTAGAATCAATGGGGCCTATGACAGAGCAGATAGCTACAGAACACGGGTTAACTCTGAACGCTTATACATCAATCCATCTCTGGCATGGAAACCAGATGACAAAACAACTATAATTGTAGAAATGGATTATCTGACAGATGGAAGAACTCCTGATCAGGGAACAATCAACTTAGGAGGTTACGACACCAATAACATCTACAAATTACCTAACGACCAATTTGTAGGATTTGCTTCAGACAGGCAAAACACAAAAAACACAACTTACGCAATCCGTTTTGACAGAAAACTGACTGATAAAATTGATTTGAAAGCTGGTTATTTTTCCTCGGAACTGGATCTTTACACAGAAAGCTCATACCTTACAACAGGTACCAGACAACAATTACCTGCCCTGGATTCTAATCAACGATATAGAACGTATTATGCTGATGAAAGAGCCGATAACAATAGCGTACTTCAAATTGATGTAGTCGGAAAAAATATTAAAACCGGATTCTTATCACATACTTTCCAGATTGGTGTAGACCACAGAACTTCCGAGTTCAACAGCACTCCATATAATGTAACATACCCGGGAGACAGGTCTTATGTAGATATCATTGATGTTTTTACAAAAATCCCAAATGAGTTACCACAAGGGGTTCTTGTTGCTGCTAATCCCGACAGAGGCTCTGGATCTCAGTTTAAATCATATGGTTTTGTCATTCAAGATAAAGTAGGAGTAACTGATTGGTTAGACGTATTTTTAGGATTGCGATATACATCCATGGAACGAACCCGGGGTAACTTTATCGGACGCCAGTTAAGTGGCTCCAAAACAGATGACGCACTAAACCCATTAGTTGGTTTTAATGTAAAACCAACAGAAAACATCACAGTATTTGGTTCTTATGCCAGCAGCTCTGACCCAAGAACCTCATTCTACACAGATAATAATGGAGAAGAATTAGGTACCGAACGTTGGGATCAATTCGAATCAGGAATCAAATCTACATGGCTGGAAGAAGCATTGCGATTTAATGTTACCCTATTCCTAGCACAAAACAAAAACCTAAACTTACAGGTTGTTGACGATGCAGGTAATGGATTAGGATACTATCAGCAAGGAGGAGAAGATGTAAGACAAGGAGTAGAAGTAGAACTAATAGGTCGTGTACTTCCCAACCTACAACTTATCGCCGGATATTCATATCTAGATGCCAAATACAAAGATCACCAGGCATATTACTTTAACTCCAGACCATTAAACACCCCTGAACATACTGCTAATGCATGGGCACGTTATAGTTTTGAAAATAAACTTGAAGGATTATCATTAGGAGTCGGAGCATACTACTTAGGAGAACGCCCTCATAATGTATGGTCTCGAAGCTATACTCATGCCGGAGTTGAACCTGGAGTAAAACCGTTTGACTTAGAAGCATACACAACCGTTAACATACAAGCTTCTTACAGGATCAATGAACATTTTAACATCGACTTCTTAGTTGACAATGTTTTTAATGAAACCGGATTTAACGCTTACAGAACCGCTTTTATCAACCGAATCAACCCAGCTACTATAAGCACAATTTTAACATACAGATTCTAACACACTCACATAGTGAGCACTATCTAGTTTATAATGAAGAAAACACCATGACATCATGGTGTTTTTTTTATTTCATTTACTATTTCTTAGAAAAAGAACCTTTATTTTTAGTGTAGAATTTCAATTCAAAACAAGGATGAATAACGAAATCCCATTAGTAGACAACACCTATTTATTGCAGAAATTCCCAGGAAAAGGAGGATGGACTTACGCACATTTACCAGAAATAAAACCTGACAAAACAACTCCATTTGGGTGGGTTATAGTAAAAGGCACTATTGACGATTATCAATTACAACACCATAAATTAATGCCTATGGGAGACACCACATTATTCCTCCCTGTTAAAGCTGTAATACGAAAAAAAATAAATAAATCCGCCGGTGACTATGTTAGAATACGTTTATTCAAAGATACTACGACACTTCTAATCCCTGATGAGATTACACAATGTTTACAAAACGAATCTAACGATATTTATCAAAAGTTTTTATCCCTAAAAGAAGGAACTAAAAAGTCTTATCTAGATTGGATTTATTCTGCAAAAAAAGACGAAACAAAAGCAGCCCGTATTTTACAAATGATGGATGAATTAGCTTGTCACTAAAACCACATCAAACACTACCAAGAACTTGTTTTCTCTTTAGCATAATTTCCTTTCGGATAAATTCATTAATCTCCCATTGATTCCCTAAAGCCTGTGTAGTATTAGGAGCATATAATGTATACGGAAAAGGACCATACTCTGGAGTAATTGTTATATAATCATCTTTTCTGGATAATGCCTTATCTATTATCTTATTCCACCACCCCATAAATACAGTAAACTCTTCTTTATAAAGTTCATCTCTCGGATCTATGATTTGTGGACTCTGAGACGAACCTACTCTAGCATGAATATGAAAGCTATGATCTATAGCTTTTTCTACAGAAACCTTCTGATTTTCTAAAAGAGATTCTGCTACACAACACCAATGCGAAAAATCTGCTGTCAGTTTCAGAAAAGGAAATTCTTTTAGAAACAGCGCTCCTATATGAGCTGCGAAACAAAACCTCGACCGATGTGTCTCATGAGTAATTCGAACCCCTGTTTCATCTTCAATTTCTTCGGCTAACAACAGTAATTCTCCATTTTGCGAAAAAGAAAAGAAATCCATTCCTGTATGAGAATTAACAAATAAAGGTTCTGCTTCCACTAAGTTATACAAATGTCTTTTAAAATTCTCTTTGTGATCAGAAAACTTCACATCTTTAGTCTCCCAATGCTGTCCTACAAACTCTAACTCGTAATCTTTTAATCGATTCAGGACATCATATTTCTCGATTCCTCGCAATGGCAGGTCTATCTCAACGCCATCATACCCTGCCTCTTTTACTTTTTTAAAAAATTCAGTCCAATTTACATCTCCACTCCCCCATCTAGGATAAATAAATTTAATCTCCATTCGTTTAGTTTCCCTGTTTATTTCTAAATGCTCTTTTTCCTGTATGATCTACTCCTTGTTTTCTTTCCAGGGCGATCATGTCCGCTGGTCTAAAATTAAGGATCAATGCCCTTCTTTGATTCGGCGTTACATTTCCCTTACTATAATGAAGTACAAAACCATTATGGAACGTGCATCCACCCGGGTTCAAAGGAATACTCTGTGCTAAATTTGTTTCCGCATCACAATACAAAGCTCCTCCATTAGGCAAAGCTTTATGTGTCAACACACCTTCATCTGGTCCCACAGGGTTAAACCACATACAACCATTATCCTCATACACATCATCCAAAGCTATCCAGCAACTTACCGCACGCTTATCCGGCATATCTATCCAATACGCTGCATCCTGATGCCATGGGGTTTCTGTATCTGTATAAGGAGCTTTGTTTATCATCATATCAAAATCCAGTTCCATATCTTCTCCTAACAGCTCCTTTGCCCATAATAAAGCTCTCTGATAAGCGATACTTTGAGACAAAGATGCTTCGATACTACTTGGTCTCATTATTTGCGTAATTCGCTCTACCTCTTCTACTCCTTTTCCTCCTGACAAATCACTTCGTAACCCTGCCGTCCTTTTTTTATCAAGCAACAACTCATTATACGTACTTCTTAGTTCATACACCTCATCTATAGATATTAATGCATCTAAATGGGAAAAACCATAGGTCAAAAATCTATTTTTCATAACACACCAAAATTTATTTATACATTCTAAAAACAAATTTCACAAGTATCTGCTTTAAAGTCTTCTAAATTTGTACTACATTACTTTTTTATACAAACTTATCATATGCCTAACAACAAAGCAGAAAGAACCGTTATCAACCTAAACAAACTTGGATTCAATCGCTTTCTGCAATTCGGGCATTACAAATACACAGAAGCTAAACCCAAACTGGAAAATCACATTCATGAGGATAGTATTGAATTATGCTTCTTTCTAAAAGGGCAACAATTCTATCGCATCAAAAACGAGTTATTTCAATTAAAAGGGAATGACATTATCATCATTTCTCCTAATACACAACACAGTACTGGCACCTATCCAGAAGATAAAGGTGAATTATTTTGGCTACAGGTCTCTCTTAACGAACAAGAAGGATTGCTCTGCAACCTTCCCTCTCATCAAACAAACTCTCTTTTGAGCCAACTCACTAAAAATTCAGATATAATTTTTAAAGGAGCTCATTCCCTTAAAACCTCACTAGAGGAGTTAATGACCGAACTACAAAATCCTACCTCCTCACTAACAGCATTAAAAATAAACCACTTATTGATTCATGTACTTCTAGAAACATTAAATCTTGCGCAAACCCCAACTCAGGAAACATCATCAGAACGTCTGGAGATCATTAATCAATACATCATGGACAATCTTCATCGTATTATTTATGTAGATGAACTAGCTAGTCTTATTCATGTATCTACCGGATATTTTAAACCCTGGTTTAGAAAAAATACAGGTATTACCCCCAAAGAATACATTAACAGAATAAAAATAGAGAAAGCAAAAATCCTTTTGTCTCAAAAAAAATCAGTCACTCAAGTTGCTTTTGACTTAGGATATAACAGCTCCCAATATTTTGCTACTTCCTTTAAAAAATTCACAGGAATCACTCCCAAATCCTTTCTTCTTTCGCACAAGTTATTCCCTAAAAGAAACAGCTAACAAAACATTAACATTTTCTATAAAAACACACAGTAGATAGAAAATCAAAAGATTAAAGAAAAACTACTCTTAGGTCAGATAAACAGAGGCGTTAAATAATTCTAAACTATTTCTTTTTCCCTTCTTTCTAGCCTATTTTAGCTATGCGATTTACCGATCTGAAAAACACAGATCACAAGTCTCAAAAAATAGAATGTGGATTGTTAAGCCATTCACCTTTTTTAAAGATTAATTTCTTATTTAGGTGAATGGTTTTTTGTTTTTTAAAAATTTATATACCATTCCCAACACTCCTCTTTTTTTCAAAAAAAAACAGAATTCCCATATTTTTATAAAACATATTTGTAACAACTTTATCGACAATGCGTCCTATGTAAAAAGATAGAAGTACTCTTATCTAACTCAATGTAAAAAATAATAGTTCTTGAATTATGAGCAATGTTATACAAATCAGAGGAATCATACGAGATTTTAAACTTGGACAAGAGACTGTTCATGTATTAAAAGGAATTGATTTAGATATTAAACATGGAGAATACATTGCTATTATGGGACCTTCTGGGTCCGGAAAATCCACCCTTATGAATATCCTTGGTTGTCTGGATACTCCTACCGATGGAACATATGAGCTAAATGGTAATGATGTCAGTAAAATGACAGATAATGAACTGGCTGACATCCGGAATAAAGAAATAGGTTTTGTATTTCAAACCTTCAATCTTCTTCCTCGTACTACAGCGCTTGATAATGTTGCCTTACCTATGGTATATGCAGGAGCTTCTAAAAAGGAAAGAGCAGAAAGAGCAGGAGAAGTATTAACCGATGTAGGATTAGCAGATCGAATGGATCACAAGCCGAATCAGTTATCAGGAGGGCAACGACAACGGGTCGCTGTTGGAAGAGCACTGGTCAATAAGCCTTCTATTATCTTAGCAGATGAACCTACTGGAAATCTTGACTCCAAAACCTCTGTAGAAATCATGCAGCTATTTGATGATATTCATGCTGCAGGGAATACAGTAATCCTTGTTACTCATGAAGAAGACATCGCTGAACATGCGCATCGGGTAATTCGCCTTCGAGATGGTATCATAGAAAGCGATATTCATCAAAAATAACATTCTACCCCCCTCCCATCTACATCAATAATCATTTATAGCATTTATACATACTAGTAGATATTAATTTGTATTTTGGTACATAATTTTTTGTTCCATTAACGAAATTGTATGCAACCCACTCACATTATTATCTTAATAGCTTCCTACTTTATAGTACTATTAATCATTTCTCATTTTACGGGAAAAAACTCGGAAAACGATACATTTTTTAATGCGAACAAACAATCTCCATGGTACATAGTTGCCTTTGGTATGATCGGAGCCTCTCTTAGTGGGGTTACTTTTATTTCTGTTCCTGGCTGGGTAGAAGCATCTCAATTCAGTTACATGCAGATGGTCCTGGGATACACACTGGGGTACCTAGTAATTGGAACTGTATTACTTCCTCTTTACTATAGACTGAATCTCACTTCGATATATACCTATCTGGAGACTCGTTTTGGGCTATACGCATACAAAACAGGCGCTTCTTTCTTCCTTATTTCCAGAGTCATAGGCGCTAGCTTCAGATTATTCCTGGTGGCAAATGTATTACAGACTATCATTTTTGACAGTCTCCATATACCATTTTGGGTTACAGTTATTATTACCATTCTTCTTATTTGGTTATATACTTTCAAATCCGGAATAAAAACAATTGTATGGACAGACACCTTACAGACACTATTTATGCTTATAGCTCTTGGAGTTGCTATTTATTACGTATCTCAAGATCTAGGGATAAACGGAACAAATATTCTTGCGTATGTAATGGATGATCCGAATTCCAAAATATTCTTTTTTGAAGACATAAAAGACAGTAAATATTTCTGGAAACAATTCCTATCAGGTGCATTCATAGCAATCGTTATGACAGGTTTGGATCAGGACATGATGCAAAAAAACCTGACCTGCAGAAGCCTAAAAGATGCACAAAAAAACATGTTTTGGTTTACAATCGTTTTAACTTTTGTCAATTTCGTTTTTCTGGCTTTAGGGCTATTACTTACACAATATGCTTCTCAAAATGGAATAGAAGCACAACGCGATAAGCTCTTTCCATATATCGCTACACAAAGTGATCTAGGAATAGGAATCGCCATATTCTTTGTCCTTGGATTAATCGCTGCCGCATATAGTAGTGCTGATAGTGCCCTCACCTCCCTAACCACCTCCTTTAGTATTGATATTATAGACATAAAGAAAAGGATAGCTCCGGATCGACAAGTTAACGTCAGAAAATTAATTCATATTCTGTTTTCCATACTGCTCATCCTGGTAATAATTATATTCAAATATGCCATAGCTGATGAAAGTGTAATTGCTAAACTCTTCAAATTTGCTGGTTTCACATACGGTCCTTTACTCGGTCTATATGCATTTGGGCTTTTCACAACATTAAAAGTTTCTGACAGACAGGTTCCTTTTATATGTATTTTTTCTGTATTATTATCTATAGTAATAAACTTCTCTTTTCAGATTTTTGTTTACCTCTCTACAAAAAGCACCTGGAATGAAGCCGCTGAAGTTGCTTCCAGCACCTATTATCAATTTGGTTTTGAAATATTAATAATTAATGGAGCGATTACTTTTATTGGACTATTAGCGTCCTCAGTTTTAATACTGATCCGTAGAAAGTAACACCAAAGTACAAGCCTCTTCTATAGCAATATTTGCATTTTTTAATTTTTCGTAAAATTCTGGATTTTCAGTTCCCGGATTAAATAACACTCGTTTAGGCGAAAGTTCTAAAATATAATCATAATACGCCTTCTGATTTTCCGGATTTAGATACATTGTAACGGTATCAACTGCATCAAAAGGAAGTTTATCCGTTTCTATAGACACCCCAGCTACAGTTCCTTCTCTTGCTCCTAAGGCTACTGTATGATGATTGTAATTTATTAATTTTTTAATGGCGCGATTAGAGTACCTGTCTTCTTTTAACGAAGCTCCTAAAACAAGTGTTTTTTTCATAATTAAAAATGATTTGTTGCTATTGTTAATCTCTCTTTATTCTACAAGAATTTATCTTCTAAATACAAAGCAACATAATGGTCGTTAATCTATTCTCATCCTTACAATAATCCAGCATTTCATCTATAAAATGAGGAATTACACCTCTCAAATGTTAAAAAAACTTCTTATATGTTAAAAAACAAATATCTATGTAACGTAAGAAAGGTAATCTCGTCTTATATGGTATAAGATATGATTTTTCATAGATTTAGTTAGTTAGTTACTTAATAATCAAATTATATTCATAGTTGATGGTTAGTGTTTCGATTTGATTATTATACAAAACCGCCTCTGCAGAGGCGGTTTTTCTTTTTGCATACAACTTATCACCAAAAACACACAAATCACTAATTACCAATAACTTACTTTTTTAACCTTAAAAAAAATGTTAAAAAAAGGGGTTTTGATGTAACGGACTTTACGCATAATCGTCATATCCTATATAAATGTCTGATCAACATTTCTAAAAAGCTATGAATTTGCATTATGCAATACATAGTACAATGCATAACAAAACATCAATCAAAATACACGAACAAATGAAAGCAATCAATCAAAATGTTTTCCTGTTTTTGTTTTCTCTTTTTAGTCTGGTAGTTTTTGCCCAACCTAAAAACGAAGCAATATTAGGAACTGTAAAAGGAACAGTAATCGATAGTAATTTAAAACAACCTATCCCCTACGCTACTATTGTAGTAAACGATAGTTCAAAAAAAATAATCAGTGGAGGTATTACAACTGAAGGAGGAACCTTCGTTATAGCAGATATCCCAAAAGGTACATACACACTACAAGTACAATTTATTGGCTACACTACCTATACTCAGGAGATACAAATTACAAAACAAAACAGTCACCTCAACCTTGGAACGATTCTGTTAAAAGAGCAGGTAGAATCTCTGGATGATGTTACTATTGTAGCAGAACGAACTACTATTGAGCAAAAAATAGATAGAAAAGTAATCAATGTAGGGAAAGATCTAACCACGACAGGAGGAAGTGCTGCAGAAATAATGAATAACATTCCATCTGTCAATGTAGATCAGGATGGTAATATCGCTCTTAGAGGAAATGAAAATGTACGAATTCTTATTGATGGGAAGCCAACCAATATAAGTGCTTCTCAATTATTAAAACAGATTCCATCATCTTCTATCAAAAAAATAGAGCTAATCACTAACCCATCGGCAAAATACAATCCCGAGGGAATGAGTGGAATTATCAATATCGTTCTACACAAAAACAGTAATATTGGTTTTAACGGGAATATTAATATGGGATTAAAAGTTCGAAAAAATGCCCGTTTTAACAGTAACATTGATTTGAATTATCGATCTGGTAAAATCAACGTATATGGTAGTTATGGAGCAAATGCATCCAAGAGTAAGAATTACGGGTTTGTTTACAAGGAAAATGACAACACACGACAAGATTTTTTAATTAATGATAACAACAAGTCTCACTTGCTTAAAGTAGGAGTTGATTATTACATCAATGATAAAAACACCTTATCCGTATATACAAATCAAAATATATATGATGGAAAAACGAATGTAGATACAGAAATTAACTTCTTGTCTGCTCCAGAAAACAATATTGCTCAAATCCTACGAAATAATGGAGATAATACAAGTGCTAGTTATAACCTGGATTTCAAACACGATTTTGAAAAAGAAGGACATAATATCGAATTAGAAATAGATTATAATGATTATGAAGGAGAATCGAATGACGCCTTTAGTTTTAACAATAGAGGGGGGTATGTAGATACTATTGATAATGACCGACAAAATACTACAATCAATCTGGATTATGTCAACCCTTTATCTGAAACAACAAAACTAGAGTTAGGATACGAAGCGAGAATAAGAAGAACGGATAACCAATACGCTTCTACTTTTTTTCCAAGCTCCAAATATGAGTATGACAGAAATATTCATTTCTTATATGCTACGTATGGCAGCACATTCGAGAAATGGGCGTATCAGATTGGGGCTCGTGTAGAGAGCTATGAGGTAGAAGCAACTCTCAATGAGAATAAAGTATTCGAAGATGATTATATTACGGTATACCCTTCTGCTTTTATTTCCTATACTCCGGGAGAAAAAAACAGTTATCAAATCAGCTATAGCAGACGTGTGGACAGACCAGGGTTAAATCAAGTAAACCCAATTCGAGAATGGAGCACTCCAAGAATTACTTCTTTAGGAAACCCTTCATTAGATCCTCAATTCACGAATTCCATTGAAGCAAATTACACAAGAAGACTCAATAAAGGTTCCATCACAGGAGGAGTATTCTACAGATTAGTAAATGATGAAATTAGTCAAACATTAATAAAAAACCCTGAAGTAGAAGATGGACAAATTCTAACATTTGCTAATTTTGACAATAACAGCGCCTATGGTATAGAATTATCCTCAAACTATAGACCTGCAAAATGGTGGAACTTTAATGCCAGCTTCGATTTGTATAGCCAAACCCAAAAAGGAATCGTTGATGGAAAACAAAAAGAAGTAGATGCAGCCATATATAGTATCAGAATGAATAATAATTTCAAGGTATCAAAAGATTTAACATTTCAATTATTTGGTTTTTATCGCGGAGATCAGGAGGGAATACAATTTAAAACAAAACCTTTTTACTTTGTAAATGCAGGAGCCAGATATAATATTATGAAAGGAAAAGGAACTCTTAGTTTCAATTACAACGATGTATTTAACACCATGAGATTCAGATTTGAAGGAGAAGACCCTTATCGACAAAACGGAGCTTTTAAAGCTGAAACACAAACAATCTTTGTCGGAATGTCGTATCGATTTGGAGGTGGTAAAAACAGAAAAGTATCTAGAAAACGTAGAGATGACAATGAAAAATCAGGAGGAGGATTATTATAATTTTTCAAAAAAGTGATGTACTTTTGTAACACTTCGCATTTTCATCCGTCTTTATCCAAAGTTCCTTACATTTTGTTAGACAAAGTATATTCTTTGGATAGATATTAATCTGAATTAAAGACAAGAAGGTATATTTATACAATTGTATAAAATTCCTCTCTTAGTTCTAAGTCAAAAAATAGTTTTTCAATAATATTATATAGTCTTTATCTGTAAAAATATTAGTTATTGTTTCTGAATTAGCCTTTAGAGAAAATATACTTTTCAAAAGATAAAGACATACGAGAAGCCCCTATTTGGGGCTTCTTTTTTTTAGTCTATAATTCTATTATATCATTCAGAATACCTCGCTGTTTACCTACATCAATTTTTTTTCAAAAAAATTCAATTAAATTCTGCTTTTTTTGCAACATCTGATCCTGGGCATCGTATATATAAATGAATTGTTTGTTGTATAAATTCTGAATTAGCCTTTAGAATTATTCTTATGGATAAAAATATGCGAAGCCTTTAAAAAAGGGCTTCGCCGGACCGAAAGAAGATACTTTCCCTTTACCTAAAACACTCGCTATCAACCACCCTTTTGAGAACCTATTTTTTTTTAACAAAAAAAATAAAATTACTTGTAATGTTTTGCGTTTTTATACGTCTACTATACAACTTCAGGTTACGATTTATTTGAATTAACCGTTTATTAATAATGAATAATCTGGAACCTATATATAAAAATCGCGATGCTTAATTGCATCGCGATTTATCATTTCTATTCTAGTCTTGTTTTTTTATTCTACCATTTTATAATAGCACTTCCCCATGTAAATCCACTACCAAATGCCGCCAGTACCACTGTGTCTCCTTCTTTTATCTTTCCTTCTTCCCAGGCTTCTGTCAGAGCAATCGGGATAGAAGCAGCAGTTGTATTACCATATTTCTGAATATTATTGTAGACCTGATCATCCGACAACTGAAACTTTTTCTGCACAAATTGAGAAATCCTCAAGTTAGCTTGATGAGGAATTAACATATCAATATCAGAACTAGATAAGTTATTTGCTTGCAACCCTTCATTAATCACCTCTGAAAAACGAACTACTGCATTTTTAAACACAAATTGTCCATTCATATAAGGATAATATGGGATTTCCTCTTGCGGGTTTTCTTCTATCAATTCAGGTACCCATCTTTCTGTACTGGGACCGATCAGCGATAACTCTTTGGCATGTGCTCCTTCACTATGCAAGTGTGTCGATAACACTCCTCTCCCTGCATCTTCACTTCTTGTTAGAACAGCCGCACCTGCTCCATCTCCAAAAATAACCGAAACAGACCGACCTCTAGTGGTCATATCCAGTCCACCACTATGATTTTCACTACCAATAATAAGGATGTTTTTATACATTCCGGTCTTTATAAATTGATCCCCAACAGAAATAGCATAAACAAAACCACTACACTGATTACGAATATCCAATGCTGGAATTGTTTTCATCCCCATCATCTCCTGAACCTGCACTCCTCCCCCTGGAAAATACATATCAGGACTTAAGGTTGCAAAAATAATCATATCAATATCCCCTGGTGTTAGTTTCGCCCGTTCCAAAGCAATCTTCGCAGCTTTAACCCCCATCTTAGCCGTACTATTACCATCCCCTTTTTTAATATGACGTCTTTCTTTTATCCCTGTGCGCTCCTGAATCCACTCGTCATTCGTATCCATTAATTGAGATAAATCATCATTGGTTACAATATTTTCCGGAACATAGCTTCCTAATCCTGATATTCTTGAAGTATACATATATTTTCTTAAGTATTATTTTTCTAAAAACTACTGGCAATTCTTACATCATTTGCAAAAAATGACATCACAATATAGATATTCTTACTAGTTTGATAAAAAAAAGAGAATGTATTTTATATGCACGCATAGCAACTGAAAGATTTACAAATCATTAGCTATTTTCTCTTCTGTTTTTTAAAAACCACTCCCTATACCTCCTCTTAAAAAAATGTAAAACTGTCGCAATTACAAAAATCAGATGTCAGTTTGGCAGCAAATCAGTAATGGTATTTTTTTTGTCGTAAAAGAGTTTCAAATAGAAATTGACAATAATATAAAACCGTATAAAATGGCAACAGGGAATATTAATGTATCTGTAGAGAATATTTTTCCTTTAATTAAAAAGTTCTTGTATTCTGATCATGAGATCTTCTTAAGAGAATTAATCTCAAATGCAACTGATGCAACATTAAAACTTAAACACCTAACCAATATTGGTGAAGCTAAAATAGAATATGGAAATCCTATAATCGAAATAAAAATTGACAAGGATAAAAAACAGCTTCATATCATAGATCAGGGGCTTGGAATGACCGCTGAAGAGGTTGAAAAATATATCAATCAGGTTGCTTTTTCGGGAGCTGAAGAATTCTTGGAAAAATATAAAGATAGTGCGAAAGATTCCGGGATAATAGGTCATTTTGGTCTTGGTTTTTATTCTGCTTTTATGGTTGCAGATAAAGTAGAGATTATCACCAAGTCATATAAAGATGAACCCGCAGCTCATTGGACGTGTGATGGTTCTCCCTCTTACACATTGGAATCACATTCCAAATCAGAAAGAGGAACAGAGATTATACTACATATCAATGAAGAAGAAACTGAATTTTTAGAAGATTCTAAAATCAGTGAATTACTGGTTAAGTACAATAAGTTTATGCCTGTTCCTATCAAATTTGGAACAAAAACAGAAACATTGCCTAAACCAGAAGGGGCAAAAGAAGAAGATCCAGCTCCGACGCAAGAAGTTGACAACATCATCAACAATCCAAATCCAGCCTGGACCAAACAGCCTAGTGAATTAAAAGAAGAAGATTATAAAGGTTTTTACAGAGAATTGTATCCAATGCAATTCGAAGAACCTCTTTTTAACATTCACTTAAATGTTGATTACCCTTTTAATCTTACAGGTATCTTGTATTTCCCTAAACTGGGACAGGATATGAATATGCAGAAGGATCGTATTCAATTATACCAAAACCAAGTATTTGTAACGGATAATGTAGAAGGAATTGTTCCTGAATTCCTTACAATGCTAAGAGGAGTTATTGATTCTCCTGATATCCCATTAAATGTTTCTCGTTCTTACCTTCAGGCAGATGGAGCTGTAAAGAAAATATCCAGCTATATCACCCGTAAGGTGGCCGACAAACTAAATTCTTTATTCAAAAACGACAGAGAAGATTTCCAGCAAAAATGGAATGATATAAAAGTAGTGATAGAATATGGAATGTTGTCTGAAGATAAGTTTTTTGAAAAAGCAGACAAGTTTGCATTATATCCAACTGTAGACGACACCTATTTTACATTTGAAGAACTACGAGAAAAGATAAAAGACAACCAGACAGATAAAGATGACAAATTAGTAATCCTTTATGCCTCTAATAAAGACGAGCAACACGCTTATATAAACACCGCTAAGGAAAAAGGATACGAAGTTCTTTTATTAGACTCTCCAATTGTATCACACCTGATACAAAAACTGGAAACCAGCAAAGAGAATGTCACTTTTGTACGTGTAGATGCTGATCATATTAACAATCTGATCAAGAAAGATGAGGAAACTATTTCTAAACTCACAGATGAAGAAAAAGAAACACTAAAAGGAGATTTAGAAAAAGTTATTCCATCTGATAAATACACCGTACAATTAGAGGCAATGGACAGCAATGCTTCTCCTTTTATGATTACTCAGCCGGAATTTATGAGGCGTATGAAAGAAATGCAGCAAACCGGTGGTGGTGGAATGAACATGTTTGGTAATATGCCAGAAATGTACAACCTGGTTGTCAATACAAACCATGATCTAGTCGGAGAAATCTTTAATACCAAAACAGATAAAAAGAAAGAACGTTTAATCAAGCAGTCGCTAGACCTTGCTAAACTTTCTCAGAATTTATTAAAAGGAGAAGAATTAACAGAGTTTATAAAAAGAAGCTTTGATATGATCAAATAATCTTTATTTGTACTAACTTTTTTAAACCACCTTAATAAACAAGGTGGTTTTTTTATGCTTTTTTTTTGAAAACTCACTGTAAGATTTATCTAACTTTACCTACCTATTACACAAACAAAATTATAACACATGAAATATTTATGGATTTTTATTACACTACTAATATTAAGTAGTTGTAATCAAAATAAAAAAGAACAATCATTACCAGACACAACAAATAAAACAACTGTCGATCAAAAAGAGATTGAATCGGATAAAGGTATTGGTGATGGTGCTTTGTCGCTAGGAGAACAACTTATAAACGATGTAGAAAAAGCACATCATAAAAATACTTTTTTAACTCATAAAGCAGTTAGTTTTGATATTGCAGTTCGATTCGGAGGAAAAGTACGAATGGATGCTACTATAACTATGGCTACGAACTCCTCTAAAATTAAAATCCAAAATAAAAACGGAAGTACACATTTATATACTAATGACAGTATCTATATACATCCCGAAAATACTCCTAAGCAAGGAGTACGTTTTGGTATGTTTACATGGACCTATTTTTTTGCCTTCCCATATAAATTAAGCGACTCGGGAACCCAATGGGAATTTCAGCAAGACCGTCAGCTGAATGATACAATTTATCAAACATCAAAACTGACCTTTAAAAAGGGAACAGGAGACGCTCCCGATGACTGGTATATCACCTTTATACATCCTGAAAACAAAAAGATACAAGCAGCTTCTTATATAGTCACTTATGGTAATAATGGAGATATTTCCAAAGCAGAAGCAGATCCCCACCTGATAAAATACGAACAGTATAAAGAAATAAATGGGGTTCCATTTGCTACTCAGTGGGGTTTCTATGGCTGGTCTGAAAAAGAAGGATTGAAAGAAAAACTGGGAGATGCTTCCATATCAAATATCCGGTTTATAGAAGATGATAACTCCTTATTCACTCCTCATCCTGATGCCATCCCTTTACAATAAACAGCCTCGGGGTATTACACCCTGACGATGCCAATAAATTTAAAGCCACTCCACAAGAGTGGCTTTATTATTTTATAAACTGGAATATTGCTAAATACAGCTCCCTTTTATATTCGTTCTTTATGAAACACCTCATACACTAAAGTAGAAATAGTTTTTATCAAAAAACGCCTTCTTTACTATCAAAAGAAGGCGTGTAAACCAATAAAAAACCAACGTATGAAAGGAAACATGGGTTTGCAGCTACCTCTTTGCAAACCCATGAACATAATGCATTCTCCTCCTTATATTCTTTGTTTACCCCTACAAGGTCATGAACATATCCCTTGTATAATCCATTGAATTAAGGTTGTAATGATTCTTAAACAACAATCCTACAGAAATTATCAAAAACATTAATTGTATTAAAGCAATATTTTCAACTCCCGTCTCCAATAAAAAAATCATAAAAAAAGCATGCAATAAAACTGCGAATATTAGAACATTTCTAGTAAAAAAACCTAGAATCAAAAACAAACCAAAACCGAATTGTATAAATGGTATTAAAGAAACAAATGCTTCGACAAAACCAAGTCCGAATACATTTGACACCCTGAAACTTTTTTCCATTAGCTCCAAAAAGGCTGTATATTTAATAACATTATAAATTCCATGAAAAACTAACAGTACACCAAACAAAACTCTTATTATAGTATACAAGTAAACTCTGATTTTCAAAAAGTAACGTTCTAAAATTTCGCGGTGCAAATGTCTATACTTATTTCTGGTATTTTCTTGTATAATTACGCATATAACTTGTACAAAAAAAGGGAATACCATAATTCTCTAAAATCCTAATTTTATTTTCAAAAAACAGCTAAAAAATCCCCTATTTCTTTTTGAATAATTTTGTACATTTGAAAGTTAAGCAACTGATAATGAACCGATACACATTACACGAAACCTTTGTAGTCCAACAATATTCCAGTGACGAATGGGAAGGAGAACCACATAAACATAATTACTTTGAAATTATATTTATAGAAAGTGGCAGTGGACACCACATCATTAATGGAACAAAAATTAACTACAAAAAAAACAACATTTTCCTTCTTGCCCCGGAAGACACTCATCATTTTGAAGTAGATCGACATTCTCGTTTTACTTATTTCAAATTCACAGAACTACTCTTCTCCTGCAAAATAAACTTACCCGACAGAAAATACTGGCTAAAACGAATCGAACAGTTACTGCATCAACCCAATATCATTCCAGGAGATGTGATTTCTCATGAAGAAGACAGAAGAGTCATCTGGGATATTCACAATCTGGTAATTAAAGAATTCAAAGAAGAAAAGATCTATTATCAGGAAATCATATCCAACGCAATCAGTACTATCCTTAGTATCATCGTTCGTAATATCTCTGAAAAATATAACTCCAATCAAAGAGATATTAATGTAGGTGATAACAAAATTGATCAAATTTTGAGTCATATACGCCAAAACGTGTACGATAACGATCTTACAAAAATTAATTATCTGGCGGATCTTTTTAATATGTCTCAAAGCTCTATCAGTACATATTTCAAAAGAAAAACAGGAGAATCAATTCATCAGTATGTAACCAAATACAAGATGAAACTAGTAGAACACAGACTCCAACACACTGATTTCACGATTGCTGAAATAGCATATCAGCTAGGATATACCGATGAAAGTCATTTGACCAAAACCTTCAAAAAACACTTCTCTATGTCTCCTAAGCAATACCGAAAAGAAATTATAGAACTCGAGTAATACTACTGAAAAATCTCGTTTAATATTTTTGCCAGCCGAATCCCTCCTTTTTGTAATTGCATCCTAACAATAGGAAAATAATCATACATATATCGGTAACTTAGTTTTTCCCCTACAGATGCAGAAGCATATACTTTTTTAGCCAAAGCTCTCGATTCATGTACCCAATCTAAAATTGTCCCTGCTTCTATCTCCTCTAATTCCCTTTTAGATAGACGATCTGCTGTAATAGAAAGTTCTGTATAACTCATTCCATAATAATCCAACATATCACTATCCCATACTCTATGTAAATTAGTCCCGGTAGTAAACCAACGTACCTGAATATCATTTCCTCCTTTATCTTCAGCTCTCCCTACATGTAATGGCTGATGCAAATCTCCTACAAAGTGCACCAACATTTTTAAGTAGAATTGCTTCTCTTTCCTAGGAACATCCGCATCTTTTAATTTACTGGAACATATCTCAATTGCCTGTATCAGATCTCCAAATTCACTGGGGGTTTCTTCTCCGTAATTTTTATCAAACGGAAAATTCACATAATGCCATGGACCATACTTTCTATATTCCTGATCACTTTTTATATCATCTGCATAATTCGAGACATATGCCAAAGATTGCCCTTCTAATAATGCCTTTATCTTTCGCTTTGTTTTTCTTTTTAGATACGCCTCTGCAATTTCCCCTGTAGCTCGATGCCCTGTTTTCCCCCAGTCATTTGCTACTCCTTGAAACACAAAAAATAATACAAATAGCATAGTAGCTGTAAAAGATGATCGCTTCATAAATATAAGTTTGAGCAAATATAGAAAAAGCACTGTTAGAGCCTTGTTAAATTTTTATCATTTCCTCTCCCTGATCAACAAGAAAAACCAACGCTTACACAATAAAAAAACATTAAAACTATTTTATAGAGTAATCATCTTATTTTTTATATTGCTAGATAAGAGAATGTATAGTCACCAAACAATAAATTTTTACCCCACCAATGATTAAAACCGTTTTATTTTATATAAAAATCGTATCTGTAGCATCGCTATTTATTTCACCCTTATGCACTCACGCACAAGAAAACGAAAAAGAATTTAACTCTGCATATGTAAAAATCGATGATTTTATAGAAGGAACACTTGTCGCTCCATATGCTGATAAAGAAGTTCCTCTTGTTATCTTTATCATGGATGCAGGTTCCATTAACCGGGATGGAAATGACAGAATGTCTAAAAACAATACGTTTAAAAATTTGTCATATGAATTAGCAAAAAAGGGAATTGCAACCTTTCGATATGACAAAAGGCTCTTTAGAATGACACATTTAGGGATTAAGGAAAACGAAGTCTCGTTTGATGATTATATATCAGATGCTAAATCTGTTGTTACTTTTTTCTCTCAGAACGACAAATACACTAAAATTATCATTCTGGGGCATGGACAAGGTTCCCTGGTTGGTATGATCGCCGCACAAGAAAATACGGATGCCTTTATTTCTGTCGGAGGAAATGGGCAATCTATTGATCAAATCATAATCGAACAAATAGGGAAACAAGCTCCCGGATTAAGCAAAAATGTGATTCAGGCTTTTGATGAACTAAAAAAAACAGGAAGAGCCACTTCCTATGACCCCGCTTTAGAATCAATTTTTAAATTAGACTTACAACCTTTTATAAAGTCATGGATGAAATATACTCCTACAGAAGAAATCTCCAAACTCACCATTCCTATCCTGATAATACAGGGAGATAGAGATATTCATGTAGAACCCTCTGAATCATATAAATTAAGAGATGCTGTTCCTAATGCTAAATATGTTATTTTTGAAAAAATGAATCACATTTTAAAAGAGATCAATGGTAATCGGTTAGAAAATCAAAAATCATTTGATGAAGAATGGAGGGAAATCATGCCGACCGTTATCGATACAATCTCTGATTTTGTGAATCAATAACCTCTTTTTAGTACTAATAAAAAATCAAACAATAATGCCAGATCGCATTGTATTCTCTGATATAGATGGAACACTCCTAAACAAAGAAAGAGAATTATCAGAAGCTACTATTACCGAAATAAAAAGAATAAAAGATAACATTCCTGTTGTATTAATATCTTCTAGAATGCCTAGTGCTATGACACACTTACAGGAAGAATTAGGCATTACTAATCAACCTCTTATATGTTATAACGGAGGACTTGTTATTATCAATAATCAAATCGTTCATTCTACTACCATTCCTGTTACTGCGCTGGAGAAAATAAACCATTTCAACAAGACATTGAATAACAATGTACACCTCAGTCTCTACAACAATGATTCCTGGTACGTTCCTGCTATGGATTTCTGGGCGAATCGAGAAGCTAATAATACTAAAGTAACTCCTGTTGTAAAATCTACTCAAGAAGTTATTACCGAATGGACACAATCCAATCTGGGGGCTCATAAAATAATGTGCATGGGAGAAGAGTCATATATTGATAAAATGTATGATTTTCTTCAAAATAACTTCGGAGATTCACTACATTTATATAGATCAAAACCAACGTATATTGAGATTGCTCATAAAACAATTTCTAAACTAACGGCGATTAAACTATTACTAAATTCTCATTTTAATATCCCGTTATCTGACGCTATTGCTTTTGGAGACAATTACAATGATATAGAAATGATAGAAGCGGTTGGAACCGGTGTAGCAGTCGCAAATGCTAAAAAAGAAACCTTAGCTATTGCCGACGAAGTTACATTATCCGGGAAAGAAGATGGTGTGGCAGTATTTATTAAAAAAAACATCCTATAAACTGTGTTAAAACAAATCAAACTCATTAGAAATACTATTTACCTATGTACCCTGAGCATCTG
Source organism: Aquimarina hainanensis (assembly GCF_042684685.1). Classification (NCBI taxonomy): domain Bacteria; kingdom Pseudomonadati; phylum Bacteroidota; class Flavobacteriia; order Flavobacteriales; family Flavobacteriaceae; genus Aquimarina; species Aquimarina hainanensis. The sequence continues at coordinate 114,753 of NZ_JBHULX010000017.1, read as the reverse complement.
CCTTTATAACTGTAAAACCTCTATAGAACCCGTAAAAATAGATACAACTCCTATTGCTGTATCTCTTGATTTGGTAAATGTTATTAATGACAAAGTAAAGGTAGAAGTAAAAACAGCGAATATTACTTCTGACACCATTAGTTATTTTCTCCCTAAAATAGTACCGGGAACCTATCAAAACAACAATTATGGCAAGTTTATAGATAACTTCGAAGCATTTGACGCCAATGGAAACCCTCTTCTTGTTCAAAAGTTTGGAGACAATAGATGGAAAATAAACAATGCTCAACAACTAAAAAAAATCACTTATTGGGTTAATGACACATTTGATACTGAAGACACACATGATATCTTTTCCCCCACCGGATCTAATATCAAAAGAGATAAAAACTTCGTATTAAACCTCTATGCTTTTGTAGGATACTTCAGAGGGATGAAAGAAAAAAAATACAATTTATTCATTAAACACCCCCTTGCATTAGAAGCATCTACGTCTCTCTCCAAGGTAATACTTGATGAATCAAATCAGAACCTGAGATATGAGGTCGATCTATTCTCATTCAAGAGGTATGCTGAGGTGGCAGATTCTCCTATTATGTATTCAATACCTAACAAAGTTATCTTCTCTGTCAATGGCATTGAGGTTTTGTTAAGTGTATACTCCCCCAGTGGGACCTATAGAGCTGCACAACTAATGCCGGAAATGGAACGAATGATTCGAGCCCAAAAAAACTTTTTAGGGACTATTAATTCTACAAAAAAATATAGTGTATTACTATACTTGGCTTCATCAAAACAACAAGACGCTGAAGGATTTGGCGCTTTGGAACACAACACTTCCACCGTAGTAGTTCTCCCTGAATCAATCCCCCTTAAGACCTTAAACGAATCTCTTAAAAATATTGTATCTCATGAGTTTTTTCATATCATTACACCACTAAGTATTCACTCTGAAGAAATTCATAATTTTAATTACAACAACCCCAAAATGTCCCGTCATCTATGGCTATATGAAGGAACTACTGAATACTTTTCTGTATTATTCCAGATCAATCAGGGATTAATTTCTAAAGAGGAATTTTTTGAGCAAATTCTGGAAAAAACAAATACTGCAAAATTATATGACGATCATATTCCTTTTACAAAGATGAGTCAAAACATTCTTAAAGAACCTTATCATAGTAATTACCGAAATGTATATGAAAAAGGGGCACTTATTTCCATGTGTATTGATCTTATCATACGAGAGAAAACCGAAGGAGCCCTAGGACTTATTGATCTTGTCCAGGAACTATCGCAAGAGTTTGGTAATGACACTCCTTTTGAGGATGACAAACTGTTCGAAATTATCAAGAAATTAGAATATCCTGAAGTTAGTAGCTTTCTCGAAAAATATGTTGAAACCAATACACCAATTCCATACGACTACTTCCTGAATAAAGCAGGAATTACATACGGAACTACCAAAACAGCTGCTTCTTATTTTATATATGAACAGGAGCCCTACATCAAAGGAGAAGAAACGACTAATGAAGTCGTCTTTACACAAGATTGCTCTCATAATAATTTCCTGAGAAAAATAGGCATTAAAGGAGGAGATGTACTCTTAGCTATTAATGATAAGAAATATAGCTTAAAAAACATATATGATCTCTTTAGTGATTCTAAAAAATGGAAAAACGGACAGGATATTACTTTTGTTATTAAAAGGAATAATGAAATAATCACCTTAGAATCTATTGTCACACCGCCTTCTATCGAAAAAGCTACAATAAAAGCAATCTCTAACCCAACTGAAAAACAAATTAAGGTTTTAAAAGGATGGATCAATGAGTAACTAATTAGTAATCTGAAGGAAACAACTCAAAAGATTATATAAAGGAAATAAATTTTAATTATGGAAACTGTTCCCTTATTTACCAATGATACTATTGTTTTTGGTATCCTGATGCTTTGTTTAGGTATCGTTTTTTACACCTCTTCATTACAAAACAAGTTTTGGAAATCTTTTTATACCTATGTCCCTTCCCTATTGCTCTGTTACTTACTCCCAGCTATTTTTCACTCTTTGGGAATAATTGCTCCCGAATGGAAAGCATTCAATGCAGAAGGAGTATTAACGCCTCAACAATCTAATGTTTATTATATAGCCAGCAGGTATTTATTACCCGCTTCATTGGTATTAATGACACTGAGTATTGACCTAAAAGGTATTTTTAGTTTAGGTCCCAAAGCCCTAATCATGTTTATTACAGGAACCATTGGCATCATTATCGGAGGACCTATTGCTGTTTTATTTATCTCCTGGATTTCTCCTGAAATTGTCGGAGGTATTGGTCCAGATGCTGTATGGAGAGGCTTATCAACCATTGCAGGAAGCTGGATTGGAGGAGGTGCAAATCAAGCCGCTATGCTAGAGATTTATCAATTTAACCCTGATCGATATGGAGCCATGGTGCTTGTCGACATTGTCGTAGCCAATGTATGGATGGCTTTACTGCTTATAGGAATAGGCAAAAACAAAGCAATAAACAACTGGCTAAAAGCCGATACAAGCGCTATTGAATCCCTAAAACAAAGAGTAGCTACCTATACGGAAAATATATCTCGAAAAGCATCTCTGACAGACTTAATGATCATTCTATCGATTGCTTTTACTGCGGTAGGAGTATCGCACTGGGGAGCAAATAACATTTCTCAATTTTTATCCGATAATTTTGAAGTGTTTAATGATAAAAGCTCATCCTTATCATCATTTACCTCTACTTTTTTCTGGATGGTTACGCTGGCAACACTCATTGGTATTTTATTATCATTTACAAAAGCAAAAAACTATGAAGGAGCTGGTGCCAGTAAAATAGGAAGCGTATGTATTCATATATTGGTCGCTACCATCGGAATGAAAATGGACTTAGGGAGTATTTTTAAAGACCCCGGATTAATCGCTGTAGGGTTTATATGGATGACAATTCATGCAATTTTATTAATTGGGGTTGCCAAACTTATAAAAGCTCCTTATTTCTTTCTTGCTGTAGGAAGTCAGGCAAATGTTGGAGCTGCCGCATCCGCACCGGTTGTCGCTGCCGCATTTCACCCCTCATTAGCTGTAGTAGGAGTTCTTTTAGCTGTTTTTGGATATGCCATAGGAACTTATGGAGCCTTGCTTTGTACAATCTTAATGCAAATTGCTTCTGGAGGGTGATAATTAATTCAAATTATGCATCTTTGTACTTTTACATTTTTAAATTAAAGAATTACTAATGAAACAACTTTATTCCTTACTTCTGCTTATTTTTATTATTGGCTGTAATTCCCCAAAAAAGGGAAATGTAACGATCACAGGTAATATTAAAGGCCTAAAAAAGGGAACTATTTATCTTCAGAAAATACAGGACACCGTACTTATTAATGTAGATTCTGTTATCGTAGCCAGTGGAGACAATGCGATGTTTACGATGATTACAAGTGTCGATGAACCTGAAATTCACTATTTATATCTGGATAAAAATGATGGTATCATCCATAATGACAGAGTCGATTTTTTTGTTGAACCAGGAGAGATCAATATCACTACGAATGTTCGCAATTTTGAAGAGGATATTAAAATAATCGGAGGTAAAAATGAAACCAAGTTTCAGGAATTCAAGAAAATCAACAAACGATTTAATGATAGAAACCTGAGGCTGATCAAAGATAATTTTGAAGCGAGCAAACAAAATGATGACGAAAAGTTGATCAAGAATGATAAAATGTATAAAAACCTCATCAAGCAACGATATTTATACACGATTAACTTTGCATTAAATAATAAAGACAAAGAAGTTGCTCCTTATATCATTCTTAGCGAAGTATTCGATGCAAATATTAAATACCTTGACACTGTAGCCAATTCTTTGACTCCTTCTGTAAAGAAATCATTATACGGGAAGCAGCTCGTCGAATTTATCCAGAAAAGGAAAAAAGAAGATCCATCCAAGAAATAATTCTAAAAGTGAGCTTTCTCACTTTTAGCTAAACAAAAAAACGCTCAGATATTCTCTGAGCGTTTTTTTAAGCATAATTTTTACACAAAAAAATTCCTTAATCAACAAGGAATTTTCAAGAGCCGATAGAGGGACTCGAACCCACGACCTGCTGATTACAAATCAGCTGCTCTAGCCAGCTGAGCTATATCGGCAAAAGCGGTTGCAAATATAATTTTTGTTCTTATATCTGCAAATACTTTTCTTAAAAAATTACAGGGAATTTAATTTTTCTATCAAACTCACTGCCGCAGTTTCTAATTCTCCTTTAACAGCTTTAAAATGCGCTGAAGGATTTTCTATTTTTCTAGCATTTACTTTAGGAATCAAAGAATCAAATACGTCTATAGCCTCATCAATAATAGCTTCCCCTGCTTCCGTATTTTTTCCAGGATTATTTCTTTCCCATTCTTCGACATGATAGATAATTTCTCCTAATGCATCATTAATATTCTTCTTAAGCTCTCTTTTATTTGCCATAATTATATTTTTGAGCAAAATTACTATTTTATTATATATAAGTCTGTAATAACTTTACTCCTTTTGTTAAAACTTCTATTTCTTTTACTGTAGCAGGAACCAATAGAGTCTCTCCGGATCTTACTGTAAGCGATATATCCAGCCCTTTAATCATTGCTTCTCCTTCTACGCACATATATACCACAAAAGAATCCAGTTGTTCATGAGATAATTTCTGTTTCTCTTCTATAGCAACAACATTGGTTATAAAATGAGGACAGGAAACTAAATCAGTTATTCCTTTCTGGTTTTTATCGTACGATACTTTATATTCTTTATTTGTCGAATAATCAATCGCTTCTAAGGCTTCTTCCTGATGAAGTTCCCTATAATTACCATTGGCATCTGCCCGGTCCCAGTCATAAATTCGATATGTAATATCAGAGGTCTGTTGAATCTCTGCTAATAACACTCCTTTTCCTATGGCATGAATCAAACCTGCGTATACAAAAAAAGTGTCCCCAGGAGTTACTATTTCATAATTGAGTATTTCCTTTATAGACTTATTATCTACATGTTTCTTATACAATGCCTGGTCTACATCCTGATTAAACCCTACAATTACATTCGATTGCTCATCTGCCTGCATCACATACCACATTTCTGTCTTTCCTAAAGAATTGTGTTTCTTCAGTGCTATACTATCATCTGGATGTAATTGCACAGAAAGAGCTTCCTTGGCATCTATGAACTTAATCAGCAGCGGAAACTTAGTCTTAAATCGCTTGAAGTTCTTTTCTCCAACTAACTGTTCTTTATATTGTTCTTGTAATTCCCGTAGATTTTTCCCTTTGAAAGGACCTTCTGCTACTATAGAATAATTCCCTTCTACATCGCTAATCTCCCAACTTTCTCCTAATGAACTACTTTTCGAGTCTTTGTGCAATAAGTTTCCTAGCTTCTCTCCTCCCCAAATTTTTTCTTTGAGTATCGGAGTAAACTTCAATATATCCAGTTGGTCTTTTTGTTCCATTTTTTTAATTTACATATATTAGTTACGTGCAATTTGAAATAAATTCAGGTAAAAGTTATTTTTTTTCGACTAAAGTCTTTTAAAAAACGATCAGTAATTACTTCCCGTCATAAATCACAAAGTTTCTGGGAGTTTCATAAAGCGTTATTTCGAGATCACATGAAGCATTTATCTTTCCTCTTAATCGATTCCAGATCACAACTGCTATATTCTCTACTGTGGGGTTTAATTCTTTAAACTCTTCCACTTCTTTATTTAAATTTTTATGATCAAAAGGAGTCTCTATCTCTGTTTTGATATAGTCTTTTAATGTTTTTAGGTCAATCACAAATCCGGTTTCCGGATCTATTTCCCCTGTCACTGCTACTATAAGTTCATAATTATGCCCATGATAATTAGGGTTGTTACATTTCCCAAATACTTCATTATTTTTAGCATCACTCCAATCTTTTCTATAAAGTCGATGTGCTGCATTAAAATGGGCTTTTCTACAAACTTTTACTCTCATGTTTATCTTGCTTTGTTTCCTCTTTTTATACTATAAGGTAATATGTTCATAAAACTTATCAAAAATAATTTTGAACCAAGCTGTATATAAATCTGGAGATTCCTGCAGATCTTTTTTCACCTCTTCAAGGGGCATCCATTTCCAGGCTGCCACTTCTTCCGGGTTAATTACCGGATCTTTATCGTATTGACCTATCAAAACATGATCGTATTCATGTTCTGTCAATCCATTATCAAAGTTTGCTTTATAGATAAAGGAGATAGTATCTTTTAATGAAGTAGTAAATCCCATTTCTTCTTCCAATCGTCTAACACCAGCTTCTATATTACTCTCTCCTTCTCTCTGGTGACTACAACAAGTATTGGTCCATAAGCCTGGAGAATGATATTTATGTAGTGCTCTTTGCTGGAGCATTAACTCTTTATTATCATTCAAGATAAAAACAGAAAATGCCCTGTGGAGTACCGCTTTTTCATGTGCTTCCATTTTTGGCATTAATCCTATTTGCTTGTTATTTGTATCTACTAAAATTACCTTTTCTTCTTCCATCCTAATTAGTTCTATTAAAGTCCTCCTGCGCTTTCTCTACTCATAAACAGCAAAAGTGAGAAGTTCCTTTACAAAATGCAAAAAACACCTTAATAATTAAGGTGTTTTTTAAAAAAATAATATTCTTTTTTTATTTCACTAGAATAAATTCACTTCTTCTATTCAATTGATGCTCTTCCTTACTACATGGAGTTCCATTAGTACATGAATTAATCAAGGCTGTTTCTCCATATCCTCTACCAGTTATTCTAGAAGGATCTATCCCTCCTTTTTTGATAATATAAGCGATGGTGCTCTTGGCTCGTCTATCACTTAAGTATAGGTTGTATGCATCAGTCCCTCTACTATCTGTATGAGATCTGACATCGATTTTTAATTGAGGATATTCTTTTAATGCAGCTATAATTTTTTGTAATTCTACCTCTGCATCTCTTCTTATTTTTGATTTATCAAGATCAAAATAAATTGGAGATAACGCTAATAATTTTGCTAAATCATCTCCTTCCACAGCTTCTTTTTCACTTAAGCCTCCTTTTTCAATTGTTATAGGGAGATCATGGGTAAATTCTAACACCTTATCTGTAGTAAGCCTTTTCTCTGATGGTTTATATGTATCTTTTAATGCTCTTACAATGTACAGAGTTTCACATTCGATATCAAATCGGTATTCTCCAAAAGTATTTGATACTGTTCGTTGTATTTCTTGATTATTCTCGTCTAACAATACTACTTCTGCATCTGGTATTACAGCCCCATCTGCTGCATCCAGAATAGTTCCTTTGACATATTGTTTACAGCTGGTTATCAATTCTTCTATTTGTTTAAAACTATAGATATCATCATTTCCTTGTCCCCCATCTCTGTTACTGGCAAAATATCCAATCTTCGTCCCTTCATCCAATACAAAAGAGAAGTCATCTTCCGGTCCGTTAACAGGGCGTCCTACATTATAAGGAACAGAGAAACCATTCCCTTCTGGAACTGCTATAAAAACATCCAGTCCTCCCAATCCGACATGACCATCACTAGCAAAATACAATCTTCCCGAGTCACTGATATAAGGAAATGTTTCACGACCTTCTGTATTAATAAGATCTCCTAAACTCTCTGGAGTACCATAACTCCCATCTTCATGTACTGCTACTTTATAAAGATCCGATAACCCTTTACTTCCTGGCATATCACTGGCAAAATACAGAACTGTACCATCAGCACTTAAAGCAGGGTGAGCTACTGAATACTCATCACCATTAAAGGGTAGCTCTTCTATATTAGTCCACTTATCTCCTTCTAATGTTGCTTTATAAAGTTTTAACAATGTAGTTCCTGCTGCATTTGTTTTTAACTTTCTTTTCGTATAATTATTTCTGGTAAAATACATTGTCTTACCATCTTTACTAAAAGTAGTTGAAGATTCGTGAAATTTAGTATTGATGCGTCCTTTCAATTTTGTAGGTTTTGTCAATTCATTTTCTTCTCCTATTTCAGAAGAAAATAAATCAAGAAAACGCATTTCATTCCACTCGTGCAATGTTTTAACCATAGGATTACCAAATCGAGAAGAGGCAAATACCAAAGTCCCCTGATTTGTAAAACTGGGGGCATAGTCAGAATCTTTAGAGTTAATTCCCAGTTTGATCAAATCAAATTTACCGGATTGCAACTCTATAAAATTCAGATAATCTTTGGAGCTCATATAATGTGAAGCTCTTGTATCGGCATTAGTCAATGCGTTAAATTTTTCCATTATACGGTCAGATTCATCATATCGTTGCACACTTTTTAAACTCTGTGCATAACGAAACAAATACTCTGTACCTACTTCCTGCTCATATTCTGACAATAAGCGTTCATACCACTTTGAAGCATCTTCCAGCTCTCCATTAAAATAATAGGAATCTCCTAACTTCTTATATAAATCAGAAGAAGAATATCCACTTTCTGCAACATCTAAATAAATTTTTCTTGCGTCTATAAAAGCATATCTTTTAAATTTTAAATCTGCTTTTTCTAATTGTCGTTCCTGTGCCATAAAAAACTTAGGAACTAATACTAATATTACTAAAACCAAATACTTATTTAAATTCATCATCTTCCACTTTTTTTTTAAAAGAAACGAGGGGTTAACATTCTGTTGTATTTCTTAAAGAGTTCAAATCGAAGCAATACTTCATAACTACCATCATTAAACACTGCCTTACCTAGTTCAGTAGTCTCTCGATCATAAGCAAAACCAACCATCAAACCATCTGAGACCTGAAAGCCAACCATACCACTCAATGCTGCATCCCAACGGTAACCAACTCCAAAACTCAATCGCTCATACAATAAAAAACTTGCGGATAAATCTACCTGTAAAGGAGCTCCCAAGACCAATTTTGTCAGCAAAGCTGGTTTAAATTTAACATCACTACTGAGATCAAACGTATGACCTGTAATTAAATAATAATTAATACGCTCCTTAGCTACAAAGGCTGAAGAATCATTACCCCCAACCGTAGCACTCTCATCAAAATGCTCCGTCTCCAATAAGTTTGGAGCACTCAATCCTAAATAAAAACGAGGGGTATGATAATACAAACCAATCCCAACATTAGGACTAAATTTATTGTCTATATTATTTTCGAAACTCGGATCATTAACATCAAATTTGCTCAATCGCTGAAAATCTACATTCAGTAAATGACCTCCTGCTTTTAATCCAAAACTTAACTTCCCAACATCTGAAGTAGGTATTGTATATGAAAAATCAATATCAAAATAA